>CAYXJO010000006.1:0-26200 GCA_964465205.1 uncultured Gammaproteobacteria bacterium
CAATCCAGAAAATGGATGATTAGCTCATTTGGTTAGAGCGTTGCATTCACATTGCAAAGGTCACTGGTTCGAGCCCAGTATCATCCACCAAATTAATTTTTTAAATAAATAATATGCCCATCGATATTACAAAGGAAAATGCTCCTTTAGGCGATGTGGTGTTTCAGTGGACGGTGAAAGAGTACAATAAATACGATCGCACCCGTCGTTGGTATGTGTTGATGGGAATTTTGGGAGCGCTTTTGATGATTTATTCTGTTTGGTCTGGAAATTATCTATTTTCGTTGGTAATTGTATTGTTCGCTATCATCATGTTTTTGCACGAAATTCAAGAGCCTATTGATGTGCCGTTTGCGGTAGTAGAGACAGGAATCATAGTAGGGAAAAAATATTATAAATTTAGTGAATTACAGAATTTTTGGCTGATTTACAACCCGCCGGATATAAAAAATTTGTATTTTGGTATTAATGGTGTAGTTAAGCACCGAATTCAGATTCCTTTGTTGGATTATGATCCGCGGCCAATGCGCGAATATTTGTCGCAGTATCTAGAAGAGGATTTATCCCAAGAAGATGAGCCGTTTACTGATAGACTTGCCAGATTGTTCCAAATACATTAGAATGGTCACACAACTAAATTCGCATCCGCCCGCAAGGGCGGATTTAAGCCCCCGTCGTTCAATGGATAGGACACTAGCCTGCGAAGCTGGAAATCTAGGTTCGACTCCTAGCGGGAGCACAAGTTAGAAATTTTTTCTCTTTCGGCCAACAACGGCCACGGATTTGCCCACAACCACGCCACTTTTTTGTCGGCGAGGCGGCGGTTCGTTCCGTTTTTTGCCACAAACGATTTTAATTCGTTAAAATCGTTCGACCCGGCCAATTTTTTGGCGTGGTGAGCGTCTTTTATCCACTCGCGTAAAGGTTCGAGCCAATTGTGCCCCTTTCGCCCAAAATCAGACTTTCGTTCCGATAAGTCTGTTTTTGTTTTTACGAGTTCGTTTTTCTTTTGCAGATAAACCTCTTTATCTATCGTGCCGTCTAAAAATGCGTTTACCAGTTTATCTAATTTAGCATTCGTGTCTTTGGTTTGTGTTTCAAGATTTTGGGCGAAAGAATCGTTAGCCGAAGTTTGCTCTTTTTCCCATTCGGTTATTTGTTTGTTCGCTTGCTCAAACCACTCATCGGAAATGGCAACAGTTTGAAGCCGTGTTTTTAACTGCTCGGCCAAACTATTTTCCTGCACATAGCCCTGTTTGCACGGGCCAAACTTTTTTGTGCATCGGTAATATCTGTATAATCCGCCATGCCCATGCGCAAACTGGGCGGTAATGGCTCCGCCACATTCGGCGCAAGTAAACAGCCCAGTAAAAGGGAAATCGTGGTTTTGTCTGCTCTTTCTCGGTTTGGCCCGGCGTTTTAACACTTTTTGCACGGCTTCAAATGTCGCCACGGGCACAATTGGCTCAAATACGCCTTGATGCGTTTCTCCCTGGTGTCGGATTAGCCCGATGTATGCTTGGTTAGTCAGTACCTTATGCATCTGCGACAAACTAAACGGTTTTCCTGCACTGCTCACCACACCCCAAAAACTCAGGCGTTCGCTCATGGTTTTGAGTGTATAGTTGCCGGTAGCAAATTCCTCGTGCGCTCGTTTAATAATTTTTGCCTTAGTCGGGTCGGGCTCAATATTCCGTGTTTTAGGATTATTGATATATCCAAACGGAGCGGACGATAACCATTCGCCCCGCCTGAGTTTTTGTCGTATTCCACGCTTTACATTTTCCACCAAATTATCTGAATAGTATTTACTCTGACCAAATGCTACTTGGAGGATAAATAATCCTTGTGGAGTTGGCTCAAACCAAAAAGTGGGAAAGCGCAAAGAAACCACTTTGCCGGCGTCAATGAGATAAATTATTTGTCCACCATCTATACTGTTTCTTGCTAATCTATCTGGGTGCCAGGCCAATATTCCTATTGGCTCTTTGCTTTCGTAAATTCTTTGGATCATTTGTCCAAATATTTCCCGCCCGGGTTTCTTTGCGCTTTTGCTTTCGATAAATTTTTCTACAATCTCAATATTTTCCTTTTTGGCAAAATCCGCCAACTCCACCAGTTGGGCTTCGATGCTCATAATTTGGTGGTCATCGTCTTCGGTGGACTTGCGAGCGTACAAAAAATATTTGGTTTTCATACGATACAAATTAAATGTAAAGCGTGAAAAAATTGGCCGGGTGTTTCGCCTTGCGGCGAAATGTGGCAAAAAACGGAAACACGAAAGTGTTTGGCGCGCTTCGCGCCCACGAACCGCCGCCTCGCCGACAAAAAAGTGGCGTGGTTGTGGGCAAATCCGTGGCCGTTGTTGGCCGAAAGAGAAAAAATTTCTAACTTGTGCACAATATTGAAAGAAGCACGAACCTTTTTTGAAGCGAATTATTAGGGGGCTATGGTGCAGGGGCTCGCCGCCCCTGCAACCCCGCGACAACGGGCGGGCAAAAAGGAAGGGGTTTTAGGGGAGGGAATTTTTGCCCGCCCTCTTTCCCGACGATGGGGTGGGGGTTCGTATTCGCTATCGCGAATGCGCCGCCATTGGTGACTTGCGCTTACCCCACCCGCCCGTGCGCGCGCAAGTGGGCACTCCCGCATAGTGTATTATATGTCACTATTGCCGAATGAGTCAAGTGATAGTAAAATATATTCCGTATGAAATTGAAATCGGCTAAGAAATTAGGGCACAATTTAAAGATAATTAGGACACAAAAAGGACTGTCACAGGGTGATATTTCTCGAAAATTAGGTGTTGATAGAAGTTATATCAGCAGTATTGAAAATGCTCGTCGCAATCCTACATTGGCCAATATTGAAAAGTTGGCCAAGGTTTTGGATGTTCCCGTTTATATTTTATTAAAGTAATTTTATGCTTGATAAAACTCAAGTTCCGGCACAAGAATATTTACGCGCCGAACAAGCGCAAAAAGTAATCGAATTTTTAGATACTATTGACGCGAATGAAGTGTTTAAAGACGATGAATCAAAATTGGAGTTTTTAAAAAGTATTGATTCAGAAGAATTTTTAGATTTATTGGTAAAAATAAATAATTTGTTGAGAAACAAAAATTTTCGAGGAAATATTCCCGACGGAGAGCGCGTGTATTTTTCCGGGGGTTTCGCCAATGATGCTCATAACTTTCCCAAACATTCTGACAAATTTGAATTGTTTAGAGAAATGTTTGATCGCGCCAAGGAAATGAAAAATACCAAAGAAATTGGCGCTTTAATGGCCGGAACCATCACTGGTATCCATCTTTTTTTGGACGGTAACGGCAGGACTTCTCGGCTTACACATTATCTGATGTCCGAGCCGTATTCAGGCGACAAAAAACAAAAAGAACAAATTGCTAAGTTGTTGGATGAATTCGGGCGAGAAAATATTGAAATACACCCAGGTTTTATCGATTATGAGATAGAACAATTAATTCAGGCAGATTTGGGTTGTTCAGCAGAAGAAAAAATAATTGGGGGAATTAGAGATTTGAGCCATCGGCCAGCGATTTTTTCGGCCGAATGTCCCAGAGATGATCTAGGAAAAATCAAAACCGTGTTTGATGATGAGGAGGCGTGGGGTTTTTACGCCGTGTATTCATTTTTAAAATCCAATGATCGATTGGATAATTACCTATTACATTTTTATGACGAAAAAACAGGTGAGCTGGTAAGATCAAGAATAGACGGCAATAAAGTGGCGAGTGATTTATCTGTGCCGGAAATTCAAGACATTGTCAAAAGATACTATGACTTGAAAGCGGATTTTATTCGTAAGTTTATAGATATCATAGCCAGCGATCCTGAAAAATATCCAATGCCGGACGGCTCGGATGGAACTATAAAAGAAAAATTTTTTAAAAAAATTAAGATTGATTACGAGGCTGAGTAAAAATTTATTTATATGAACCAAATTAATATTTATTGTGATGAAAGTAACCATTTGGAAAATAGCACGATAAATCCTATGGTTCTAGGCGCTGTTTATTGTGCTAAGGACAAAGTAAAGGAGATAAACGAGAGGATAAAAGAGATCAAGACAGAGCATCAATTAAATGCTAGCTACGAAATTAAGTGGACGAAGATATCGTCAACTAAATTGAATTTTTATAAAGATTTGGTCGATTATTTTTTTGATAAGTCCGACTTACATTTTAGAGGAGTTGTAATTGATAAAAAAACTTTAAATCACAGACAGCATAATCAAACTCACGACCAATGGTACTATAAAATGTATTTCGAACTTTTAAGTAAAATTTTAGATCCGCAACAAGAGTATTATATCTATATTGACATCAAGGATACTCAAGGACAAGATAAAATTGAAAAATTACACGAGGTTTTGTGTAATAATTTGCTGGATTTTCAAAGGAAAATTATTAAAAGAACTCAACTAGTGCGGTCACATGAGGTCAACATTTTACAGTTGGCCGATCTGCTAATGGGCGCGTTGCAATGTGCAAACCGGGAAGACGCACGCAGCGAGGCGAAAAAGGTAATCGTCGAGAGAGTTAGAAGCCGTTCAAATTATGATTTGACAAAATCAACCTTACCGAAGGAACCAAAATTCAATATTTTCCATTGGGTCGGCGGAAGAATAACCATATGAAAGATATAAGTTTGCCGTGGCTGCCACCCACTGTACTATTTTGTAATTTTGGAAGTGACTGGAACGCATATATTGAACATATTTACAAAATATTTGAGAGAGATTTTGTTTTATCAAAACCAAAATTTAATAATAAAGATGTCTTGTATGGCGGTGGCCACAGAGACGGCAAATCAGAATGTTTTTGGCATATAATTACTGAGAATTATGATCCCAATAATAAACAAAATAGTAATAGGGATTGGGATTTGCTAAGATGTGAAAGAATAACGTGGATTAAACCAATAATTGAAAACAGTGATGATAAGGCAATTTTGAAATGGAAAAACAGACGAGGTCGAAGTAGGAATATTTTGTTATTTCTCGGGCCATACGATTTCTTAGTTATTTTGAACATTAAAAAGACATATTTTTTACTGACAGCGTATTATGTGCGAACGCATACTAAGATAAAATTATTAAAAGAGTACGAAGAGTATAACAAAAAAACCGCCTCGAATTAACGAAACGATTTTCCTACTGTGTTTACACATGGTAAATCAGCTATTTATAGTATAGCACAAAATAACAAAATTACCATGTATTTTGTCAAATAGTTATCCACAGTCATGGTAAAATTGGCTAAAATAAGGACAATTTGCGGTGGCGCGCCAGCCTCGCTGGCACGAACCCCCACCCCATCGTCGGGAAAGAGGGCGGGCAAAAATTCCCTCCCCTAAAACCCCTTCCTTTTTGCCCGCCCGTTGTCGCGGGGTTGCAGGGGCGGCGAGCCCCTGCACCATAGCCCCCTAATAATTCGCTTCAAAAAAGGTTCGTGCTTCTTTCAATATTGTGCACAAATAAATACACCCTTCAATTGAGGGGTGTATTTATTTGTGGTTTTGTCAGAGAGCTGAGCAGAAAAGGGTGAGAACGAGAGTTTTTACTTGTGGAGGAAGACTCGCAGAAATCCAAAGGTTTCCACGGGAGGAACGTAGTGACGACGTGAGATTGTCCAGCGAGGGCACACTATAAACAAGACAGAAAAAAACAAAAAGGCCTCGCGAAACTAATTTGCGCGAGGCCGACATGTTTTTTGTTGTTAGTTTAATCGGCAAATACCAACCAACGCCAGTAATCTAAAAAATCTTTTCCCACTTTCGGATTTATTCTGGGGATTACAATCTCTCCGGGTTGTTCGTCTTTCTGGACCAGCGTATGTTCTATAACCAATTCGGACGGCTCTCCTTCTCGTAAGAAGGAGTAGTTCACAGCAAAAATACATGGAAACATGGGGTTACTGTATGCCCGTATCCACGATACATCAAGCACGCCAACTGGTCCCTCGCCATCGTGTTGTGGATAAGCTTCTCTAAAAGCTTCTAACCATTGCCCACTGGGGGTTGGACCATAGACGGACAACCTCTGCTGCAGTGTTGTCAAGTCTTTACAGTATCCGACTTGTATCAGCTTCATGTACCTGGTGAGCCGGTCTGTGATTATTGGGCCCTTATAGTTCCACTCGATCATATCAGTGGGGTAACCGAACTTCTTTACAATCCCCAACGGCTGATTCGAGCGCAACTCTCCATGGAGAGTTATTTGAAAAATTTCATCATTTTTTGGATAAGATTTTCCCATTTAATTTCTCCTTTGTTGTTAACCGTACAGATATGCCGAAAATTTTATTTTAATAGTTTCATTTGAAAAGAACTTAGATGATATTCTATATATTATACATAATATCTTTAAGTCAAAATGTCAAGTTTAAGACACAATATTGTTTACCACTTGTACTTGCGAGCGAGAGCAATGCTGGTCTGTGCGCTAATTTACAATCCGGAAGTATTGGTTTTTGATGAACCGCCCAGCGCGCTCAATCTTGAAACTAGAAAGGACTTTTTTGATTTGATAAAAAGATTAAATATTTGCTATGATTTTTTCTGTAATTTTACGCGCAATTCTGCTATAATAAAGACCAGTGTGGTTGGTATTTTTGTGCTTTATGTAAAGCCAAAAATGAAATATTCCGTCAATTTCCGTTGTATACATTTATATGCCCAATATTGTCGAATTTACCGACGAACAACTGGCCGTGCAGGTGCGCGAGCAAAATAAAGAGTTATATAGCGAAATTATCCGTCGTTATGAACAAAAGCTCGGGCATTACCTGCGCAAGTTTATTGTTCAACCCGACGAGTTGGAGGATGTGCTACAAGAAGTATTTATCAAGATTTATCGCAATTTGTTTGATTTTGACCCCAGTCGCAGATTTTCATCTTGGGCTTATCGTATTGCTCATAATGAAGCGATCAATTTCATCAAAAAAAATCATCGTGGCCAAGTATCGCTTGATGATGTGGAATGGGAGTTGGCCGATGAAAAAATGGATATCGCCGGGATGGCTAACATGGCTTTGGACAAGAAAAATGTAGAGATTGCTCTCACGCAAATTAAAGATAATTATCGAACCGCTTTAGTATTATATTTTTTTGAACAAAAATCTTACGAAGAAATAGCCGACATATTATTGGTGCCGCGTAGCACGGTGGGGGTGTTGATTATGAGAGGCAAAAAAATGTTAAAAGACAAATTATCACAATTATATGGTAGATAAAAATCATTCTGACATTGAAAGTAAAGTCATGTCAGAAATAAAAGGTGGGCGAATTAAACTGCGTTCCAAATATATTTTTTTGGCAGAAAAGTTAGGTTTGCGCAGCGCCCTAGCTCTGACAGTAATGATAGCGGTCTTGTTTTTTAGTTTGGGGCTTTTTTATCTCAAAGCAACTGATAATTTATGGTATCTAAGTTTTGGCAGTCGCGGATTATTTGCTTTTTTGGAATCGTTTCCTTATTTATTGGTAGCGATTTTCGTATTAGCAATATTTGCGGCCGGGTTAATTGTCAAACGTAGCGGCATGGCTTATCATTGGCCGTTTGGCTATGTGGCCCTTATTATGTTGGGAGTAGTAATTGTAGCAGGAATAGTTTTGGCTTATACCAATATTTTTGAGCGTATTGAACGTGAAGCGTTTGGCGGGTGCCACCCGAGCGGGCGTTTCTTCCGTCCTTTTTTGCGTCCCGGCATCGAAGAGCGTGGTCGTGGTATTGCCGGTCGGATAGTAGAGGTGGGTACGGGATTTTTGAATATTCAAACTCCTTTTGGTATCAAAAAAATTGATGTTACGTATTTAGAAGAAGCTCCGGCGTTAACGCCGGTCACTGGTACATTTGTGATGATGGTAGGTGAGCGTCAGGATGATTTATTTGTGGCGCGCGCTTTGCGAGTGATGAATGAAGGCGAGATGCCAATGATTGGGCGTGAAATTCGTAGACGATTTTCTCCCGAACAGATACCGGTGCCGGGTTGTGACGGCGCGCCCCGCCCACAGCCTTTTCAGATTAATCCAGAAATAATCAATAAATAATATTTTATGATACGTAAATTTTTTGGGTTTTTGGGCAAACATAAAATTTGGACTATCGTAGTGTTGGTCGTACTCGCAGGTGGTGGGTATTGGGGTTATGTGAAATGGACAGGTAACCAAACTACCGTACGCTATATTACTGCCGCTGCCACCAAGGGAATGTTATCAACTACTATTAGCGGTACTGGACAAGTCTCGATGTCCGATCAGATAGAGGTTAAGCCAAAAGCTTCCGGCGATATCGTCTCGGTGAAGGTGGTAGTAGGCCAAGAGGTGAAGACGGGGGATGTGTTGGTACAATTAGATGCTACCGATGCCATCAAGTCAGTGCGTGACGCTAGAACAGCTTTGGAATCAGCCCAGCTTTCTTTGACCAAACTCAAAAAACCGGCCACAGAATTGGAGTTGCTCCAGGCCGAGAACAGTCTGTTATCCATGCGTGAATCCAAACAACAGTCAGAAGACGCGCTAGCCAAAGCTTATGATGACGGGTTCAACACAGTCGCCAATGTGTTTTTGGATATGCCAAGCATTATGACTGGTTTGGAGAATTTATTGTATGATAATGATTTGGATCGTTTGTACGACAATGTAGATTGGTATTTCAACCAAGTAGTGGGATATGACATTGATGAGTATGATCGTGCGACCCGTTATCGCAATGACGTTAATAATGCATACAAATTGGCCGAAAAAAGTTATTTGAAAAATTTTGACGATTACAAAGCCGCCTCGCGTAATTCCGGTACCAGCACTATCGAGAGTCTGATTAGCGAGACTTATGATACTACCAAATTAATGGCCGAGACCGTGAAGAATGTTAGTAACTTTATTGATTATGTAAAAAATGTAGTAGAGAACTCACAGTCCGCACCTTTTCCTACCACAGTGTCTACCCATCAGAATAATTTGAGTAGCTATACCAGCAAGACTAATTCTCATTTGGTAAATTTGTTATCTATTAAAAATAGTATTGTTAATTCTAAATCGTCTATTGCTAGTGCGAATCGCAGTATCGCCGAGAAGGTGGCTTCGTTGGCTGATTTGAAAGCCGGAGCGGATGCGTTGGATATTAGATCTCAAGAACTATCTGTACAGCAGAAACAAAATGCGTTAGTAGATGCGCAAAACACTTTGGCGGATTACACCGTACGTGCACCATTTGATGGCGTCATGGCAACGGTAGATGTAAAAAAAGGTGATAGTGCCTCAGCCGGCACAGCTATAGGCACATTAATTACCAAACAACGAATTGCAACTGTTACACTAAATGAAGTTGATGCCGCTAAAATCAAGTTGGGACAAAAAGTAAATTTGACCTTTGATGCGATTGATGGGCTCAATATTACCGGCGAAGTGGCACAAGTAGATAGTTTGGGCACAGTAAGTCAGGGTGTGGTGAGTTATAATATAAAGATTAAGTTTGATATTCAAGACGATCGTGTGAAAAGTGGTATGAGCGTGAATGCTACCATTACTACCGAAACTAAATTAGATGTGATCATGGTAGCTAGCGGCGCCGTGAAGACCTTGGGGGATAGTTCGTATGTCGAAATATTGAAAGACGGTGTTTTGTCCAAACAAACAGTGGTGACGGGCATTACTGATGATGTAAATACGGAAATAATTAGTGGTTTGAACGAAGGTGATGAGGTTGTTTCGCAGACAATATCTTCTAGCAATAGTAAAAAAACCAGTTCATCGGGGTCGTCTTCCAAATCGTCTTCCAATAATAGAAACGGCGGTTTTATTATGGGCGGACCACCAATGTGATTGGTCTAATTCAAGTGGGTAACTAGGTATGATTAAGTGTAAAAATATTGGTAAAACTTACTTCGTAGGGAGTGCTAATGAGCTAACAGTGTTGCAAGACATTAATTTTGAAATTAAAAAAGGTGAATTTGTGGCCATTATTGGTCCTTCTGGTTCGGGCAAATCTACTTTGATGAATATATTGGGTGCGTTGGATAGGCCCACCACCGGTGAATATTATTTGAATGACAAAAATGTATTTGAGTTGCCCGATAATGATATCGCCACTATTAGAGCAGAAGAGATAGGATTTGTGTTTCAGTCGTTTAATTTGTTGGCTCGGGCCACAGTAATGCGCAATGTTCTGATGCCTCTGCTCTATGATAAAAATACCAAACGAGAAGACCGCCATGCCAAGGCAGAGAAAGCTTTGTTGGCGGCCGGGTTGTCCGAAGATCGTTGGCATCATTTGTCCAATCAGCTCTCCGGTGGCCAGATGCAACGCGTGGCAATTGCACGCGCTTTAGTGAATGATCCGGGTATTATTTTGGCCGATGAGCCGACCGGGAATTTGGATTCCAAGACTGGTCAGATAGTTCTAAAAACTTTGACAGAACTCAATAAAAATAGCGGACATACTATTATACTAATTACACATGATCGTTATGTTGCCGAGCACGCCAATCGTATTATCGAGATTAAAGACGGTAGAATTATATCGGATAAACATAACAACCATCATGTAACCGATTTGGTTGATTAAACTCTAACTAATCAATTCCGTATGCGTTTTGTGGATTTAATGGAAGAAACATTTTTTTCATTGTCGTCGAATAAATCACGATCTATTTTGACTATTTTGGGTATTGTGATTGGTATTGGTTCGGTGATTGCCATGATTTCGGTAGGGCAGGGAGCTTCCGAGAGTGTGACCAGTAGAGTAGAATCGCTTGGTACCAATTTGCTGGTAATTCGTCCGGGTCGTTCTCGAAATATCGGTAGTACTGTACGCAGTGCGATGGGCTCAGCCAGCTCGCTTACAGTCGCCGATGTAGAAGCTTTGCGCACTTCAATTGCAGGAGTAAAGTCAGTAGCTCCGATTGTGAATTCCCAAAAACAAGTGACTGCAAAAAATTCCAATACCAATACTTCTATATATGGTATTGATTCATATTATTTTAATCTGAAAAGCATCGAGATTGAACTCGGCTCGAATTTTACCGCTACTCAACTTGGGTCCCGCACTAAAGTGGCTATTTTGGGTCCTACCACGCGTGATACTTTATTTGGCGAAAATGCGACCGATGTAATTGGTCAAAAAGTTAAAATTGCCGGCGTAGAATATACGGTAATTGGCGTGACGGTGGCTAAAGGCGGTACCGGTATGGGCAGTTCTGATGATCTCATATACATACCTTTGCCGACCGCGCAGCAATATATAATGGGTAGTGACAAATACGTGAACACTATTAATGTTCAAGTGGCTAGTGCGGATATGATGGGCACAGTGGAGGCTGATATTCAGGCTCTATTGATGACGCGGCACAAACTAAAAGATGAGGAAAATTTGGATTTCAGCATTATGAATCAAGCTGATATGCTTAGCGCGATGACCTCAGTTACCGGTACCATGACTTTGCTATTAGGTGCGATTGCCGGCATTTCTTTGCTGGTTGGCGGTATTGGCATTATGAACATGATGTTGACTACGGTCACGGAGCGCACGCGTGAAATTGGTCTGCGTAAATCTTTGGGTGCCAATAATACCGATATTAGTATGCAATTTTTGACGGAATCGGTAGCTCTTACTTTTATCGGCGGAGTGATTGGTATAGTCGCCGGCGCTTTGGCGGCTTGGGTTATTACCTTGCTTAGCAGTACCAATACGGCGGTAACTACCGGTTCGGTACTGTTGGCTTTTGGTGTATCAGCTTTAATCGGTATAGTATTTGGTTATTATCCTGCGCGTCGTGCTGCCAAACTTGATCCGATCGATGCCTTGCGTTATCAATAAAATTTATTTTTAATTTACATAGTATGCATAATAAAAATACGTGGATAATTTTCGTAGTAGTCACAGTCGTAGTGGCGGTTTTGGCTTTCGTCGGGGGTGATGTTTATGGGCAAAAAAAAGTTTTGCGTAATAGTGGTGCTAAATGGAGCGGTATGTACGGCAATGGCGCTAATTTCGGTGGTAATTTTCAAGGTCAGGGCTTGGCGGGCGATCGTCGTGGCGCTGGTTCGGTTGGCGGCGCGATGATGCGCGGTGGTATGAATGCTAATTTTGTAAATGGTGATATTATTAGCAAAGACGACAAAAGCGTAACGTTGCAATTGCGTGACGGTGGATCAAAAATAGTGTTTTTTTCTTCTTCTACACCAATCATGCAAGCGACCGCCGGCACCGTGGCTGATTTACAAGTCGGTCAAAGTTTGATGGTCAATGGCACAGTGGGCACGGATGGTAGTTTGGTAGCGCAGAATATCCAAATTCGGCCGGCATCCACCACTTTTGTGGGTAGATAGTCTTATTGTTTGCTAGGGCGCCTCGGTATTGCACTGGGGCGCTTTTTTTGTGATATAATGTTCACATATGAACCTATCCACCTCAATTAGTGAATTGAACCGAGTTGGCAAAACCACTGCCAGAAGTTTGCATCGCCTTGGTATTTATAAGGTGAGAGATTTGTTGTATTGGTTTCCTTTTCGTTACGAAGACTTCCGTAGGTTGGTGCCGATCGGGGATTTGCACCCTGGAGAATTGGTGACCATAAAAGGCAAGATTGAACTTTTGGGTAATAAACGTAGTTGGAAACGGCGCACCAATATTACCGAAGGGTTGGTAACTGACGATACTGGTAGTGTGCGAGTAGTGTGGTTTAATCAGCCGTTTATTGCCAAGAATCTCAAACCGGGAGATGTGGTGTTTTTGTCCGGTAAAGTACGTTCCGACATGCTCGGCGCGCAATTGGTGAGTCCGACTTACGAAAAAGCGGATAAAGAGACGACTGCCCATACCGCGCGACTGGTGCCGATTTATCCCACTACCAGCGGTATTACCCAAAAACAGTTACGATTTTTGATTGCTCAAGTGATTGATTTAGTGAAAGATATTCCCGAATGGCTACCGGATGAAATTTTGGAGGGCTCGGATCTTGTACCTATGGGCGATGCGTTGCACGGCATCCACTTTCCGGTAGACGAGAAAGATCTGCACGCCGCCACGGCTCGTTTGAAATTTGATGAATTATTTTTAATACAACTACAAGCGGAACGCGCTAGAGCACAAATTAAAATCCAACCAGCTCCGCCCTTGAAGTTTTTTGAAAATGAAATAAAAGATTTTGTTGCTCATTTGCCATTTGCGCTGACTAAAACGCAAAAAATTTCTGCTTGGGAGATTTTGCAAGATCTGAGCAAGCCGCATCCGATGAACAGGCTGCTTTCGGGTGATGTGGGCAGTGGTAAAACGGTGGTGGCCGCCTTGGCTTTGTATGATGCGGTGTTAAATGGTTACCAGGCGGTATTTATGGCACCAACCGAAATATTGGCAATGCAACATTTTCAGACTTTGAATAAATTGTTGGCCGACAAGATGGCTATTGGGTTATTATCGCAGTCGCAACAGTTAACACCACTAGCCGATCTATCCAATTTATCACCAGCCAAGAGTCGACAGGAGTGGCGTGAACAAATTAAAAATGGAAAATTACAGATTATAGTGGGCACACACGCTTTGTTGTCGGATGAGGTGAAATTTCGTAAATTGGGTTTGGTGATTGTTGATGAACAGCATCGGTTTGGTGTGGATCAACGTAAAGTGATTAAAGAAAAAGGGGAGGGGGCGCATTTTTTGAGCATGACCGCGACACCGATTCCGCGTTCGCTCGCTTTGACCTTATATGGAGATTTAGAATTGTCGATCATTAACGAATTGCCTCCGGGGAGAAAAAAGATTTTGACGCGTTTGGTGGAGCCGTCCAAACGTATGGCAGCTTACGATTTTATTCGCCAACAGGTAAAGGGCGGTAGGCAAGTATTTGTGATTTGTCCGTTGATCGAAGCGACAGAAAAAGAAACTACTGGCGATGAGTTTGTACCCATTAATTATTTTACACCCGATACCGAGAAAAAGTCAGTTATGTCGGAATATAAAAAATTATCTCAAAAAGTTTTTCCAGATTTAAAGGTAGAATTCTTACATGGTAAACTGAAAGGGTCGGACAAAGAAGCAATCATGGCCAAATTTAAAGCTGGCCAAATTGACATACTGGTTTCAACATCGGTGATTGAAGTGGGGGTGGATGTACCCAATGCGTCGGTAATGATGATTGAAGGCGCTGACAGGTTTGGGTTGGCGCAATTACATCAATTTCGCGGTCGGGTAGGGCGTTCGGTGCACCAGTCGTATTGTATCTTGTTTACTGATTCGAATTCCAAAACTGCTCTCGAAAGATTGAAATTTTTCGAAGCCAATCATGATGGATTTAAATTGGCTGAAAAAGATTTGGAGATGCGCGGCCCGGGCGAGGTGTATGGTACTACCCAGAGCGGTCTAATGAATTTGCGTATTGCGACTTTGGCGGATAAAGATATTATCAAAATCGCTCGTTCCGCGGCTAAATTGATTATAGAAAATTTGGCTAAATTTCCGCGTTTGGTAAAGAAAATTAGAGAATGGGAAGAAAGTGTACATCTGGAGTAATTATCTATTGACAAAAACATAAAACTGGGGTATAATGCGACCAGTTTTTTGTTGAGCGCGTTTGGTGCGCTCATTCCTTCAACCCCCGGACAAGGAGATATAGAAGATGGCTGGATACGTCCCTGTTATGGCAACGGTAAATGTCGGGCAAATCGCTCACGAAACAAGCGATCCGGTCATGCGCGGCCTGCGCGAGACCACCGGCGCGATTGAGCTGCACATGATGCCACTCATTCGCGGCGCGGCCTTCAATGGCAAAATTAACGCTCGCCGCGGACCGGACGGCTCCAATCGCATCGTCCCGGTCACCGAGTTGGAGTTCGCCTCGGCCGCAGCAAAAGCGGATGCCGGCATGGCCCATCTGGGCGAGGGGCACGGCGTCTATGTGGGCCCCAACCGCCCTAACCTCAAGAAAAAGTAGGCAGAAGCCTACTACGCTCATCGATCACCGACGCTGCTGGTGGGTAACAACACCCCGCCACAGCGTCTTTTTTTATTACCAAAAAACTCGCACCAAGTGAGTTTTGAATACTAATGTGGCGGTGTGTCTAAATTATTTTTCTAATATTTTTTCCACTACTTCCAATACATTTTTTACCGGGGCGATTTTCAGTCCGGCGATTTTTATTTCTTCACCGGTAGCCGGTATTACCGCGAATTCAAAACCCAGTTTTTTTATCTCTTCCAAACGGCGTTTAGTGTGACCGGCCCCGCGCAATTCGCCTCCCAGGCCGATTTCACCAAAAGACACCAGATTAGTTGGTAATTGTTTGTTTTTGAATGCCGATGCGAGCGCTAGAGCCACTGCCAGATCGGCGGCTGGTTCATCGGCTTGCATACCGCCGACAACATTTAGAAAAACATCATAAGAATCGAGTGGTAGTCCTGCGCGTTTGGTTAGAACTCCAATTAGCACTTGTAGACGATTGAGATCAAATCCGGATGAACGTCGTTGAGGATAGCCAAAATTAGTTTTGGTGACTAATGCTTGAATTTCTACCAGAATCGGTCGTGTACCTTCCATAAGACAAGTAATGGCCGACCCCGGTACATTCTCTGGTCGTCCGGTGAGAAACGCCTGTGATGGATTATTTACTTCCTGTAGGCCGTTTTCTTCCATAGAGAAAATTCCCACCTCATCGGTAGAGCCAAAGCGATTTTTTACTGCACGTAGGATACGAAAATTATGAAATTTATCACCTTCCAAATATAGTACGGTATCAACCAGATGTTCCAAAGTTTTTGGACCCGCTACAGCGCCATCTTTGGTTACTTGGCCAACTATAATAATGGGCACGCCGGTAGTTTTGGCGCATTGCATGAGTTTGGTGGCGCAAGCGCGCACTTGGGTAGGGGAGCCGGTATCACTTTCGGCATCAGCCGAAAAAATAGTTTGAATGGAGTCAACTACCACAAACGACGGTTTAATGCCGCTAATAGTTGCAATTATTGTTTCTACGTTGGTTTCGTTGGCTAGCCGTAAACTTGGAGACTTAATTTTTATTCTATCGCCACGTAATTTGATTTGTTCCACCGATTCTTCGCCGGAAATATATAGGCATCCTGATACAAGAGTAGATATTTGTAGGGCCAAGGTCGATTTACCAATACCCGGTTCGCCACCGAGTAGTATCACACTACCCGGCACCATACCTCCGCCCAGCACCCGATCTAATTCACCAATGCCGATTTTTTTGCGAATTACATTTTTACCCACCACTTCATCCATGCCAACGGTTTTGGCCGCGGTAAAATTTTTGGGATCACTTTGTTTGGTTGGACTAGTGGGTGTGGCTATGGATTTTTCGATTGTGCCCCAAGTGCCACACTCCAAACAGCGCCCAGTCCATTTCTGGAATTGGGCGCCACAATGGGAGCAAGTAAATATAGTTGTGGGTAAAGACTTTGTCATTGATGTATTAACATTTACCAGGTTTGTCTGTGCGTTTGGCTGTAATACCGGAATTATATTCGTAATGCCACCATTCACCGCAATATCTTTTCCAACCAGCTTCATGCATTATTGTTGCCAACAATGCAATATCATTATTATCCCAATAAGATGCATTGTGCCAATTAAAATAGTTGTTGATATAAGAGCTGACAATAGAAATGTCTACCGCACGACCTGAATTATGACTGTTTTTACAACTAGGTGGGGCGGCATAAGTGCTGGCACGATCTCCGTATTTGCGCACTGCTTTTTCCCATAATTTTTGCGCAGATGCCATTGTCCTCCCGGCGCTAGTTATTTGAAGTTTTAGATTCGGTCTATTTTTTTCAGTTTTTATTCTTTCGACAATCATGTCAACTTGTTTTAAAGCTTCTGAGGCATCTTTGGTCAGGAGTGGTACACTAGCCACAACGTCGATATTTTTTAAGCCAATTTTTTTGATATTTACACCACCATTTTGTTCGGTAATACATTCACCGCCCGGTTCTGGCTTGTCTGATCCGGTGTTATTTTGATCCAGCCCTTTACTCATTATTTCTTGGTCAGCCATTTCTGGTAATACTACTTCTATCGCGAGTGTTTTTAATCGCACCAAGTTGGGATTGATGGTATACAAAATCGCATATGAACTCCAGGCAATAATTAATCCAATTATAACTCGAGCGATTGTCTTGTAGGCTTCAGATTTTTTCTCTCCTCCGCCAGAAATAGTAATTTTGATGCCTTGTATGATAATCAAGACTACTGCCAGCACACTGGCAACGATGATTCCATACTTGAATACACTAGCTACGTATTCGGCTATCCATGGTAAATATAATACTCCGTTTTCTATCTTGGGAACGGTGCTCAGCTCTAGCCCTGGTATAGTCATCTCTAGCACCGGTTTTTGTGGTGATTTGGGTGCCGGAGCCTGGCCAGTAATACCGAATTGACTAAGTACTGCCTGGGCGGCATCCTGACAACTGGTCTCAGTTTCTCCAGCAGATGTACAATCATTAAATTGGCGCAGTTTTTCTCCGCCATTCATGTTGCCGTATAATAGGTAGCCTACTACACCGACATCTGTCCCTATTGTCCAGGCTGAGTTTTCTACTAGTAGATTATCAAGCACCATCCAATCTGTATTCTCACCAAAATCAGCACAAGCATTATATCTGTCTACAAAACTGGTTTTATTTTTTGGAATACGAATTTTAACACATACACTTTTTTTTGCCGATTCATTTTTACAATTACAAAAATTATCTACCATACTATCGTCTGCTATTGCTCGTGCCCATTCTTCACTAGCCTCTTGCGTAATATCAGCTTCACTATCGAAAATGCTGGCCCACACCAAGAGTGGGGATCCAGTAATGTATATGAGGCCAATCAAAGCTGATATTACGATGTTTTTTGCTCGCATATTTTGTTTATTTTATTTTGCAATAAATTTATTTAACATTTCTTCAAAATTGATATCATCCGGTATGTAAATTTTTTTATTATTTACAAATACACCCGGCAATTCGTTTATACCCAATGCCTCCGCCAAATTAATCGATTTTTCAATTTTATTTTTGGTTTCAGTAGAGTCCAAACATGCTTGCCACTGCGGCATATTGAGTTTTAATCCCTCAGCGATTTTGGTGAAATTATAAGATTTTAAATTAGACCTATCTAGCGCGACTTGATTGACGAATTCCCAGAATTTATTTTGTTTAAAAGCGCAATAAGCTGCTTGATGTGCGGCCATACTACCTGATCCAAACCATCCGCTGGACGGTGCATCTTTCCACACCATCTTGACTTCCAATGGGTGTTCGCTGACGAATTTGTATATCGTCGCCTGTGTTTTTTGACATTTTGGGCAACCCAAATCATTGAATAACACTATGACTAAATCTGCGCCAGGATTGCCGTATTCCGGATCGTTTTTATCGGTGGGGATATATACTAGCTGTTGATTCACTAATGGTTTTTCGGCCGGGATAATCTGAATTGTTCTGGATGTTTTAATTGCTTTGACCAAAAACAATCCGGAGCAGATAAGAGCGGTAATGATTAGAATATATAAAACAAGTTTTTTAGTCATAGTTTTATTGGTTGAGTTTGGCTTCGTAGATGCCGTTTTTAAATAAGTCGGTAAATATCAACCGATTGCCGCTTTTATCGTATGACATAGTGGTAATGCTGTAGTTGGCTTCGCCGGTAGGTATCAATGTTTTGGCCCCGGTGCGCAAATCAACTTTGTATAAATCATCATAACTGGTATTTATGGACGGCTCCATTCCGGCCCCGGTTGGCAATTCGCGTGGTACGGCGCAGTACATAGTGTTATCGTCGCCAAAGGCGCATTTATTTGACCAGGTATTAAGCTTTACTGTTTTACGTCCAGTGTTGATATTATCACCATATGAATTGACCACCCATAATTCTGGCTCGTAGTTGCTGCGTCCGCTCCAGACGCTATAAGCTAATTTTTGTCCGGTAGGAGACCACTTTGATTCAAAGCCCAATCCCTCTACTGTCAACCCTTTGAAATTTTCATGATTTAACCCAACTAATAAGACTTGTTGTCTGTCTTGGCCGATTGGCTCGCCGGTTTTACTAAAAGCGATTACCTGACGAGAAGGGGACCAGTCTACAATTACTTTGTTTTGGTTCTCTCCCAGATCTTCTATCGCGCGAGTGCCGCTGCCGTCATCGTTGAAGGTGATTAACCAACGATTCTCCGGAGACAATCCGACACTTTTGGCGGCTATCTGTGAGCTGTCGGGCGAGAACGAGAATCCTTCCCAATGTTTTGGCAGAGACACTTGTTTTTTTGTATCAAAATTATAAATAATTTTTGAATTATCTGGATATTCTAGTATGGCCTTATTTGCGGTTAGCGCCCAGGTGGTCTTTTTTACGTTGTAAAATACTTCGTCAGACAACGCAGAGACAGATCCATCCGGTTTGATGCGATAAAATTTTCCGTCAGTAGGGTTATAGAAACGAGCATCTCCGGCGTTGTTTAGTGATGTGAAGTTAGCTGGCTCAGTAGTCAAAGCATTTACTGGTGTAGGTACGTAGAATCCTGGGGTTGCTTGTGGAATCGCTCCAGCGGTTGGTAATGCGCCTGTTCCCTCCGCGCCAGTATCGATAGTACCGGTAGCACCGCGCGGTCCAGCCGGAGTTAGCCCGCCGGTGGTAGTTGGTCCGCTCGGTTGAAGTATGGATGGTAACATTTGTCCCCCGCCCAAAAAGGCGATATATAGTGCATACCCAAGGAATAACGCCAATACTAACAGTAGTATGATTAAAACAATTTTTTTTCTACGCGTCATATATTAAGAATTTTATTTAACTGATGGGCTATTAATATTGGGAGTGTTAGCCAAATTGGCACCGTTTTTTCCGGCGCTACGGAAAGGCGCAGTTATACCGCTTTTAATTTTACCAGCCGCTCCTCTGATGGCTCCGGATATTTTTTCTTGTCGCCTTAGTATTTTAAGCTCTTTTTCGACTTGACGCAACCTTTTGCGAGCATTAATCTTTTTTTCTTCTTCTTGAATAGCTTTGGCAAATTTGTCTCGTAAATTTTTGATTTTTTTGATAGATTGTTTAATGTTTCTGGGCATTTGACCTAAATCTAGGACTACCGCAAATAATAGAAAAACAGGTAATAATATTATAAGTATTAACGGAATAATAATAGTTTCCGAAGTTGCTGCGATCGCTTGGCCCCACATTTTAAAACCTTCTACAGTCGCTGCCATTTTTTTTACAATTGTAAGCGATGTGATTAGGAATCCTAATACTGTGTTGGCTGTTTTAAGGACAACGAGTTTTGCTTGACCTTTGCCTTTGGTGATGTTGCGAAGAATTGTTTGTATAGCCATGCGCAACATTATCTTGGCTATTAGAATCGGCCATGAAAAAGCCAAAGGAAAGCCGAATTGAAAACGCGGTGGTTTTAGGATGTGATTGACTTCATGTTCTAGGTTTTTGACGGTGTCAGCTAATTCTTTTTTTTCTGTTTCAAGTTGTTTGATTTGTTGTTGACGATTTTTGGCTATACCACCGGCGGCCTGTTGTTGGTTCTGGTCTCCAGCGGTAGGTGGGGAACCGCCTTCTGGACGGCCGTATTCATCCAATCCGGGAGTTTGGGGGGCATCGTATGTTTTGGGTTGTGCGTTGGCAGCTGTAGCCGGGCTGGCCGGTTCGGATTGTGATCCTCCGCTATTTTGTACAGAGGCACGTCGGGTGCGATTTTGTGACTTGGCCAAATCAGCGGCTGCACCAGTCTGGGTGTCTTTACTAAGTTCGGTCGGCGCGCCGGCAGGCATCGGACCACTGTTTTCATTGGACACCAACGGTAGACCATCTGCCGGAGGTGCATCGACATTTGGTGTTGGCGCGCCAGCGGCGTCCATGTTTGGTTTGGGTTGTGTTTTTCCGTCCGGTGTTCCTGGTTCGCCACTTTCGTTTTCTTCCGGAGAGGCACCGATCTGACTTTGGGAAGATAATGGAGCGGGTTGATTGAAGTCGGTAACTGGGGGCGGGTTAGTTTTGGCTTGGTTTTTGGTTGGTGCAGTAGCAGGTTTTTCAGGCACGACTTCCTGTTGAATTGGCGTTGTGGTGTTGGAAGTATTGTCCGCTGATGTTTGTTTGGGGTTGGCCATGCTGGCAGGTTCTGGGGATGTGGCCGAGAGTGCGGCGCCAGCCGGACTGGGGGATGGCGCGATAGAATTATCTGCCGGCGTAGCAGACGGGGCTGTTGTCGAATCCTGGATTGGAACAGTAGTAGCGTTGGGGGTAGAAATATTGTTTGAGGTTGGTGCTGGCGCATCTGATTCAATTTGATCCGTTTCCGGTTTATCGGTTTGGGCTGTTTCTTCCCCTATGCCGGGAGTGTTTTCGGTATATGGATTTTCTGGTTTGATATTGGCCGATGGGTCACCGCTGGATTTGGATGTGTTAGATTTGGCATTACCGGTATTTTTTGAACCGTCTTTACCAACCGTGGGTTTAGTTGAATCAGAGCTACCAGATTCACTTTGTTTGGTGTTTCCGCCACTTACACTTACATCTATTGTTACTTTGGTGCGATCGTCGTTTTGGCCAACTTGTACTGTGTCTTTTCCGTTTTTAGGAACAACAATCTCAGACTGGGATTTTCCAGCACCGTTTGACCCCTTGCTTTTTGGCGGTTCGGACGAATTGTCTGTTTTTTTGATGTTTACTTTTGCCTCCGCCATATATGATTCAGTTACTGTCATTATACCATATTTTTGAGAAAACCCCTATATAGAGTGTGGGTAATTTTTTGTCAGCTACTTGCTTTTTTGTATTGGTATTATATAATGATTACAAGTTTCACTTTAATTTAAAATTGTTATGAATTTTCCAGGACAGATTTTTAAGGCCTATGATGTGCGTGGATTATATCCAGAAGAACTAAATGAAGATTTGGCTTATAAAATTGGTCGTGGATTTGGTTTTACTATTCAACGAATAGTGGGTCGACCAGATGTACGTGTTGCACTGGGACGCGACATGCGCGTTTCTTCGCCGTCACTTTTTGCGGCGGTAGAAAAAGGGCTTGTAGAACAAGGGGTAGATGTAATAGATATTGGTTTGGTCTCCACCCCAACTTTTTATTTTGCAGTAGCGCATCATGGCTATGATGGTGGTATGCAAGTTTCGGCTTCGCATAACCCAAAAGAATACAACGGTATCAAATTGGTGAAAGCGCGGGCAGTACCAATTGGCCGTGGTAGTGGTATGGAAGAATTGCGCGATGTGGTGGAGGTGGGCGGTTGGCGGGATTCGGGGCGAATTGGTGAAGTTGTCCGTCATTTGGACATTGTGGACGAACAAGTGCTTTATGAACACGAATACGCTGATTTGAAAAAGATTGGCAAGATGAAAATTGTGGCTGATGCTGCCAATGCCATGGGCGCGCAATTTTTAGACGCGTTATTCAAAATTTTACCGCAAGTTGAGCTTGTTCGAATGAATTGGGAATTGGACGGAACTTTTCCGGCGCACCAAGCCGACCCATTCCAAGATAAAAATGTTTTGGATTTAAAAAAGCGAGTACTCACGGAAAAAGCGGACCTAGGAATTGCCACCGATGGTGATGGTGATCGCATATTTTTTATCGATAATGAAGGCAATACTCTCGAGCCGGCGATTTTGCGCGGTATTATGGCGCGATTATTTTTACGCGTGCATCCCGGGTCGGCTATTTGCTATGATATTCGTCCCGGCAAGATTACTGAAGATATGATTTTGGAACACGGTGGGCAATTGTGTATCGGCAAGGTGGGTCATTCAATGATCAAAAAACGCATGATGGAAACCGGCGCGGTGTTTGGCGGTGAATCATCGGGTCATTTTTTTGTGCGTTTTCCCGAAGGGATCTATGAGGCACCAATGGTGGTGGTACTAAAGCTATTGCAGGAATTATCCGAAACCAAACAAAGTCTGTTTGAATACGCGCATCCATTGCGCCGGTATTTTCACTCCGGAGAGATTAATTTCCATGTGATAGAGCAAGAAAAAAAAGATCGAGTTTTAAAAATATTAGCGGAAAAATATAAAGATGCTGAAATTTTGGAAATCGATGGGCTCACGGTGATATATCCAGATTGGTGGTTTAATGTGCGAGTGAGTAATACCGAGCCGTTGGTACGTCTTAATTTAGAAGCACGCACAATGGATGTAATGAAAGCGATGACGAAAGAAGTAAGTGATATTATTAAAAATTAATTTGTTTTAGTAATTTTAATTTTTATATGTTGCATATGTCTACTGGCAGTGAACGTGGTAGTGGGTTGCCTCAAAGTGGATTAGATAAATTGCCCCCACCTAAAAAAATAGCCACTCCAGAAGAACAGTCCAGGGCCAAATCGTCATTTCAAGAGATAACCACAGAAGATATCGATGAGGCTGTGGAAGAATGGTTTGCGAAGCATGGAGTAAAGAAACAAGCAAAAGAGGTTCCTCCACCAGCTTTGGCTCAATTTGTGCAGCCAGACGGGCATTTGGATATGTTCGCCGCCCAAAAATATTTAGATGCTTTCTATGGAGAGATATTTCCTCCAGAGGCATCAATAGAGGCACCAAGCGGATCGGCTTCAGACGATTTTGATTTGCGAGTGGATCTCGACCAGCCTCCCCAGCGCGTAGTTCGTAATATTGAGTTAAAACCAGATGATTTGAATAGTTAGTCTGTGGCGGTTATTTAAATAATTAAAAAACCGATCATTAACGGATCGGTTTTTTAATTCCCCATTGATCGCAAACGTTTGATGCGTTCATCAACCGGCGGGTGCGTAGAGAACAATGAAGTTATTTTTTTAGTAGAAAATGGATTGGCAATGAACATGTGTGCGGTGGCAGAAGAGACGTGTTGCATGGGTTGTGCGTCGGTCGCGATTTTTTCCAGTGCGTTTGCTAGTCCTTCTGGGTAGCGGGTGAGGAGTGCCCCGCTGGCATCTGCCAGATACTCGCGTCGACGAGAAATTGCCAGTTTGATAAGTTCGGCCACGAGTGGAGAAAGTATTGCGAGAATAATGCCAATAATCATAAATACCGCGCCGGCGTTGCCATTGTCGCGATCGTCGCGTCGGCCACCGAACATGCGGGCGCGAATAAAGAAATCCGACATTATGGCGATCGCACCCACGAGCACCGCTACGAGCATCATAAAGCGAATGTCGTAATTTTTGATATGCGATAATTCGTGCGCCATTACGCCTTCGAGTTCTTCGTTGGTCAATTTTTCCAAAGCTCCACGTGTTACCGCCACACTGGCTAATTCCGGCTTGCGTCCAGTGGCAAAAGCATTGATGGCAGCATCCTCAATAATATATATTTTTGGCATCGGTTGGCCGTTGGCAATGCATAGATTTTCTACAATATGATACAGGTATTTATTATCATCGTGAGCGACAGGTTTGGCGCCAGAGACAGATAAAGCGATTTTGTCGCCTTGAAAATACGATACTGATGTCATGAATAGAGAAATAATTACAGCTACAAAAACACCGCTATAAGTGTGATCGTTTTGTGCCAAACTAAAAGCATAACCAATACCAATAAGCACGGCGATAAAAATCATCATGAGCAGAACGGAATTGCGTTTATTAGCAGAAATTTCTTGGTATATCATACCTGCTTTCAATATGAGCTTTTTTAGAATTTCACTTGTACATTTTGTTTCTCACCATCGCTCGCTTGGAAAAATTCGTATTTCACAAATTTGAGCATGCCGGCGATCATGTTGGTCGGAAACACTTGAATCTTGGTATTGAAATCGCGCACGTTGCCATTATAAAATCGGCGAGCGGCTTGTATTTTGTTTTCGGTATCGGATAATTCATCTTGCAATTGTAAAAAGTTTTGTGATGCTTTGAGATCGGGGTAATTTTCGGTTACCGCAAATAGTGATTTGAGAGTAGAGGACAGCATGTTTTCCGCGGTCTCACGTTCGGCCAAACTGGCGCTCTTGTTATCATGCACTTGCATAGCGCTCGCGCGGGCAGCAGTCACTTTTTCTAGTGTGCCGGCTTCGTGGGTCATGTAGCCCTTCACAGTCGCGACCAGATTCGGGATCAAATCATATCGACGTTTGAGTTGCACATCAATATCGCTATAAGCTTCGTCTACCTGATTTTTGCTGCGAATAAGACCGTTGAAAGTCATGATAAGCCAAGCGGCTATCACAACAGCGATTATAATAATAATTAGTGCCCAAGACATAAAAAATAAATTACTTATTTAGATATTAGGCAAATGATTGCCTTATTACATATTTTACCTGTCGTGACGATAAAAGTCAAAGACTAATTATGCTTGTATTTTTCTTTCTAATTTGTTAATATAACCCATATTAAACATTAAGTGAATTATGCTCACCTTGATTATTTTTATCGTAGTTTTAGGTATTCTGGTTTTGGTACATGAATTGGGTCATTTCATCGCCGCGCGTAAAAGTGGTATGAAAGTGGAGGAGTTTGGTTTTGGTTTTCCACCCCGTGCGTTTGGTGTGCGATTTTTAGGTAATGGCAAAAAAGAATGGGTATGGGGCAATAAAGATTCTGACGGAGAAAAAACCGTATATTCTATTAATTGGCTTCCACTTGGTGGATTTGTGAAGATAAAGGGTGAGAACGGTGAATTGGAAAATGAATCAGATAGTTTTATGGCCAAGCCCGCCTGGAAAAAAACTATTGTACTGGCAGCCGGAGTGATTATGAACATTGTGCTCGCGGCTGTACTTTTATCGGTCGGATATATGATGGGTTTGCCACAAACAACAGAAGATATTGCCGACGCCACTGTTATAAAAGATGCGCGGGTGGCGATTTTGCAAGTAGTGCCAGCCAAACCAGCGGCTGTAGCCGGACTTAAAATGGGCGACGAGATTGTTCAGATTGATGATTTGAAAAATCCGCGCGTGGCCACCATGCAGGATTATGTAGACAAAAATCGTGACAAAGAAATTACCTTTAAAATTTTACGTGGGAAAGAAATTTTGGACAAAAAAATAACTCCAATTCTAAACGCAGAGACCGGCAAAGGTGGTATTGGAGTGTCTATCGCTGAAGTTGGTTTGGTCAAATATCCGTGGTATAAAGCAATTTATCATGGCGTGGTGGCCACCGGTGCTTATTTGGTAGCTATTGTGCTAGCGTTTTGGAATTTGTTGGCAGGTTTGTTTGTCGGCAAGGGTGTGGGAGAGGCGG
>CAYXJO010000006.1:26210-73148 GCA_964465205.1 uncultured Gammaproteobacteria bacterium
GGTATTGCGGTTATGACCGGGCAGGTGGCCCGTCTTGGATTGGCTTATTTGCTTCAATTTACCGCCATGCTTTCGCTTAATTTGGCGATTATTAATATTTTGCCTTTGCCGGCACTAGACGGCGGGCGAATATTGTTTACTTGGCTCGGTAAAATTTTTCGCAAACCGGTATTCATGAAATTCGAGCAAGCCGCTCATTCGATTGGTTTTGCTTTACTTATGTTGCTGGTAGTGGTGGTGACGGTAAAAGATTTAGCCAATTTCAAAATGGTGTTTATCAATTTGTTTAACAAAATCTTCTAGGTGACGCGGTAAAAATAATTTCATTAATATGGAATCCCAATTACATAAAATAAAAGAAGAAGCGCTGCTGGCGATCAAAGCAGTGAAAGAAAAAATCGATTTGGATGAAATTGAAAATAAATTTTTGGGTCGAAAAAATGGTCATCTAACGGAGCTGATGAAAGGACTCAAGGATTTAAGCGTGGATGCGCGTAAATCTGTTGGACAATTGTTCAATGAAGTAAAACAGGCAATCGAGTCGGCAGCCGCCACCAAGCGAGCGGAATTATCGTCGGCTGAATGGAATGTGGTGCTGCAAAAAGAACAATTAGATATTACCCAGCCGGCATTGCCGATAGTAGACCGCGGGCACTTGCACCCCAATACCATTGTGCAAAAAGAGATCGAAGACATGTTTACTTCGATGGGATTTATGGTGCTCGATGGGCCGGAGCTTGAGAGCGATTATTATAATTTTGGTTCGGTCAATATGCCCGAGGGACATCCGGCGCGCGACATGCAAGACACTTTTTATATCAAAGGCCATGATGATAAGTCCGAAGTGCCGTGGGTGATGCGCACCCAGACATCATCGGTGCAAGTGCGGGCGATGCAAAAATACGGCGCTCCACTACGAGCAATTGTGCCCGGTCGTGTGTTTCGCAATGAGTCCACCGACGCGCGCCACGAGCACACTTTTGATCAAGTGGAGGGATTTGTGATTGATCGGGATATCAGTTTCGCCCACATGAAAGCGGCGCTCGAGACAGTGGTGCAGTCGCTGTTTGGCGCTGATACTAAATTGCGTTTGCGCCCTAAATATTATCCTTTTGTTGAGCCGGGCGTGAATGGCGAAGTCACCTGTTTTCTGTGCCACGGCCAGGGTTGTCGCGTGTGTAAAAATTCCGGCTGGCTCGAAATTTTGGGCGCTGGGCTTATTCACCCCAATGTTTTGAAAGAGGGGAATATTGATCCAAAAATTTATTCCGGTTTTGCGTTTGGTTTTGGTCTTACGCGTCTTACTATGTTACGCTATGGCATCGACGACATCCGCTATCTCCAAAGCGGGGATTTGAAATTTATAAAACAGTTTTAGATATAAAAGTTATCCACATATTACCCTAAAACTACCCATTCCTGGATAGTTTTTTGGCTAATATGGGCCAAAGGTAGATATCTACCGTTGACAAAATCATTAAAATATGCCATGATAGGTTTTTCTTTTCACATGGCAAACTTTGGGCCGGTGCAAGGTGCACTCGGTAAGAAGTGGACCAACTGCGCGAAAGGAGCAAACCATGTCGCGCAAACATAAGAGCAAATTTTTGAAGGCGTTCGGAGAGGCCTTTGAAGTGTTCGAGGCCTTGGTGGACGCGGTGCTGGCCGCGGGCGGGTCCGATGAGGATATCGCTCGCATCCAGAGCAACGGCGATCTACTCAGGGAGTTGGTCGCGGTCGTCATGAAGTATGCATGTAAACAGAACTGGATCGATCCGGATTTAATGGAGCCGCGTTGGCCGCTGGAGCCGGTCGCTGTGGATGAGGGCGAGTGGGAAGTGGTTGAGCACCACTTCGACAAGAAGGTGTCGTTGAAAGACGGCATTGCCGCGCTCAAGAAGCTCGCGAAGAAGGGCGATGTTCGCTTGTTGGCTGGCTTGCGTCGCGCCATGGAGTGGATCGCGGCCCACCCGAATGCGCAGCTGGACCATCCAATCATCCTCCCACTCGCCAGGATGGATTCCGATGGTTACTTGGTCGTGCCGATCTTCAACCGCATCTGGGGTTATACCCATCGGCGGGACTTGAGCTTGTCCCGCCTCGACGATGTTGCCTATCCGCACTTTGCGTGGCTCGTCCTTCGCAAGCGGACGACTTCGGTCGCTCGGTAACTCAGCCGTTCGTTCGGTCGGGTCGCTCGGGCATCGGTCACTTGGACCCTCATCGTCTCGCGTTTACGCGTGATGGCCTGGGTCCTTTTTTAATTTTTAAAATAAATGTTAGACTTAATCCAGATTTTATATAACAACGTCGGCCATGGTGGGCGTTTGAAAAATCTCGCCGTTTCAAAATACCGGAATGTGGTCGGGCTATGGCTCACCGCAGTGTGGAACGAATCGCGCGAAAAAATTGAAATGCTTGGTGCCGGACGCTAGGGAGATAACGTCTCCGAATGCGATTCAACCCTTAGAGTATCCAAGGGGCGGTGTGTTGGGAGGTGTCCGACATATTTTTGGGCGCTCGCCGTGAGGGGTTCCGATGGCTACTGGGTCGTGCCGATCTTCAACCGCTCGATTTCCCTCGTATCATAGCGAGGGTTTGTTTTTAAAATGATTTTGCCACCCGCCAATTTGTTGTCCGATGAATTTCAATTTTTGAGAAAGTTCGAGTAGCTCAACGAACAGACTATCTAATTTTGTTCCAAGCGTGAATTTAGTGTGGCGGGGGGAGATTTATTAAATATTCGTGCCAGAGTTTGTAACATTCGCTAAGTTCGGATAAGATCGGAACAGGATTTTCTCGGGGAGGTAGAGGAATATCGCTATTATGAAAATTCAATTGAGCCATACTTTTGAAGATATTATTAGTTTTGTTAGGATTTTGAGTGAATATATAACAGACAAAAATATTATGCAGTTGCTCGGCGAGGTGGCGGGGAGTTTTGATAGCGAAAACAAGAAAGGCGTCGGTCTCCCACTCGGCAATCTCACCTCGCAGTTATTCGCCAACGTATATATGAATGTGTTCGATCAGTTCGTAAAACATCGGTTAAGAGCGAAATGTTATGTTCGCTATGCCGATGATTTTGTGTTTTTGTCCGACGATAAGCTATGGCTGGAAAATTTAATAATGCCAGTTCAGAATTTTTTATCCAAAAAACTAAAACTCGCTTTGCATCCCGATAAAGTATTTTTATAAACCGTCTACTCGGGTGTGGATTTCCACCGGTGAAACTTTGCAATCATATTTGGGGATGTTAAAGTGGGGGAATGGAGGCACGGTGAAGCAGGATTTACTCAATCAATTTTGGTTATACGGCGATTGCCAAATTGGCTCGAATATGGTAAATTGAATATACAAAATATTTTTTGCATTTTTTATGTTAATCTCCTATAACTGGCTCAAACAATATATCGACCTGCCTGATTCCATCACCCCCGAAGATATCGCGGTGCGGCTCAAGGCCGCCACGGTGGAAGTAGAAAAGATTCATCGCCAAGGCCAAAATTTGGCCGGCGTAGTGGTGGGCAAAGTTTTGTCGGCTGACAAGCACCCCAATGCTGACAAGCTAAAAGTTTGTAAAGTGGATTTAGGGTCGGAGCAAGTGCAGATAGTATGCGGTGGTAGTAATGTGAGCGCCGGTATACTCGCGGCGGTCGCCAAGCTGGGCGCCAAAGTGAAATGGCACGGCGAGGGCGAACTTGTCGAAATGAAAGAAGCGGAAATCCGCGGAGTGAAATCCTACGGCATGATTTGCGCGTCCACCGAAATCGGCCTTGGCGAGATGTTTCCACTCCGAGACGATCACGCAATTCTCGACCTCACCGAAATTTTGAAAAATAATTCCGTGTTACCGGGTAAGCCCCTCGCACAAGTACTCGGACTTGAAGACAGTGTGATGGAAGTGGATAACAAATCTCTGTCCAATCGTCCGGACCTGTGGGGGCATTATGGTATTGCGCGCGAGGTGGCGACACTTTTTAAAAAAGAATTAAAGCCATACGTGGCGGCGGAAATAAAAGTGGGTGATGAGATTAAATTAAAAGCCACTATAAAAGATAAAGAATTGTGTCCGCGCTATATGGCGGTGGCGGTGTCGGGTGTGAAAGTTGCTCCGTCGCCAGCGTGGTTACAACAGCGAATTGTTGCAGCCGGATTGCGTCCGATAAATAATATCGTGGATATTACTAATTATGTAATGTACGATTTGGGTGAACCAATGCACGCGTTCGACGCTGGACTTTTGAAAAACAATCACATCGTCGTGCGTCGAGCAAATGATGGTGAGAAATTCAAAACTCTCGATGGAGCGGAGCATGATTTAAGCGCTGACATGCTCGTGATTGCCGATGATGCCAAGGCGGTCGCGCTCGCCGGCGTGATGGGTGGAGTTAATAGTGGAATAAATGATGCGACCACGACAGTAATTTTTGAAGCCGCGAATTTCAACGCCGACTCGATTCGCAAAACTTCGGTCAGACTCGGGCTCCGTACCGATTCTTCGGCGCGTTTTGAAAAAGCGCTCGATCCGAATTTGTGCGAGCAAGCACTCCACAAAGCGGTGGAATTGACTTTGCAAGTGTGCCCCGAAGCCACAGTCGCGAGCAAAGTAGTGGATGAAAAACATTTTAAATTATATCAAGGTCCGATTGAGCTCACTTGGGAGTTTTTGGAGAAAAAAATTGGTGTGAAAATTGACGCCAAAGAAGCGATGGGAATTTTGACGCGTTTGGGTTTTGAAGTAAAAGAAAAAAAGAAGTCGCTCATGGTAAAAGTGCCCACTTGGCGCGCAACCAAAGATATTTCCATTCCGGAGGATTTGGTCGAAGAGGTGGTGCGTATTTATGGATATGAAAATATTCCCGCGCTCTTGCCGTCGTTTCCGATCAGCCCGGCGCCAGTGAATCCAGCGCGCGCGCTCGAACATGCGGTGCGCGATATTCTGGTAACCGGACTAGGGTATAGTGAAGTATCCAATTATTCATTTGTGAGCCAGAAACAAATTTTAGATTTAGGTGATGTTTTAGATGGTTATTTGGAGTTAGACAACCCACTTTCTCAAGATAAACCGTTTTTACGTCGAAGCTTATTGCCTAATTTATTAGAGAATGTTAGTCGAGCGATAGCCGCTGGCAATGAAGTCAAAATTTTTGAAATCGGTAAAGTTTTTCGCGCCAACGAAGCGGGTGCACGCGTGCGCGCCAATAGTGACGAATTACTACCAAGTCAAGATGTGTGGTTTACTGCTATATATGCCGCCAAGAAAGACAAAGTACCTTTTTGGCAAGCGCGACAGGTTTTAGAAATTTTGATGAATGGTCTGGGATATGATTGGGAAGTGTCGGATAGTGCGCGGCAAATTTCTAACTGGGAACATCCCACCCGCACATTGATTATGAGTGTTGGCGGTGAAAATTGCGGATCGGTTTGCGAAGTACATCCATTAGTTTGTGAAAAATACGGTGTTGATTATCGAGTGGCCACGGTGAATATTAGATTATCAACATTGTCCACTTTAGACAAAAGAAAAGTGGTGCACCAGGCGTCTGTCGCCCACCCTTCAGTAGAGCGCGACATTGCATTTGTGGTAAAGAAAGAAGTAGCTCACGCCGAGGTGCTAAGCACTTTGGCCAATATTGATCATTTGTTGACTAAAGTTGAGTTATTCGATGTGTATGAAGGCGCGACAATAGGTGATGAGTTCAAGAGTATGGCTTACCGTCTAACATATTCTCATCGCGAGCGTACACTCAAATCCGAGGAGGTTGATGCGGCGCAAGTTAAGGTTTTAAAGGCGTTGGAAAAAATAGGCGCGGAAGTGCGTAAATAAATATATTATCAAAAAGAAATACACATCCAGTCGGGTGTGTATTTTTGTTTTTAGATGTTTTGTGATATAATATTATTGCTATTAATATTAAACCATCTTTGCTCCCATGCGAGCAGGGAAGGCAGGAGGAAATATGTTTGAAACTTCAAAAGATGTATTATATATAGTACTATCTTTTTGTATTATTTGGGTGACGGTGTTTCTGTGTTGGATGTTTTATTACGTCACTCGTATTTTGCGCAACACCAGCGAAATTGTGGAGGAATTCCGTGTGCGTCTGCAGGTGCTACTGGAGGCGGTGAACTATATTCGCAGTAAGGTAGAGGTGATTTCCAGCCTCATGACCGCAGCCACCGAAGGCGCTACTGGATTGGTGAAAAATTTTGTTTCCAAAAAAGCGAAAGAGTGTAGCTATCATGCTATGAAAAAAGCGGATTACAAAACCACTGGTTTTGATCGGGCTGCCAAAGCGGCGGTAGATAAGGCGGTAGCGGCCACGGCTGAAAAAATGAAAAAGACAGCAAAAGTTATAAAAAAATAAGCCAAAAAGAATGATCGGGTTCTATTATCAGTAATAGGTAATAAATTCAAGCAAAATACCGGATAAAATCCGGTATTTTATTGACAAAATTGGACGACAATGTTATTAATATATTTAGCTGTTTGGTTACTAGTCTTTAACATTGAATAAGGGGGTAGAAATGAACCTATCCGAGTCGTCCATTGAGCCACGTTTGCGGGCTCTGGTAAAGGCACTGTATGCCTATGAGGCGTGTTATATGGACTTGCTAATTCAATATGGCAAGTCTCTCAACCTAGCAACTTTGGGGAAAAATCTCAATGAGTTGGGTGATGCGCGGAAAGTCGATAGATTGAACAATGCCGTCATTCAGGCGCGCAAGCTGGCCCAAGCGTCGTTGGACGAAGTGTCCAAGTTGCGAAGTGTTGTTCAGGAACTAATAAAGGAAGGAGGGGAAATCGTTGATTGATCAAATCGGCTGGCTAGCGTCAAACACCGGGTTAGACCGGTGTTTTTTATTCTTGATAAAATTACCATCATCAGGTAAGATAAGGGAACAAAATATGTCTAATTTCGTCCACTTACACGTCCACTCGCATTATTCGTTGTTGGATGGATTGTCCAAAATTGATGAGCTGGTAAAGACCGCAAAAAAGCGGGGTTTTTCGGCGCTCGCGCTTACTGATCATGGCAACATGTATGGTGCGATTGAGTTCTATGAGGAGTGTTTGAAAAACGATATTAAACCAATCATCGGTATGGAAGCGTATGTTGCGCCCGGTAGTCGTTTTGATAAAAATCCCAACGATCGATACAATCATTTAGTTTTGTTGGCCTTGAATTATACCGGCTATCGTAATTTGATGAAGTTAGCGTCGCTCGCGCACCTAGAAGGGTTTTATTATAAACCGCGTCTAGATAAAGAATTATTGCGCCAGTACCATGAAGGCTTGGTGGCATCCACCGCTTGCATGGGTGGTGAGATTCCGTGGATTTTGCATAAAGAAAATAATTTTGAAAAAGCACAACGTGTCGCATTGGAGTATCAAGAAATTTTTGGTAATAATAATTTTTATTTGGAGCTGCAAGACTTGCCGGCGCACGAAGGGCAAATGGAGTTGAATACCAAATTGATTCAACTGTCTGAGGCTACCGGAATTCCTCTCATAGTAACTCGCGATGCGCATTATTTGAACCCAGAAGACGGTGAAGCGCAAGATATTTTGACCTGTATTCGTGACGGCAAAACTATCGATGACACCAATCGACAAAGTATGCAGGGTGTAGATTTTTCTTTGTGTTCGGGCGCCGATATTACTTCGCGTTTCAAACACGTACCCCAGGCTTTGGAAAACACCGCCCAGATTGCCGGGCGAGTTGATTTGAAATTAGAGTTGAATAAATGGAACTTTCCCGCCAACGAAATGCCGCCGGGCAAAACTGCGGATGGATATTTGCGTGATTTGGTTTATGAACGTTTGCCGGTGCTAATGGAAGTCACTGATGCCGTACGAGAGCGAGTAGAGTATGAGTTGGGTATTATTTCCAAAAAAGGATACTCGCCATATTTTATTACCGTGGCCGATTATGTAAATTATGCTCGCACGCATAATATTGTAGAGACGACTCGTGGCTCCGGCGCGGGCTCGCTTGTATCGTATGCTATGGGTATTACCACGGTCAATCCTCTGTATTTTAAATTGCCATTTGAACGTTTTTTGAATCCATTTCGTCCGTCTGCACCAGATATTGACGCGGATTTTGCCGACGATCGTCGTGATGAGATGATTGCTTATGTCACCGAAAAATACGGCGCCGACAAAGTGGCACAAATTATTACTTTTGGTACGATGGCTGCGCGTGGGGCGGTGCGCGATGTTGGTCGTGCTTTGGGCTACAGTTATTCATTTTGTGACCAGATTTCCAAGATGATCCCGTTTGGCGCGCAAGGATTTCAAATGACTATTGCCAAAGCACTCGAACTTGAGCCAGATTTAAAAAAGCGCTACAACGAAGATAGCCAAGTGCATCGTTTGTTGGATTTGGCACAAAAGATTGAGGGTTGTGCGCGACACACTTCGATTCATGCGGCCGGCGTCGTGATTTCGCCCACACCGCTTACGGATTTTACTCCCGTACAATACGAAACCGGCGGAGACAAGATTACTACTCAATACGAAATGCATGCGGTAGAAGCGGCTGGAATTCTCAAAATGGACTTTTTGGGTATTCGCAATTTGTCCATACTGGGACATGCGGTAGAAATTATCGAAAAAACCACCGGACAAAAAATCGACATCACCAAATTGCCTTGGGATGACAAAAAAACTTTTGAAATGCTAGCGCGCGGCGAGACTATGGGTGTGTTTCAGCTCTCTGGTAGTGGTATGACGCGCTATCTCAAAGAATTAAAACCATCCACGATTTTCGACATTATGGCGATGGTGGCATTGTTCCGCCCGGGGCCAATGGAAAGTATCCCCGAGTATATTCGTCGTAAAAATAATCCCGAATTAATAGAGTATTTGGATCCGCGTATGGAATCGTACCTGGATCAGTCACTCGGGCTTATGGTTTACCAAGACGATGTATTGCTTACTGCTATTAATTTGGCTGGTTATAATTGGGAAGAAGTGGATAAATTTCGCAAAGCCATGGGCAAGAAAATTCCCGAAGAAATGGCCAAACAGGAAGAAAAATTTCGCAAAGGCTGTAAAGAGTTCGGCAAACTTTCTGTGGCACTCATTGATCAGTTGTGGGAACGTATCAAGCCGTTCGCGGCTTATGGCTTTAACAAAGCGCATGCTTGTAGTTATGGTGTGGTAGCTTATCAGACTGCCTATCTTAAAGCCAATTTCCCGGTACAGTATATGACCGCAGTGCTCATCGCGGAATCGGGCGATATGGATAAAGTGCCGGAAATTATCGCTGAATGCGAACGTATGAATGTGCATGTGTTGCCGCCCGATGTGAACGAAAGCTTCAAAAATTTTGCTATGATCGGTTGGGAGAATGGCGGTGAAGCCCACATTCGTTTTGGTTTGCAAGGTATCAAAAATGTTGGTGAACATATTGCCGAGGTTATTTATCGCGAGCGTAAGGCCAATGGTCGTTATCGGGATTTGGAAGATTTTTTGCGCCGTGTTCAAGACAAAGATTTGAACAAAAAATCAGTAGAGAGCTTGGCGAAATGTGGTGCACTTGATTGTTTTGGGCATGATCGTAATCTGATTGTGTCTAATATTGAAAATATTTTAAGCTTTACTCACCAAGTTCAAGAACAATCCTCATCAAAACAGAACACCTTATTTGGTGCGGCGGGCATTGATCTGAATCAGAAAGTGCGTCTGGATCCGGCCGCGCTCGCTACCGAAGCAGAGAAATTATCTTGGGAAAAAGAATTATTAGGATTATTTGTCACTTCGCATCCGTTTAGATTTTTTGAAGAGGCGATGGGTGATAGTATGACCCGTATCAAAGATTTGGCCCACAAAGAACGCAATAAGTGGGTAGTAGTGGGTGGGGTAGTGGATAGTACAAAAAAGAAAATCACTCGCGCCGGTGCCCCTATGATGTTTGTCACCATCCAAGATACCACAGCCTCACTAGAACTGTTGGTATTCCCGCGCACTTATGAAACTACCAAAGATGTTTGGGTGGAAGGTAAAATGGTTTGTGTGATTGGCAAAACAAGCGAAGAAGAGGGTGATGATAAATTGTTTGTGGAAAAAGCTTATGAACTGACCAAAGATAATGTGACGGCTATGGCGCATGAGTTGGCTTTCAATAGAACCGAACCGTCTTTGCGTGCCCATGTTTCCGGAGATGCCTTGTCAGCGCGCCAATCGGTGGCACATTTGTCGATTGAAAATTTTTCCGATCGCATAGAAATCAAATTGCCGGCGGTGGTGGTGAAAAATAAAGCTGACGCCATAAAAAGTGTATTTGTTAAATTTTCTGGCCCACAATTAGTGTATTTAATCATAGGGGACAAAAAAATCAAAACTCAATACCAAGTTGCGAATTCAGTGGAATTTAAACAAGCGTTAATGGCAGCCATTAGTTAATGAGGGTAAATTGTGGTATAATGATACTATAGCTATTATTTTATGCCCAAATTAAGCGACAATATTAATTCGCAATCAATTTTGACTTCGGCCAAAACCAAGCCTGCCAATTTTGAGAAGTATCAAGATCCGGAAGGAGAACTTACGACTGGAAAACTAAAGTTTGAGTTTTGGTATGTACGTAATAAAATTTTGTTGTATCGATTGGCGGTGATCGGCTTGATAATATTCTCAGTAATTAATTTTGCGTACAGTATCATAACTTTCGGATATTTTTTGCTTTTTGGAATTGATGAAGATCGTCGTCTGTATCAAGAGTTATCTCGTTTCCCCAACTATACTTTGTTACATCCGCATTTCGCGCCACAGGATATACAGGTTTTGGGTGTGCAAGTATTAGCAGGGGGTGTGAAAAAAACCGATATTATAGCCGAAGTGATTAATCCCAATGAGCGTTTTGTAGTGACGGTGGGGTATTATTTTGTAATCAATGGCGTGGAGAGTAAAAAACAGAGTATTACAATTTTGCCCGGGCAAACGAATTTGGCCACGTTGCTTGGACTAGAAGATATTGCGGGGGGCGTGGGGGCCAATTTGATAATTGACGGAGTGGCATTCCGTCGTATTTCCAACCATCAAATTCGCGATGTGATAAATTGGCAGAACGAACGTTTAAATTTTTTAGTTAGTGATTTCCAATTTATTCCGGCCGGGAATCAAGAAGGCTATCCCAATGCGCACACTATAAAGTTTAAACTGAACAATGCCAGCCCGTTTGGTTATAAAGAAGCTGATTTTTTGGTTGGTTTATACCAAGAACAAATTATGGTTGGTGTCATTCCGGTGATAATTAACAATTTACAATCATTGCAAATTCGTGATGTTGATTTGCGCAGTTTCGCGCCAGGTATTGTGGCTAATCAGGTTAAGTTATTTTCCAATATCAATTTATACGATTCAGATATTTATCTGGCGCCGCCGCAGTAATTTTTTATGTTGGGACTGAAGAAATTTTCTTTTCATAATACCGATTGGCTACTGCTCGCAGTGGTAGCATTGTTGGTGGCCTTAGGTTTGGCGGCTACTTATAGTATCGATTTGTCGCGCGACGGAGAACTGATTAATTTTAAAAAACAACTCATTGCTTTGGTGTTGGGAACGATTTTGTTTTTATCTGCCGCCTTGTCGCAACGTACAGTGTACCGTCATGTAGCCAAATTGTTTTATTGGTTTACTTTGATTTTACTCATAGCAGTTTTGTTTTTTGGTAAGAATATTCGTGGTACTACGGGTTGGTTTGTAGTGGCTGGATTCTCTTTTCAGCCAGTCGAGTTGGCCAAAGTGGGGCTAATTTTGATGCTAGCCTACATTATCGCTAATTTTGGACGTCGTTATGAACGACCGTTATTTTTTTTCGGTACCGGGGCAGTGACGTTGGTAATGATTTTGTTGGTTATGCTGCAACCAGATCTGGGATCGGCGGTTCTTTTGGGATCAATTTGGTTTGGGCTCATGTTGCTTACCGGCACACGCAAGTTGTATATAGGCCTGTTGGTTGCGGGTGTAATAGTAGGTAGTGTGATAGCGTGGTTTTTTTTCTTTCAAGATTATCAAAAAGAACGTGTCTTGACTTTTTTGAATCCCGAACGCGATCCATTGCGTAGCGGCTACAATGTGACCCAGGCCATGATTGCGGTAGGATCTGGTCAAATGTTTGGCAGGGGGCTGGGATTTGGTTCGCAAAGCCAGTTGCGATTTTTGCCCGAAGCCCAGACAGATTTCGTTTTTTCTGTAATAGCCGAAGAGCTGGGTTTTGCCGGGGCAGGCGTCTTGGTGATTTTGTTTGGAGTGATGTTATGGCGCATATTACTTTTGGCCAGAAATGCCGACGATGATTTTGCATCGGCTGTCGCCAGTGGTGTTGCCGTGTTATTTTTTGTGCAATTTGTGATAAATGTCGGGGCTAATGTCGGCTTGGTACCAGTGACCGGCGTGACCTTGCCATTTGTCAGTTATGGTGGATCGTCTCTAATAGTGAATTTATTTTTGATTGGGATTTTAGAAAGCATGGTAGTGCGCAAATATTGACAAAACAGCACAAAATTGTTAGGGTAAGGTGCTATGCAATTTGTACTCAAATCCAAATACAAGCCGGCAGGGGACCAACCACAAGCGATTGATCGGTTGGTTTTTGGTTTACAAAAAGATATGCGCCGGCAGACGCTTTTGGGTGTGACTGGTTCGGGCAAGACTTTTACTGTCGCCAATGTAATTGAAAAAGTTCAGTTACCCACTTTGGTAATTGCGCACAATAAGACTTTGGCAGCACAACTATGTAATGAGTTTCGTGAATATTTTCCGGACAACGCCGTAGAATATTTTGTTTCGTATTATGATTATTACCAACCAGAGGCGTATTTACCCAATTCTGACACTTATATCGAAAAGGAAGCTATGATCAACGAAGAAATCGATCGTCTGCGTCATGCCTGTACCCAGGCACTGCTTACGCGTAGCGATGTGATTATCGTGGCGTCGGTTTCGGCGATATACAATTTGGGTTCGCCCGCCGAATATCTTAATCAAGTTTTGCATTTGACTCGTGGTCAGAAATTAGACAGAGAAGGGATGATACGCCAATTGGTGGGTATGCAGTTTGAGCGTACTAATAGTGATCTGACTCGTGGTCATTTTCGCCTGCGTGGTCAGGTGTTTGAGATTATTCCCGTACAAGAAGAAGTGATTTATCGATTTGAAGTGAGTGATATTATCGAACGCATAGAAATGATAGACCCAGTGACACGCAAAGTGCGCCACGAAGTAGTAGATGCCTGGTTTTTTCCGGCCAAACATTATGTCGCACCGCCCCATATTATGGAGCAGGCTTTCAAAGAAATTAATCGCGATTTGGAAGAACGATTGGTGGATTTTGAAAATTCTGGCAAAGTGTTGGAATATGAACGTCTCAAAAGACGTACGCGTTATGATTTGGAGATGATCAAAAATATCGGCTATTGTAATGGTATTGAAAATTATTCACGTTATTTCGATGGTCGCGCTCCGGGCGAACCACCCTATTCGCTGTTGGAATATTTTCTGCATAGCGGCAAGAATAAATTTCTAACCGTGGTGGATGAATCACACGTAACTTTGCCGCAGATTCGGGGTATGTATAATGGCGACCGCGCACGCAAAGACATTCTAATTGAACATGGATTCAGATTGCCAAGTTGTCGCGATAATCGTCCTTTACGCTATGAGGAGTTTGACAGCAAATTAAAGCAGGTGATCTATGTATCGGCCACACCCGATGACTATGAATTAAAAATTAGTGACCAAGTGGTGGAACAGATTGTGCGTCCTACCGGTTTGATTGATCCGGAAATACTGATTGTCCCGGCTACAGAGAAGATTGGTAAAAATAAATCTCAGGTAGAAGATTTGATGGAGCGTATCGCCCAGCGTATTGCCAAAAAAGAAAGAGTTTTAGTGACCACGCTTACCAAAAAAATGGCGGAAGATTTGTCTGATTATTTGCATGAAAAGAAAATAAAAGTTAAATATTTGCATAGCGATATTGACACATTGGAACGCATTGAAGTTATTACCGCTTTGCGTCAGGGCGTAATTGATGTGATTGTGGGCGTTAATTTGTTGCGCGAAGGTTTGGACATGCCGGAAGTATCACTGGTGGCGATACTCGACGCCGATAAAGAAGGTTTTTTGCGCAGTGCCACCAGCTTGGTGCAGACTATTGGTCGGGCGGCGCGCAATGCCAATGGCCAGGTGATTTTGTATGCGGACAATATCACCGGTTCAATTCAAAAAGCCATTGACGAGACCAATCGCCGTCGCGAGATTCAGTTGGCTTATAATAAAAAACACGGCATCACACCAAAAACCATTGAAAAAAGTATCCGTAATATTTTAGAAGATTTTGGTATTACATCTGCCGGTAAAAGCAAAACCGCCAAAAAGTTAAAAGGCAAATCCCGTGCCCAAGCGATTTTGGATTTGGAATCAAAAGGGGATAATCGACCAGTGGCAGAGATTATTAAAGAAAAAGAAAAGCAGATGAAGGAAGCGGCCAAGGCGTTGGAATTTGAACTCGCGGCAATATTGCGCGATGAGATTGGTGAGTTGAGAAAAATAAAATAAACAAAAAAGACGGTATAAATAATTTTTGTGACTTATGAGCCCACATTGATTTAAAATCAATATTCGGGCGAGCTGGGCACTAAAATTATTTATACCGTCTTTTGATTTAATTATTCTACTTCCAATTCAACCTCATTGCTCATTTTGCCGCATTCCGTACCAGTCCATTCGCAAACTCGGAAATATCGTTTACCGGTAGATATTCCGCTCCAATCATATTCGTTTTTGCCGTTACCGACCAATTGCCAGAATGGTTGTTTGGATTGACTGCGCGCAGAATTCATGATGTGCCAGCCTTTAGTTGGTTGGATATTGGTTTGCCAATTCATCTTCACTTTACCGGCGCCATTTTTTTCCACAGCGAGTACAATGTCGTCAGTTTTGGCATTTTCAGAGTCCAAAGTTAAGGGGGTACTAGAAACGGTTTTATTTTCGTTTTTGTTTTCGGACTGCTCCTTGGCGCAACCACCACCCACGATAGTGACTAGAGCCAACATGCTTAAAAACACGGCAATTTTTTTGGACATAAATTAAAATTAGTTTAATTACATTAGTTATATTAGCGAATACCAGTTTTTTAGTCAATGGCATTTTTTGTATTATCTTGACGAAGCTATCATTTTGTGCTATTATATAATGTCATTTGGTAGTTCTTTTTATTGGAAATTGAAGTGAACGGCGCTTAAGGTAAGTGCTGATCTCAACCCTCGCGGAGGTGTCGTCATGCTGTTGCGTGTTTTTGAATGGATTTGCTCCAGCCCGCTGGAGCGTGCTTTCAACCGGGTACTGGACCGCTTTCTGGATTTGCCAGAGGAGCGGCGGTTTGCGGTTGGTGCCATCATCGTGGTGGGCATCCACCTGTTGGTGATCGCCAACATGATTACGGAGGGGTTCACCCGCAACCCCTTCCCGTAATTCCAACTCGCTCAGTCGTGGGCCAGGGGAGACCTTGGTCCACGACTGGCCACAATTTAGCGCCGTCTTTCACTTTAGTTCCCAAACATCAAATCCGCCTCTAGTGGCGGTTTTTTGTTTATCAATATAATATTGACTTAATCATACTAATTTGGTATATTACGCCTAGTTCTTTTTGTTAACCATGGGTTTAAGTGCGGTCCAATTTTGGGCCGATTTGGCGTTTCATTAACTATGCAAGATAAAATAATCATTCGTGGTGCTCGCGAACACAATTTAAAAAATATCAATTTGGCAATACCCCGCAATAAAATGGTAGTATTTACCGGATTGTCCGGTTCGGGTAAATCGAGCTTGGCTTTTGATACTATTTTTGCCGAAGGCCAACGACGCTATATCGAATCGCTATCTGCTTATGCGCGTCAATTTTTGGGCGGCATGCAAAAACCAGATGTAGACGAGATTGAAGGTTTGTCCCCGGCGATTTCAATTGACCAAAAGGCGCACAGTGCCAATCCGCGTTCTACTGTCGCGACCATCACCGAAATTTATGATTACTTGCGCGTACTTTATGCGCGTGTGGGTAAGCCATATTGCCCGGAGTGTGGCCACAAGATCGAGAAGATGACCGTGGATGAAATGAAAGATCAGGTTTTGAAACATTTAAAAAATCAAAAGAAAACCAAAGAATTAGTTGTGTTATCGCCGGTAGTGCGCGGACGTAAAGGCGAGTATTATCAGATGCTATATGATTTGTATAATTCCGGATTTTTGGAAGTGCGCGCGGACGGCAAAATGAAAAGTTTACGCGAGCGTATTTTATTGGAAAAAAATAACAAACATACCATTGAAGTGGTGGTGGATAAAGTTCCCACTGTGATCGAAGGCAAGGATCAGGCCACGCGTTTGGGTGAGGCGATCGAGAGTGCGGTCGATTTGTCGAACGGGCTCTGTGTCGTGATTTATCCCGATGGTCATGAGCAAATTTTTTCTACCCAATATTCTTGCCCCAATGATGGATTTTCCTTTCCAGAAATTGAACCACGCTTGTTTAGCTTCAATAGCCCCTATGGTTATTGCGAAGCATGCACGGGTCTAGGCACCAAAGAATTATTTAGTGAAGAAATTTGTCCAAAATGTAAAGGTAAAAGACTCAACGAAAATGCATTGTCAGTGAAAATTGATAAGAAAAATATTTGGGAAGTAACCAGTATGTCTATCGCCGACGCACGCGAATTTTTTGCCCAACTCGAGTTAGATCTGAGTCCGCGTGATTTGGAGATTTGTGGTATGGTGCTAAAAGAAATATCCAATCGTTTGCAGTTTATGTATGATGTGGGTTTGCATTACCTCACACTCAATCGCCGGGCCGGTACGCTGTCTGGCGGTGAAGCCCAGCGTATTCGTCTGGCTTCGCAAGTGGGTACGCGTCTGGTGGGTGCATTGTATGTGCTCGACGAACCTACGATCGGATTGCACCAGCGCGACAATGATCAATTGGTGCGTACTTTGCGCGCATTGTGCGATGTGGGTAATACTATTATTGTGGTAGAACACGATGAAGACACCATCCGTGAAAGTGATTGGATCGTGGATATCGGCCCGGGTGCCGGTAAACATGGTGGTGAAATTATTTATACCGGTCCGGTAAAAGATTTGCTCGCGGCCAAGAAACATAATTCACTTACCGGCAAATATTTGCGTGGTGAGAAAAAAATCGAAATTCCTACCAAACGACGCGCAGTCGATAATACTACGCCCAAACTTAAAATCAAAAAAGCCGCGCAGAATAATTTGAAAAATATTAATGTGGAAATTCCGCTCCGCAGATTTGTGTGTTTAACCGGTGTATCTGGGTCCGGAAAATCTACCCTCATGAATGATGTGTTGCGCCAAGCGGTGGTCAATAAAATTTATCGGATTGAAAATAAGCCAGTTAAATGTTTGGGCGTGACCGGTACGGAATATTTAGATGGCGTGATTACCATAGATCAGAGTTCGATCGGACGCACTTCGCGTAGCAATCCGGCTACCTATACCAAAGCCTTCGACCACATTCGTGAATTGTTCGCATCTACCCCCGAGGCACGCATGCGCGGCTATGGAGTGGGCAGGTTTAGTTTCAATGTGCCGTCTGTCCCACCAGCGGATGGTTCACATCGCGGTGTGGGTGGTCGTTGTGAGAATTGCGAAGGCAAGGGCGTACTAGAAATTGAAATGCATTTTTTACCAAGCGTCGAGGTGGTGTGTGATGTGTGTAAAGGCAAGCGTTTTACCGAAGAGACTTTGAATATTCATTACAAAGGTAAGAGCATTGCCGATGTACTTGAGATGACCATTGCTGAAGCCGAAGACTTCTTTCGCGACATTCCCATGATTTATGACAAACTAAAGATTCTTAATGAAGTGGGATTGGATTATTTGACCTTGGGGCAGAGCGCCACCACTCTTTCGGGTGGCGAAGCCCAACGCATAAAGCTCTCGCGTGAACTTGCTCGCCATGGTACCACCAAGACCTTGTATTTACTCGACGAGCCCACCACTGGTTTGCATTATGAAGATGTGAAAAAATTGTTAGATGTTCTACAAAGATTGGTGTCGCAAGGTAACACGGTATTAGTAATTGAACACAATCTTGATATGCTTAAGTGTGCCGATTGGATTGTGGATTTGGGGCCAGAAGGTGGCGATAAGGGTGGGGAAGTGGTGGCGATTGGCACGCCCGAAGACGTCGCCCGCCGTGGTGGTAGTTTCACAGGACAATATTTGAAAAGAGTGCTAAAATAAAAATATATAATATTTTTTATGCCCACCGCCAAAAAATTCAAAGTTTTAAAAAAGAGCATTGCGCTCAATACCAAATATCGCCGCGTAGATAAATGGCAAGTGCGCATGCCTGATGAGTCGTTGCGTGATTTTTATTTTGGAATAGAAAAAGATATTGTAGTGATGTTTGCGTTGACCAAAACCGGTCAAGTAGTATTGAACGATCAATTTGATTTGTATACCGGTAAACGTGCTTTGGAATTACCGGCGGGTTATATTGATGCTGGCTCGGCGCTCGCCGCGGCCAAGAGGGAATTGCTCGAAGAAACAGGATACCAAGCCGAACGTTGGGTCAAATTGGGCACCGCCCGCATGGGCCGTTGGAGTAGTAATAAAGTCACTTATTTTCTGGCTTTAAATGCTTGGCAAGCCGCGTCACAAAATCTGGAAGAAGCCGAAGATATTAAGATTCGACTTGTGGCCAGAAACGAACTAATTAAGATGTTGCGCTCTGGTCAAATTAAATATAATTTGGCCATTGCTTGTATGTATCGAGCGTTCGATAAGTTGAGCGCCCTTTAATTTTTGTATGGTTGATTTGGTAAAAAAAATTGATCAGTTGCCTGATGCACCCGGTGTGTATTTGTTTTTTAATACAAAAAAAGAATTGATTTATGTAGGCAAGGCCACTAGTTTGCGTAGTCGGGTGCGTAGTTATTGGCGTGGATCACATTCGTTTCGTCCGATCGAGGTCATGATTCACGAAGTGGTGCAGATCAAATACAAAAAAACCGATTCGGTATTGGAAGCGATTATTTTGGAAGGGGATTATATCAAGAAATTCCGCCCCAAGTATAATATTGATTGGCGTGATGATAAAAGTTGGAACTATATTACAATTTCACATGATCCCTATCCGCAGGTTGCTACTTTGCGTGAACATGAATACAAAAAAATGGAGAGTAATACTAAGCAATTTTTACACGTGTTTGGTCCGTATCCGGGATTGAACACCAAAGCAATGCTAAATATTTTGCGAAAAATTTTTGATTACTCCACTTGCCGACCGGGGCAGGCTAAACCCTGTTTCTATCGCCAGATGGGTCAGTGTTTGGGCGTGTGCACTGGCGAGGTAAATGCTGCGGATTATCGTCGCAAGGTGATTATGCCCTTGGTAATGTTTCTATCTGGCCGTAAACAATCTTTGCTCAAACAGTTGCACACCAAAATGGTTCAAGCTTCCAAGTTGCAAAATTTTGAAGAAGCCAGTCGTCTGCGCGATCAAATTAAATCCTTACAGCGTATCCAAGATGTGGCTTTGGTGAATAAAAATTTCATGGCTCTGCCCACTGCCAATGTTGATCGTATTAGAATTGAAGGTTATGATATTTCCAATTTGGGCGTGCAAGACAAGGTGGGCAGTTTAGTAGTGTTTAGTGGTAATCAGCCCGTAAAATCTGATTATAAAAAATTTAATATTAAAACTGTAATTGGTCAAAGCGATGTGGATTGTCTATCCGAAGTATTAAATCGTCGCCTCAAACACGCCGAATGGCCACTGCCAGATATTTTCTTGGTTGATGGTGGCATGCCGCAGGTTAATATGGCGCGTCGAATTTTGCGTGAACACAAAATTGATTCACCCCTAGTTGGTATTGCCAAGGGCCCCACTCGTCGCAAGAACAACTTTATTGTTCATAGCAAAAACACCGAATTAAAGAAGTGGGTTGATCATCATCAGAATATTTTAATCTCAGTTCGCGACGAAGCCCATCGTTTTGCTATTGCCTTTAATCGTTCCAAACGAAAATTATTACGCCGTGTATAATTTTTAATTTTATGAAGTTACATCATTTTATTATTAGTGGTGATTTAGCTGGTGATGAATTAAATATTACCGATAGTACTACCGTGCACCACATCAAAGATGTGCTGAAACTCAATCCGGGCGAGCATATAACCGTGAGTAATGGCCAGGGAGTAGAGGTGCTGGTGGAATTGACCGAGCTGTCGAAAAAACAAATTTACGGTAAGATTTTGGAACACAACGCCAGGCCATACAAACGTCGAAAGGTTAGATTGTTTTGTGCCATTATTAAACGTGACAATTTTGAGCTAATAGTGCAAAAAGCCGTGGAAATTGGTGTTGATCAAATTGTGCCGGTTATTAGTGAACGTACTGTAAAAACCGATATCAATGTGACCCGATTGAATAAAATTATGGTCGAAGCAGTAGAACAAAGCGAACAGAACATTTTGCCCACGATTGGTCCGGTCACCAAATTATCTGATGCTCTGCAACTAGAAGGTGATAAAATATTTTGCGATGGTAGCGGACGGGAGTGGGGTCAGGCCCAATCGAACAATACTAAAGACACTTTAATTTTTATTGGTCCGGAGGGTGGTTGGTCGCCGCACGAAGTAGATGAGGCGCGATCAGCCGGTTGTCAGCTGGTAAAATTAGGCAATACAGTGCTACGCGCCGAGACGGCGGCAATTGCAGCTTCTTTTTTGGCTGTCAATCATTTATAATCAACTTCAATTTGCGTTTTTAGCGGGGTTTAGCCATTTTGGCTAGACCCTTTTTGGTTGGTTTGGTATAATATAGTTGCTTATGTGGTTATTTATTGCTATTGCCGGATACGTAGTGCTCGGCATTGTCGGAATTTTAGATAAATTTATTTTATCCAAATCCGTCCCCAAACCGGCGGTGTTTGTTTTTTATTCATCAATATTTATTTTGCCGATTTTGCTTTTGGTGCCGTTTGGGGTGCGCTGGATTGATAATACCAAAGATTGGCTTATCGCATTCGTTGCTGGTGTTACTTTTGCCGGCGCGCTTTGGACAATGTACAAAGGATTTCTGGTGAGCGAGGTCAGTCATGTTGGCCCGTTAGTGGGAGCTGCGACGCCGTTTTTTGTGTTACTTCTCAATCCGTTTTTGCTTTCCGAACAAATCACCACGCGCGCTTTTGTGGCGATCGTGTTTTTGATTATTGGCTCGTTGGTTATTTCGTTTGAACAAAGCAAACAGCATCGCGGGTGGCATTGGGGCATGGCCTGGGGGGTAGCGGCCGGTTTGTTTTTTGCTTTATCTAACATAGCGTCCAAGTATATTTATGATGGATACGGTTTTTATAGCGGTTTGGTGTGGACTCGGGGCGCTTTGGGTATCTGCGGTATTCTGTTGCTATTTTCCAAGAATGTTTGGGGTACTATTTTTATCAAAAGAAAATTGACCAGCAAGCTCCAAACAGGCAAAGCGCGATTATTACTTGTTGGTACAGATAAAATATTGGGCGTGATTGGAGTTTTGTTGGTACAATTTGCTATTGCCACCGGCAGTGTGACTGTAGTCAACGCGCTTAATGGTGTGCAGTATGCGGCATTGGTGATTATGGTAGCTGTGATGAGTAAATTTACACCAAAACTATTCAAAGAACAGTATGCGCCATCAGAAATTATTCAAGAAATTTTAGCGATTATTTTGATCGCGGTTGGTTTGGGTATTTTAATTTAAGTATTATGTTGCGTAATTTTTTTATAATATCTTTAATTGTCATATTGAGCTTGATCAGTATAATGTCTATTTTACATTTGTTCAGTTTCGACAATAACAATATGGTCTGGGGAGCTAGTTTTAGCAGTGAGTATTCCAGTTATTTAGGACTAAATCCGAAAGATGTTTTAAATACCATTTTAGTGGATTGGGGTTTTAGAAATTTGCGTCTTTCTGCTCAATGGAATGAAATTGAAAAACAGCCAGGTGTTTATGATTTTTCTAACATAGATTGGCAGTTGGAGGCGGCGGCCGCCCAAGGAGCCAAAGTGGTCTTGGCTATTGGACAAAAAACTCCGCGTTGGCCCGAGTGCCACATACCGACGTGGGCCACCAAGCTGTCTGACGATGAATATCAAAAAGCTTTGCAAAAATATATCACGCTTACTGTGAATCGTTATCGCAATCATGCCGCCCTAGAAATTTGGCAAGTAGAGAATGAACCTTTTTTACCATTTGGCGGTGATACTTGTCGACCTTTCCAATCCAATTGGCTCAAAGATGAAATCGCCATGGTGCGCGCGCTTGATTCGGGGCACCAAATTTTAGTTTCGGATTCGGGGGAGCTGTCCAGTTGGCGCAAAACAGCCAAAGCCGGGGATTTGTTTGGTACCACTATGTATCGAGTGGTGTGGAATAAATATTTGGGGTATTGGAATTATGATTGGATACCGCCGATTTTTTATCGCGCTAAATTATGGCTCAATGGCCAAAGTACCACACAAGCATTTGTAATGGAATTACAAGCCGAACCATGGATGCCGGATAACACCGTAATGAGTACGGATATCGTCGAACAGTATCGTTCGTTGGATTTGCCGAGGCTCAGAAAGAACATGGAATTTGCTGTGCGAGTGGGTTGGCCCCGCACATATTTATGGGGAGCAGAGTGGTGGTATTGGCTCAATACCAAAGGGCATCCTGAATTTGCGGATTTCATTACAAAATTAAGAAAATTTTAATTATTTGTAATATTTGACAGGCTAAGGCGTTGTTTTAAAAGTAGGGGTTCGATGAGAAGTGGTTATTTTCGGCTAATTTAGGCCAAAGTACTTGACAAAACGCTGTTTTTGTGCTATAGTTGCTTATCACTTAGGGTGATTTATTATTTATATCTTTATTAATTTTTTAGCTTATGTCAAAGAAAATTTGGCTTTTGGCCATATTAATAGTAGGAGGTTTGTTGCTTGGCGCGACTGCTCAAGCCGCTTCTGGCTCTAATAACGTAGATGTCACATCGTGCGAGCAAACCAGCACCGGTATTCGTGTCCGTAAAAGCAACGGCGAACCGTACATCCTGACCAATGGTTGTCGTAATGCTGGTTATGGGCTGCGTAATTACACCATGACCTGTCTTTCTAACACCCAATACCAAGTAGATTGGGAAGAAAATTGCACCGCCGGTGCCGATCACGAAGCCCCGACCACTTGGGTTTATTCCAGCAAGACTAGTTATAAAGAGGGTGAAAAAGTTTATTTAACTGCACGGGCTGACGATAATAAAAAAGTTACCAAAATCAATATCTATCGCGGAACTCGTTTGATTAAAACTTGTACCAATGCTTCATTTTGCGGCTATGTAGACAAAGCCAAATTAGGTGATACGTCTTATCGTTCCAAAGCGTACGATGCCGCCGGGAATATCGGCACTAGTGAATGGTACAAAATTTCAGTAAGCGACGATCGCGACAATGTCGATCCTACCGTGGACATATCGGCTTCCAAAACTAGCTATACCAACGAGAATGTTTATATCAACGTTTTGGCTTGGGACAATGTCGGTGTGAATAAGGTAGAAATTTATCGTAATGGCACCCGTGTAAAAACGTGCTCTGCCTATGATTGTCAGTATGTAGTCAATAGTCGCGGCTTGCGAGATGGTAATTACTCTTTTTATGCTCGTGCCTATGACGCCGTCGGCAATATTGGCCGTTCTACCAACGTCACTATCACTGTTGACAATTACTTGGACCGTACTGGTCCGGCGATTAGCATGACTGGCGACATCGACGAAACCGGACATTATACTTTGCAAACTTATATACGCGATAGCGAGAGCAATCTTAGCCGTGTTGAGTTATATATCGACGGTAGTACCAATGCCTCTTCTGTTTGGTCGGATGATAATTATAATAGCCGCGAGCTTCGACATACTTTTACTGGTATTGCTTATGCGTATGGCTCACATAAATTTATCGTGAAAGCCAAAGATAATAAAGGTAACTGGACCACCTCCGGCGCTTTTTATTTGACTTATGAGAATGTAAATATTACTCCTACTGTGGAAGCGAGCGCCCATCGTTATGATTTGTCCAGTGTGGGACAAATCGAGTTAACAGCCAAAGCCACCGACGACAAAGGTGTGCTTGCTACCGAAATTTATCTCGGCCCCAATAACAGCACTAGTGGCATGTTCTTGGTAAAACGCTGTGATTATAGCAATGGGAACCGCGCAGTAACTTGTACGATTAGTTTTCCGTCCGCACTGTATCACGCTGGTTATTATTATGCGAAAGCCACTGATCGCGATGGTCATACCACTGAGACTGCGGTTCAATATTACAACTATTAATTGTTTGATCGCGCAAGACGGCATATACGATTTTATTGCCACTGTATCCTGTTTGTGTGATGGTGTCAGAGAGTAATGGGGCAATAATATGGTGTATGCCGTCTTTTAGGTTGACAAACGATAAATTTTCCACTAGAATTAAGAAACTTTAAATATTTTTATGGCTGAAATTCGCAATGTAGCAATAATCGCGCACGTTGACCACGGCAAAACCACGCTCGTGGATGCTTTGCTTCGTCAATCCAAAACCAAACTCGGCAAAGACGTAGCCGATGATTTGATTATGGACAATAATGATTTGGAGCGCGAACGTGGTATTACCATTTTTTCCAAAAATGCCGCCGTACGTTGGGGTGACGTGAAAATTAATATTTTGGACACTCCGGGCCACGCGGATTTTGGTGGTGAAGTAGAACGTGTTCTCACAATGTCTGACGGTTGTTTGTTGTTGGTAGATGCCAAAGAAGGTCCTATGCCCCAGACCAGATTTGTGCTCAAAAAGGCTTTGCAAATGAAACTCAAACCGATTGTAGTGATAAATAAAATCGACAAACCAGATGCGCGTGTACAATACGCTCTCGATAAGACCTTGGAGTTGTTTTTGGATTTGGGCGCCGATGATGCCACGGCAGAATTTCCAGTAGTGTATGCGGTGGCCAAACAAGGCAAAGCGGGACTAATTCCGGACATTGATCAAATGACTGATATTACACCAATTTTTGATGCGATTTTACGATACGTACCGGCACCAAAAGCCAATCCCGATGCCCCCTTGCAAATGCATGTGAATAATATTACTTATGATAATTTTAAAGGACGCATTGCTGTGGGTAAAGTGTATAGCGGCAATATTAAAGCCGGTCAGGATGTAATGCATATCAATCGTGATGGCGCACAAAAGAAATACCGCTTGATGGCACTAATGAATTTTGATGGTTTGGAGAGGTTGAACACCGAAAATGTTCAAGCCGGAGATATTGCGGCAGTCGCAGGTATCCCAGATGTGATGATTGGTGAAACTATTGCCGATGTTGTGAGTCCGGTTGCCTTGCCACTGCTAGCCATCGAAGAACCAACAGTCAAAATGACCTTTAGTGTGAATGATTCTCCGTTTGCCGGTAAGGAAGGCCAATACTCCACTTCGCGTCAGCTTAATGAGCGGTTATTCAAAGAATTGGAAACAGACATGGCGCTCCATGTGGAAAATGGTCCCAATAATGATTGGGTTGTATCTGGTCGGGGCGAGTTGCACTTGGCGATTCTCATCGAACGCATGCGTCGTGAAGGTTATGAATTCCAAGTTTCGCGTCCGCGCGTGATTGAAAAAGAAGTAGACGGTAAACGTCAGGTGCCATACGAGCGTATTTATGTCGAAGCGCCGGAAAATTTCTCTGGTGTAGTGATGCAAAAACTCGGCAGTCGTCACGGTATGTTGCAGGAAATGCGCGTAGAAACTAATAATGTATTTTTGGAGTTTGTAATTCCGACGCGCGGTCTGTTTGGTTATCGTAGTGAATTTATTACCGATACGCGCGGCATGGGTATTATGAATACCAGTTTTGAAAAATTTGATACTGATCCGGGAGATTGGAAAGAACGCGATCAAGGGTCGCTTGTAGCCCACGAAACCGGCGTTACCAATCTGTATGGATTGCTCAACGTACAAGACCGCGGTGTGTTGTTTTTTGGACCGGCAGTAGATGTTTACAAAGGCCAAGTTGTGGGCCAACACTCCCGCACTGGTGATCTAAATGTCAATGTGTGCAAAACCAAACAACTATCCAATATGCGTAGCAAAGGTGACGGTTCGGCCGAGCATTTTAATGCTCCGCGCACTATGGATTTGGAATTGGCACTAGAATATATCGGCGATGATGAATTGGTAGAAGTCACTCCGAAAAATATTCGTATTCGCAAAATGACCCTTGATGCCATGGCTGCGCGTCGTAAAGAGTTGGGCTTGTAATGGACTTTTTTGGCATTTGTGATAAAATATTCCCATAATAATTTAAATTTTTATTATGTGGCGACTCATACTTGTATTCTTGTGCGCTGGCGCCGTGGTCGGACTGTTGGTGTATAGTTTTAATCTCAAAAATAGACCAATAGATAATCCTGATTCCAAATCGGCTGGATGGGAGGAGATTAATTCTCCTAAATATCAAGATTTGAGTGAGAATTTAAAAGGTAAAGAAGCGGAGCCGACTTTGACTCCAACTAACCAAACCGACGATAAATCTGTTAATAATAAAACTATGTCTGCAAATGAAAAACTCAAGACTCCACCGCCCAGCCAAGCGGTGATTGATCTCAAAAAAAATTACGGCGCGATTTTGCACACCAGTGAAGGGGATATCGGTGTGGCACTCAATACTGCGGGCGCTCCGAACACGGTAAATAATTTTGTGTATCTTTCCAAATTAGGATTTTATAGTGATACTATTTTTCATCGAGTGATTAAAGGATTTATGATTCAAGGCGGCGATCCGATTGGTAATGGTACTGGCGGCCCGGGTTATAAATTTGCCGATGAGCCGTTTACCGGCGAATATGATCGCGGTACCGTGGCCATGGCCAATGCCGGCCCCAATACCAATGGTAGTCAATTTTTTATCATGCACGCCAAACAGGCATTGCCCAAAAATTACGTAATTTTTGGCAAGGTGGTACAGGGAATGGAAGTGGTGGACAAGATCGCCACCGCGGCAGTAAAAATGAGCAGTAGTGGCGAAGATTCTACGCCAGTCACACCAGTAGTGGTAAAAAGCATAGAGATTGTGGAGCAATAATTTTTTGAAAAAATTACAAAATAGCACCGGATATAGCCGGTGCTATTTTAGTTTTGGCTGTGCACTGATACTATTGACAAAATCGGCTTTTTGGTGTATATTATTATGTTCGTAGTTCTTTGACGTTTGATCCCCAATCCCGGGGCTGGCAATAGCTAGTGCGCTTCAGAAAGGAGTCTGCTATGTTGCTGATCTACATTCTCTTGGTTCTCTTCAATTTCGGTCTGTCATGGTTAAACGCCTACCAGGTCGGCCGCGTCTGGGCCGACTCCAAGGTGGCCGGCAGTTGGCCGCGCACGGTCGTGTGGGCCGGAGCGGTGATGGCCGCTGTGGGATTCACCTGGTGCTATTTGGTCGTGTTGGTGCTTATCGCCAATGCATTCGAATGGTTACCGCCTGAATACCTGCAACTCGCCTTCAACATCGGATACGTGATCATCATTGTCCCTGCCATTGGGTCGGGTATGATCATCTGGGTCCATTCGGTACTGGTGGCATGGAAAGAACGGACCATTAGTGCCTACGGGGTGGCAGCGTATAATACGTTTGCCAACATGTACAACGTTTACCAGGCGGCCACCATGCTGCCCGGTATCTTCCAGCAGATCGCCGGCCACACGGCCAGCGACGGCGGATCGAGTTCGTCTGGAGTTTCGGGCGGCATTAGCAAGGACACCATCGTGGTCCTGCTCGTGTTGCTCGCTCTGGGCGGCGGCATCGTCACCACATGGCTGATCGTGCGCAGTAGCGTTCGCCAGGCTGCCTGGGTGAACGGCATGACACTGGATGCGCAGCGCTCGGAATAAGGCGCACTCCAACAACCAACGGTCAAAAATTCCGAGGGCCTGACCAGCCCTCTTTTTTATTTAAATCGCAGTTAATTTTTTATAAAATTAGCCCTATAATTATCACTTGACAAAATGTCCGAAATGTGCTATAGTTAGCACATACAACTAATGCGTATTTGGCCAAAACCAAGCGCATTTTTTGTCAAAAAGGTCGAACCTTTACAAATACCCCGAAAAGGGGAGAATAACCACTACGCCTATGTTATTATTTTTCGTCGGTATCATCGAAATGGTGATTGCGACCACATGGACCAAAGTGGTGTCGGATAGTCAAATTATCGCCAGTGGACTTATTACCATGGTAAACATCTTTATCTGGTATTATGTGTTGCAGATGGTTGTTGATAATATCAACAATTGGCAATTGGTGGGCTTGTATGCTTTTGGCTGTGCTATTGGCACAGTGTGCTCCACCATGTATTTTTCGCACAAGGCCAGACGCCTTGCGGAAAAATCTGCATTGGAAATTAATTCTTAATTTTCCCTATGGAAGACATCCCTTTGCCGGATAGTAATTCGGCAAAAACTTAAAACCATCTTGTTGTTAGCAAGATGGTTTTTTGTTTGACGCTCCGACTAGGCTATGAGATAATATGTTCAGTATTTTTTCTTATTTACTATGAGCAATACCACACCGAAAATAAAAAACGAAGTTGATACTCTGCGTCGCGAAATTCGCGAACGTACTGTGGGATACGTGACTGCAGCCATGGGGCTGGTAGCTGGTTTGGCATGGAACGAGGCGATCAAAGCGCTTATTGAATATGTTTTTCCGATGAATTCCAATACGCTTTGGGCCAAATTTATTTATGCGGTGTTAGTTACTTTGATGATGGTGATTTTAAGCTCTTATTTGCTAAGATTGGCCAAAAAAGAGCCAGTGGAGAAAAAATAACACGGGATCTTGACTTTTTTCCGAAAATCATATACTATTATGTTCACGTTGTCCCTGTGCCAATTTTGGCACAAGAAAGGGGAAGCGGGTATTATTTTTTTAAATAAATATTAACTAAACAGTTATGACACATTCTCTGAATGCGGTTTCGCGCACACTCAAGGGAGACAAATCCAGAGCTGATGGTAAAATGCCAGCGGTAATTTACGGTGCTGGCGGCCAAGCTCAAAATGTTTCTTTGGATATCAAAGAATTTGACAAACTTTATCAAACTGCCAGTGAATCCAGTTTGATTGATTTGAACATTGATGGTAAATCTACCGGTAAGGTTTTGATCCAAGATGTTCAGTTCGAACCGGTAAAGGGTAAAATGATGCATGTGGATTTACGTCACATCGACATGACCAAACCTATTTCTGCCATGGTAGAGTTGAATTTCGTTGGTGAATCTCCGGCTATCAAAAGCGCTGGTGGTACATTTGTACACAATATTGACGAAGTCGAAGTGACTTGTTTGCCGACCGATCTTATGGAGCACATTGATGTGGATATTTCGGTGCTCAAAACTTTTGATGATTTAATCAAAGTAAAAGATTTGGCAATTCCCACTGGTGCCACTATTACTAGCCCGTCGCTTGACAATGTGGTGTGTAAAGCGGCTCCGGCTTTGACTGAAGATGAGATTAAGAAGATGGAAGAAGATGGTAAAGCAGCTGTGGATCTTAGTAAAATTGAGGTGGCTACCAAGAAGAAAGAAGATGAAGAGGGTGAAGAAGGCGCCGAGAAGAAAGAAGAGAAGAAATAAATTTTCAAAAACACTCGTGTCAGTCACGGGTGTTTTTTAATTTGGTTATTTTTGGTATAATGTTTGTATATGTGGAAAAATCGTCAATGGAAATTGTTTGATAAAATTTTGGCAGCGATTATCGTTGCTCTGATTATTTTTGCGGGTGTAATATTCTGGTGGCCAGCCAAGACAGCTTGGCAAACGAATGTAAACAATTCTGCCGAAAACCAAAAACACAATTTTGTTTATTTTTCCGCACTGGATGGTACCGGGGTATTGTCCAAACAAGAAGAAATACCAACAGTGGTGGGGGTAATGATAGATAACCATTCTTTGGCTCGTCCGCAGTTTGGTATTGACGAAGCACGGGTGGTATATGAGGTACCGGTAGAGGGGAGTATTACGCGTTTTTTTGCTTTGTTTGACAGTAAACAGGCTGTGCCAAAAGTTGGTCCGGTACGTAGCGCTCGACCATATTTTTTGGATTGGTTGCGCGAATATGGAGATGCGCTTTATTTACATTCCGGTGGCTCTCCGGACGCACTTGAAAAAATAAAAGAGACCGGTATTTTTGATGCCAATGAATTTTGGTGGGGGAGCTATTACTATCGTGATCGCAATTTGGACGCGCCCCACAATCTGTTCACTAGTGGCGAAAATTGGCAAAAAATTTTTGATAAATTTGGATCCGGTCGATCGGCTGTAGGTTGGGAGGGGTGGAAATTTAATACCAATAATCAAGATTTTTCCGGCACAGATATTAGTGCGTTACAAATTAAATATAGCACAAATTACGCGGTGGAGTGGAAGTATGATCCGGTGAATCGTAATTTCGTGCGCCATTTGAATGCCAAACAATTTTTTGCGGCCGGCGATAAACCGATAGTTGCCAACACTGTGCTAGTACAAGTAGTCACCGAGAAAATATTAGACGCGCAAGGCCGTTTGGAGTTGGGTACGATAGGAAATGGCGAAGCGCGCGTGGTAAGAGATGGTAAACTGGTGCGCGGCACTTGGCGTAAAGAAAATACTAGCGGCCGTACTAGGTTTTTTGATGAGCAAGGCCATGAAATCGTCCTAGCGCCGGGTAAAATTTGGGTACAGGTAGTGTCGCAGTCTGCAGAGATTTCAATAACGAATTAAACATTATTACAAAAAGTTAATTTTTTTGTATATAATTAGCTAAAATTTTAGCTATTGACATGTATCTTAAAAGATGTGTACTTATCCACATCTTTTTATATTATTTCAGCTTTAAAAATGATATAATGTAAAAGTAATATTAAGGAGCCCAATTTATGGAAAAACGCTTTGGCAGTATATGGGAGAAAATGAGCACACTCCGTAACTTTTTGTTATTCGGTGTTTTTGGCATTACTGTTATTTTGATTATTTTAATTTCGGGGATTTTCCCTTCATTTGTCACTCAAGCCGCGACAACACCGGCGATTATCACATACCAAGGTAAATTATTGATAAACGGTTCATCGGCCACCACAACTTTGTCAATGAAGTTTGTCTTGTATGATGATCCTGTGGCCGGTGTCGCTCGTTATACTGCTTCGGGTACGTTGCCTAGTACCGATGTGGTATCTATCACTCCCAGCTCCGGGCTGTTCAGTATCAATTTAGGTGACACGGTGGGCGTTGGAGATAATCCAATTACCAATGCTATTCCGACGGATTTATTTTCTACTTATTCCGATCTATATCTTGAAGTCACGATCAATGGTCAAGTGATGTCGCCCCGTAAGCGTCTCACCGCCTCGCCCTATGCCTTCCACTCCGGTACTGCTGTGACTTCCACTTTTGCGTATAATGCACAGTCATCTACTTACGCCGGTAGTGCTGGTACGTCGACGTATGCTGATACTGCCAATTTGGCTTTTACAGCCAATACATCCACTTATGCTAATAATGCCGATACTTCCACTTATGCCATTAACGCTGGCACCTCTACCTACGCCAATACCGCCGGCAATACTGACTTGTTTGGTAATCTGTCTACCTCATCGTTTGCCAGATTAGGCTTAAACGAAACAGTTACTGGCAGTTGGACGTTTACCACTACCACCAATTTTCAGCGTATAAACGCGAATGGAAACTTATCTGTGCTTGGTAATACTACTTTGGCCACTACCACAATTTCTGGTAATTTGGGAATTGGAGCCGCATCACCGTATGATACTGCCGTACACATATCTGCCGAAGGTAGTGAAGTAATGGATGCTGCTCGTGCTTATATTACTTCGGTGTACCATAATTCTGCGATAGAGCAAAATGGTGCTCCAGCAGTATTTTTGGCCCTTGCTCGCGGCACCGTTGCTTCACCATCTGCTGTAAGAAATGGTAACATTTTGGGTATAATGGGTGCGTTTGGTTACGGTACAGATATGTGGAATGATAGCAGTGCTTCGATTGTTTTTAAAGCTACCGAAGATTTTACCAATGGCGCTGCTGGCTCTAGTATTTCTTTTTATACGGCACGTAATGGTTCTGATAGTATTGGAGAGAGAATGGTTATTAACCATGATGGTCGAGTGGCTATTGGTACTTCTACGCCAGTTTCTATTTTAACAGTATACGGTGACATTGATTTAAATGGTGATAATCGCTATTTAAATTTTGGTAACACCACTGGCACTAGTGGATATGGCTTTCGTGATAATGGCGGTATATTGCAAATCAAAAATAACAACGGAATGGATTGGGTAAATATTCCAACTTCCACCACTGGTGGTTCCAGTTTATGGACAGAAAGCGGCAGTGATATTTATTACAATAGCGGGAATGTTGGGGTTGGAACGACTACCCCAACCTCCAAGTTAACTGTTATTGGTGATAGTTCCAGCGCCATCACGGTTGGCAATGGAGTTTCTAATGGCTCTATTTATGTTGATGGCATGTTTAGTGCTCTTAATTTCGGGTCAGAATCTGGCAAATTTATATTAAATGGCGTCAGTGGCTCCGACGCCACCTCTTTAATAATGGTCAACCCTACACAGGAAAACAACGAAGTCGGTAGGGGCTCCCATATATTAGGTATTGGTTTTACAGAAGATGGTACACCTCATTCTTTGGGTGATTTTGGTTTAAGTCATGGGCATGAAAATGCCGTTGACGACCAAGGCGGAAGATTTGATGTTAATCTTAACGACGGTGATGATGGCTTTGACGCGAGTTATAATATTATGTCTTTGCGGCCTAATGGTGCCGTGATATTTAATTCAAGCTCACCGATTATCACCCCTTCATCTTTATCAAATATTTTATTTAACGCCGGTGGAATTATGTCCGCACCAGATAGCCTAGGTGGACCGGCTGTGTTTTGGGCTACGGAAAATGCCAGCAATACCGGTTGGATGCTTTGGGATCATGATGATGATGATTTGGAATTTGGCACCTTAGAAGGCGGTTCTTATTATTACCAGACATTGGTTTTAAAAACTGGTAATGTTGGCATCGGCACATCTACCCCCTCAACCTTGCTTACTGTTGCTGGTACATCTACTTTATACAATGTTCTACCAGATACGACAGGTAGCACCGGTAACGTGTCTTTGTATTCTCTGGGCAATAGTACCAATCGCTGGGCAAGTTTATGGGCTAACGAAATTAATATCGGCACATCCACTTGGAAATTATATCAAGATCAGAATGGTGATTTTGGTGTTTTAGAAAATGGCAGTGCTGATCCAGTTATGTTTATTGATGCCAGTACAAATTTTATAGGTATAAATACCACCTCCGCGTCTGACGTTTTGACGGTTGACGGATCTGTTAGGATCGGTGATTTAAAAAGTGATACCGGTATCTTTAAATCCAATTTGAGCGGCAATACTTTTGGTAGTAATTTATTTGCGAATTCTTCTTTTGAGGGTCTATCAAGTTGGGGTGAGTACAGTATGGCAGGTATTGGCTTTCCTATAACAGCTAACGTAGATTGGACCCCCGATGCTTACGATGGCGATTTGGCAGCTGAATTTGCTACTGGGGATCAAAGCGTAGATTTGTGGGTAGAAGAGCCAGAAATACTGGCGCCGACGCCGCATGTAAATTTTGCTTATCTATATCAGTATGAAGATGCGATTGTAGATAATAATTACAGGTTGTCTTTTTATGCTAAAGGCGAGTCAGAGGGCGACACGATTCGTGTAATGTTTATGAATGATATGGGCAGCATGGAAGGTCTTAGTATCTATGAAGGTGATTATTGCGCCGACGAACAAGAGTTTGGTGTTTGGAATTTTGATACAGAAAGTTGGGATTGTATCCTTTTCCAAGCGGGCCCCGACGATCCGGATTTGGTTGCTTTGATGGCGTCTAGCTCTCCACATCAGAAGACTTTTAGTTTAACTACTTCTTATGAAAGCTATGCTCAAGATGTGGTGGCTGGGATTACTGATAGGCTATATACTTTTATAGGTGTTGGTGGTGATACTGAATTTAGTTATCAAACCAGTACGGTTGATTTGGTTGAGTTTAAAAAAGAAGAGGCTAATCTTTCCTTTGTATTCCAGAACAATAACAATAATAATTTGTTAAAAATTGATCAAATGGGAAATTTGTCGGTCGGAGATTCCACTCACGCCGGCTCTTTTAGCTTGTACGGGTCTGGTGTAAATCGCTCTTTGTTTTCTACCACTGCCGGGACATTGAATGTAGGAGAGAACGACTTGGCTGGCGGTCTTTATGTTAATAATGCTAGTGGTACTTATAGCTTCAGCGTTAGCCCAACAGGTACGGTCAGTGTTGGTGATAGCTCTAGTACGGGCACTTTAGCAGTTTTTGGTGGAGCAGGTGCCATCAGTTTATTTGTTAAAGCAAATGGTAATATCGGCGTCGGTACCACTACGCCATCTTCCAAACTCCATATATATAGTAATTCTACCGGACTTGCTGCGTTTAGCAGGATGTCGGGTTTAACATCTGATCTGTTCGGTAGCCCATCTGACGATCCTGATGCAATGATCGCGGGTGTTTCAAGTAATTATGTTTCGAGCACATCTGCAGCACTAAGAGCTGTTGCTTACGTATCAACTGGTGATTGGCTTTATGATTTTGTTAGTCTTGATCGTGATCTGAATATTTCGGCTACCGATAATTCTGGACCAAAACGTAATATTAATATTTTCACTACTGCGTCAAATGATGGCTATGGTGGAGATATAGTTTTTTCTGCTGCTTCTGGCACACAATCAAATGGCTCAATCAAACTGAATTATGCTTCATATAGCAATATACCTGGTAGTGGTAATACTGGTTTGATTTTAACCGGTGCGGGGAGGGTTGGTGTCGGCACCACCGTTCCCACCAGCACCTTTTCTATCCTCGCCGCCACATCCACTGGTGGTATTCTTCAGGTGGGCACCACTACCAATCAAAATATTTTGTATGTGGGGGCGAACGGAAAGGTGGGCATTGGCACAAGTACTCCAAGTTTTGTTTTTGATGTACAAGGAGGAGAAACAGAAAGATACTTAATGCGTTTGTCAAAGGATAATTCTACTGGAGAAGTTAAGTTGGGTAATAATTCTGACACATCAGGTGTTTTTCAACCATTTATCATCGGCATCAATGATGGTAGTTCGAACACTCCGGGTTTCTCTATTTATGGTAAGGTGGATGATGATACTGCTGGCTATGGTCCAGTTGTCTCCATTCAAGGTGTCGGCAACGACTCTCTAGCTACCACCAATCGTCCTGTATTTGGGGTGTCGAATGGCTATGCTATAAATTTGAATGATTATGAATTTATTATTGATGCTGACGGCAAAGTTGGTATTGGCACTGCTACCCCATCCACTACATTGTTTGTATCAGGTACATCCGGTGGCACAAACGATTGGGTAAACTATTCTGACGAACGACTAAAGACCAATATTTCTACTATAGATAACGCTTTGGCCAAAGTGCTCTCATTACGCGGTGTGTACTTTGACTGGAAAGATCCAGAAGGTCATTTTCCTGGTCGTCAAGTTGGTATGATTGCTCAAGAAACTATGAAGATTATACCAGAATTAGTTTCTGATTTAGGCGGTACTTTGGGTATACATTATTCTCAGTTGACGGGTTTACTCGTAGAAGCATTCAAGGAACAGCAGGCGCAAATTGATGCGCTGACTATTGGTTTATCGTCTAGTACGACGTCTGCTATTCAGCAATTAACTATTAATCATAATTATCCCACCACTTTTACAGAAAAAATTACTTTCCAAAATCATGTAAATTTTGACGAGGATGCGATTGGTCAGGTAAAAATTTTGGCTGGTGCCACCAGCACCCATGTAAGTTTTGTAAATGAATATGACAATTTACCAATTATTTCGGTGACACCGGTGGGTCTGCACGAAGTGTACTATGGTGTGGAAAAAGTCACCGTGAATGGTTTTGATGTGGCGTTGAGTCGTGCTTTGGATAAAGATATTGTATTGAATTGGTTTGCTTTTTCTACCAATAAACTCAAAATGCATGTGAGTGATGGTACAGTGGTAGATGTAGGTATAGTGATGATGGCTGATGGCACTATGCAATTGCCGACATCTACACCAACTATTGATACTGATGGTGGTACAGGAGCGTCTTTGCCAACAGCTACGGCCGCCGAAGGAGAAAGTGTGTCGTCGGGGTCGGGAGTGGAAGGTGTGACGACTACACCAGAAACAGCATCTGAGGAATCTAATACTAGTAGTACGGAAAATAATACAGTTGTATCGACAGATAATGATAATTCGCCTGCCGCCGATACATCTGCTCCGGCGGCCGAGCCAGATCAACCTGTACCATCCGTGACTGTCCCAGAGACAGATTCATCAGCATCTGCCCTTTTGGAAACCCCGCCGATAACATTAGAAGTGTCGCCAACAGTGACACCTGATTTACCTGCTGCGATATAATATAATGTGTTATTGTTTAAGGAATAGTAATTATTGCCAGCCGATCTTGTTTCGCGAGGTCGGTTTTAATTTTTACCGAGGCGATAGGCAGGTATTTGTTTGTTAATTTTTTTATTGCGTCGGCTTGGTTGTGCCCAATTTCCAAATAAATATATTTGGGATGAAGATCGAAGATTTTGATCTGTTGAAAAAATTGTTTGAAGAGATTTAGCCCGTCTCGCCCGGCGTAGAGTGCGTTTTTTGGTTCGAATTTTAATCCACGTGTGTAGGTGTTGGTTTTTTGGTTTGATCGCGGATTTGGTACATACGGTAAATTGGCCACAATCGCGTCTAGATTAATATTTTTTACTGGTTGCAACAAATTGCCTTTTTTAAAAATTATTTCAGTTTTATTTTTTAGAGAATTTTTTCTCGCAACTCTCAACGCATCGCTACTAATATCGGTAGCGTATATTTTCCAATCTGGACGATTTTGAGCGAGTACTATTGCGATACAGCCCGACCCAGTGCCGATATCGGCGATTGTTGTTATGTTTTGTGTTGACAATACTTCCTCTACTAATAGTTCGGTTTCCGGACGGGGGATTAGAGTGTGTTTGTTCACGATAAAATCCAATCCAAAAAATTCTTTATGACCCAGAAGATAAGCGATTGGTTCGCCCTTTAGTCTGCGTTTTATCAGTTGGTTAAGCTTGGTTTTTTGGTTTTTGTTGAGCGTTATTTCCGGGTGTGCATAAAGCCAGGTGCGATCATGCCCAGTAATATATCCTAGCAGGCAATCCAAATCTAAATTATCCAATTTGCCTCGCCAATTATTTCTTATCGCGCTTATCTTTGACATAATAAAATACACTATGTTCTACTGGTATGCTTACTGAATAAGTTTGTTTTAGTTGCCAACCGTTTTTTTGCAGTAGGGGGTTGAGGTGGGCGCGAGGCGCGTCCCATTCAAATAATAAAATTTCATCTTGAGTAGAGAGCTCGGCCGTATCATGCCAACTTTGGGCAAATTCGGGAGCAAAGGTGTACCCCAGGTAATTGTAGTTATTTTTGAGAATTTGTTCTTCTAGTTTTTCAGGCGCAAACGGAATAAAAAATTTTGCGTCCATTGCTCCGTGATAATATCGATCGAACGCTAATTTGTCTACGAAATATGCTACCACAATAGTTTGTTTTTTTTGTGGATTGTATAGCTGTGCCACCAAATCATTTAGTCCGGCCCAACGACAGATTGGCAAAAGTTGCAACCAGCGCACAGTGCCGGATAATTGTAGAGATAATAATATGATAGTAAGCAGGATAGCCAGCCATTTTTTTGTTTGTGTAATGATAACCGCAAATAGAATGAATAGCGCCGGTAATCCTACGATAAAAAATTTGTAATTCCAGAGTTGATAGGCTACCGCTGTGCCGAATATTATCATTAAATAAGTCAATATATATTGATAAATTGGTAAAATCGCCGATCGACGTTGAATGTTTTTGCCCAAAATCAAAATTAAAACAATTGCAAATATAATTAGGGCGGTCACGTTGGCTTTTGGCCATGGTGAGCTAAAAATAACTTTGGCTAAATCGAAAATTTCCGTACCGCCGGATGCCATGTTGAGAAACCAAGCCTGGCCAATTTGAGGGTTGCTGAATTTGAGAATTAAAGATGGTATTACCCAAGCGGCCCATGCCAAAATTGGTAATAAGTTTAATTTAATCCACAACCAAAATTTTTGTATTGGAGCGCGTAAAATAATTAAAGCAACAAATTGTCCAGCCAAAACTTCGACCGCAGTAAGGTGCGAAAACAGTAAAAATATTTGAATAATGGTATAGGTGATCAAAATTTTGCGCTCGCGTCGTTCGATGATAAAAATTTGATAAAAATAATATAGCGATAAAGTGGTGAAAAAAAATAACGCGCTGTAAATACGGGCGAGTACGGACGCATAAACATGGGGAGTGGCGATGGTGGCTACAATAGCGGCTAAGAGTCCGGCGTCGTGTGAAATCATTTTTTTGCCCCAGTAGTAAATAACCCCGATGGCGGCAAGTCCGAAAAAAACACTAGGCAAACGCGCCCATAGTTCGGTGGTGGGCGCCAGCCACCACCACAATTTAAGTATTAATAAGTGTAGCGGGGGATTGGTTTCTAATTGCCAAATTCGTATGCTGTCAGCCCAACTTCGTTGGCTGTAAACGAAATTAAATAATTCATCCCAAGTAAAATCGCCAGTGTTTAGTAAGGCAAATACGCGTAAAATACCGGCTGTCATCAAGACAACGATGATCGTCCAGTATTTTTTTATGAAGTTTGTCGTCATTTTTCAGTTTGGTAGTCGGCGGTACGAAGTGCTAGAATGATCGGTTCCAGATCGCCTTCTAAAATACGTGGAATATTGTTCCAATTCTCGTGAATGCGATGGTCAGTAATGCGGTCTTGTGGGTAATTGTAAGTGCGAATTTTTTCACTACGGTCGCCAGATCCGATTTGGTTTTTGCGTTGATCGGATAACTCTTTTTCTTTTCTTTCGCGTTCCGCTTCGTACAAACGCGCGCGCAGTACTGCCATGGCTTTTTCGCGATTGGCGGTTTGCGAACGTTCGTCTTGACACTGGACAATCGTATTGGTGGGTACGTGTACGATACGTACGGCGCTATAAGTGGTGTTTACACTCTGGCCGCCGTGTCCGCCTGCGCAAAAAGTATCAATGCGCAGGTCTTGGGGATTGATTTTGAATTCTGTTTCTTCGATTTCCGGCAGCACTGCCACGGTTACTGTGGAAGTATGTATGCGTCCGGATTTTTCGGTATCTGGTACGCGTTGGACGCGGTGTACACCCATTTCATATTTTAAATCTTTATAGACATTGCGGCCCTTTACTCCAAAAATTACTTCTTTGAATCCACCAATGCCAATTTGACTAAAGTCGATGAGCGCTACCTTCCAACCTTTGTTCTCAGCGTACCTGGAATACATGCGATACAAATCAGCGGAAAAAAGCGCCGACTCATCACCGCCCACACCGGCACGAATTTCTACGATTACGTCCTTTTTGTCCATGGGGTCTTTGGGTCGGGTGAGTTCGTCCAGTTCTTGGGCCAATGCGTTTTGTTTATCTTTTAATTCCGGCAATTCGGCTGCGGCCAACGCGCGCATTTCTTCGTCGCGTTCATCCATCATAATTAATTCGGTTTCGGCTACACTTTTTTCCAATGTTTCGAGTTCAATCACTTTTTCTGCAGTTAGTTTTATGTCGCTGTATTCCTGTGAAGTGTTTTTTAATTTTTCGGCATCGCCAATTACGGTCGGATTCTGCAAATCTGCCTCTAAAGAAATAAATTTATTTTTGATATCTAAATATTTTTGGTTCATATTAATAAAAAACAGACTTCTGGCGTATTATAGCACTAAAGTCTGTTTTTGAAAATTAATCTAAGCCTCTTTTTTGTCGGTTTTCTTGGCAGTTTTTTTGGCAACGGTGGCGGCTTTCTTTATTTTTTTGCCTTTGCGCACAGCGCTCACAGCGGCTTTTTTGCCCGCGCGTTCGGAGAATTTTTCTACACGGCGGGCGGTGTCAACAAATTTCTGTTTGCCGGTATAAAAAGGATGACATTGGTTGCAAAGTTCAACACGAATTTCCGGCAGGGTGGAGCCAGTAGTGAAAACATTACCGCAGGCGCAAGTCACCTTGCATTCATTATTATATTCTGGATGAATTTTGGATTTCATACGATTTGTTTGGTTTGTAATATAAGTGGGCGTATTATAGCATAAATATTATACCTGTCAAGGGGTATGATAGTCGACTATTGACATTATCTTTTATTTCTTATATAATCTCACCATATTATTTAGGGCATATTAAGCCCAATATATCTCATTAGCCTCCGCCTTTTGGCGGTTTTTCCTCCCAGTGGCCATTCCATAGGGTAAGGGCTAAGAGGCAATAATAAGGAAAATATGTCAAAAACCCCAACATTGTTGGAAATGCTCAAGGCCGGAGTACATTTCGGTCACCAGGAATCCCGCTGGCATCCCAAGATGGAGCAGTATTTGTTTGGCGCTCGCAACGGCGTCCATGTTATTAATTTAGAAAAGACTCTTGAAGAACTCGAAAGATCTCTGGCGTTTGTCAGAAGTTTAACTGCACAAGGCAAAGTAATTTTGTTTGTCGGTACCAAAAAACAAGCACGTGACCTGGTCCGTGCCGCTGCCGAAAGTTGTGGTATGCCCTATTTGGTAGAACGTTGGATCGGCGGTTTGCTCACCAATTTCAGTGAGGTGCGCACTCGTTTGAAAAAATACAAAACCCTAAAAGATCAGTTTGCTTCTGGTGAAATTGAAAAATACACCAAGCTTGAACAGGTCAAAATGAAAAAAGATCTCGAAAAAATGGAAAAATATTTGGCTGGTTTGGCCAGTTTGGAAAAAGTGCCGGATGCACTTTATGTCGCTGATATGCGCACCGAAAAGACCGCTTTGGCCGAAACTATCAAAATGGGTGTAAAAGTAGTAGGTGTATGCGATAGTAATGTAAATCCGGAAAAGGCAGATTATATTATTCCGGCCAATGATGATGCTATTAACTCCATCAAAATGATTGCGGATTTAGTGGCCGAAGCCGCTAGTGAAGGTAAGGCCGAATTCGAAAAAAATAAAGCGGCCGCGAAAGTAGCGGTCGAAAAGACTGAGAGAAAACCCGTTCGCGTCGAACGCAAGGCTCAGACCGTCGCCGAATCGGTATAAAAACTTCTTAAATTAAATAGGATAAAAATTATTTTATCCTTTAAACTTCTAACTCATAATTATATGATCTCAGCTTCTGACATCTCCAAGTTGCGCGTCTCAACCGGCGCCGGTATGATGGATTGTAAAGTGGCCCTTGAAGAAGCCGCTGGTGACATGGAAAAAGCCGCCGAGATTTTACGCAAAAAAGGTATAGTCAAGGCCGCCAAGCGCGCGGATAAAATCGCCGCCGAAGGTACGACTATGGTAAAGGTAAATGGCAATACTGCTGTAATTGTCGAGGTGAATTCTGAGACTGATTTTGCCGCTCAAAGCGCCGACTTCAAGGCTTTGGTAGACGAAATTGTGGCCGATTTGCTCGCCAAAAAACCAGCGGATGTGGATACTGCTTTGGCCGGTGGTATTAATGATAAAATTTCCGCTTTGGTTGGTAAGATTGGCGAGAAAATTACTTTGCGCCGATTTGCGGTGGTAGAAAAAACCGACAGCGAAGCCTTTGGTGATTATATTCACATGGGTGGTCGTTTGTCTGTGCTCACTGTGCTCACCGGTACCGATGATGCTGCTTTGGCTCGTGAAATTTCTATGCACGCCGCTGCCGCGTTTCCGCGCTATTTGAATCGTACCGAAGTACCGGTAGAAATTTTGGAAAAAGAAAAAGAAATCGCCAGCGAACAATTGAAAGCACAAAATAAACCGGCTAATATTATTGAGGGTATTCTCAAAGGTAAAATGGAGAAATTTTATAGCGAAACTTGTTTGGTAGAACAACCATTCATCAAAGATGAAGAAAAATCTGTAGCCAAGTTTTTGGAATCCAAAGGCGCTGGCATTGCTGTTAAACAATACGTACGTTATGAATTGGGTGAGGGGATAGAGAAGAAGCAATGTGATTTCGCCGCCGAGGTAGCCGAGCAGATGAAATAAAGTTTTTTAAAACACGGGGTCATAACATCTTTTTCGCTTTTTTCGCGCTCGCGCGCGAAAGGTGGGCCTGTGGGCCCAAACCCGCTTAAAAGAAATTATGACCCCGTGTTTTTATTTATCCACAGCCCCTCGCTTGATATTGAAAAAAGTGCTATAATATAGACGTACAATATATTTTTTAAAAAAGACCCTCTTTATCTATGAGAAAATTTTTTTCGTACTGGTCACAAAAAATGAGTTTTACAGCTGGTTTAATGTTTTTATTAATTACTATTTTTGGCGCCGCTGGCATGATGCTGTATGCTCGGGCTGATTGGGGTGGCACTGCAAATATGTATCCGGCCACTGAATATGTAGACGATAGAGGAGGGGCGACAAATGTTACTTGGGTAATGGATGCTACCGTTACCACAACTTTGTCCGCCAATTCTTTGTATCATTTTATTTTCCCGTCATTTAGTGGTATGGATTTTGGTTTGAGTGGCGCCACGTTGGTTTCTAGCACATTACCACTCGTCACAGATTTGGGGACCACTACAAACACTATTATGGATGCGTCTTTTGAGACGCCGGTCACTGGTGGTTGGTATTTTATGACTGAAATGGGCGGTAGTGGCGAGTTCAGATCAGATGCGTGGCACGGATCATCGTCTGCGTGGTTTGCTGCCGGAGCCGAGTATGGTCAGCCCGGTGTTTTTCTTAGCGACATAGATGCGGTAGTGGGTCAGACCGCAACTTATACTTTGAGTTTCTACGCCAAAGGCGCGGCAGAAGGAGATGTGCTAACTACTGTTTTGATGTGGTCTGGGAACTCCGCAAGTTGCGGTGATAGTTTAATGAAGTTTTATAATTTTACATCTTCTACTTGGAGTGACTGTATAAGCAATATGGATGCTTTTACAGAGCCGGCTTATTCTACAACTACAGTACTAACCACCAGCTATACTAGATATACACAAAGTTTTATCACTGACGCAGCCATGTTGCACGTTCGCCTTATTTTTGCCGTGATGTCCCCGAGTGATGCGGTTTACATTGACGCTGTTCAGTTGGAGAGCGGCTCTGTGCCCACAGATTTTCAATTATTGCAGTATCAGAACCCGACAGTTGGTTTGGGGTATAATGCCAACGTACCGAATGGTCTGTACGGCTATATCACTAGTAGTATATCGGCCGACACCAATCTGTCATTTACTTTTAGTGGAATTACCAATCCAAATGTGTCTGAACAGGTTAGTGGTTCGTTTACTTTAGAACAATATGGTTATCCCCATATGTGTGGTTTATACCCATGGTTAAACGATTGTAATACTGGGGGGCGAGATTTTCTGGCCGGTAATCAAATTACCTTATATGCCAATTCTTTAGAATACGGTAATGTAGACGGTATTGTAACATCATCAGAGGACAGTGCTCCAATCGCCGGTGTGACTGTTTATTTGTATGAAAATAATAATCGATATTCTGCTACCACTACCACCGATATTGATGGCTATTACTATTTTAATAACGTACCAACTATAAGTGGAGATTATGCGTATCGTATTCGCGCGTCCAAATCCGGTTTGGGAACAATTATAACTAATGATTTATTTTCTGTAACAGCTGATACTACCACAACCAAAAATTTTACCATGGGTCCGGGGGGTGGGTTGGCCGGGGTAGTTACCGATGCCGGCACCGCCTTGCCGTTGGTTGGAGCCAATATTTCTATTTATCCATTGCTTGGAGGTACCTCCCGTTATGCAGTGACAGATGATAGTGGTCAATACAGTATCACGGATTTACCGGTCGGTTCTTATAATATGCAATCTTTTAACATCAGTGGCTATTATAGTTCTAGTACCGTAGTTTTGGTAGAAGCAGGCTCCACCACCACCGCTGATTTAGCTGTGTTGCCGTTGAGATACGCGGGATTATATGGCATGGTGACTAGTTCTGTTGATGGTAGCCCGATTTCAAATGTCCGAGTTGATTTGTTTGGCACTTATGCGTCGTCTACTTTGACTAATTTTAATGGTGAATATTTTTTCTATAATTTTCCAGCTGAGCTACCCGGAAATTCAAATTCTTTACAATTTAGTAATCAATGGTATTTAGTTGGCAATACCACTCGAGAACTTGTACCTAATACTACCACTACTGTGAATGCTACTTTATCTCCGGCTGGATCAATAAAATTTGTGGTTACAGATACCAACACAGGTAATCCGGTTAGTAATGTTATGATTAGTTTGCGTTTGCCAGATTATTCCGTGTCACAAGGCGGCACTACCAATGCAAGTGGTGAATGGGAAATTGGTGGCTTGGTAGTATCCAGTACTTATATGGTTGAAGCCCAAGTAATCGGCCAGAGTCCGATGACGCCACTAACAGACCAGGTAGTTGTGGCAGGGGTCACCAGTACAATTAGTTTTTCACTAGATTCTGGAGTTGTTCCAGAAAGTCCGGCGGTTTATTTTACTCTCAATCCCAATCAAGTCGGTGATGATCTAGCTGGTGCTACTAGTGCTAATTGGGTATTTAATGTGACTACTACAGCACAATTGTTAGACGGCGATGCCATTGCTTTTGTTTTTCCAACCTCTTCGGAATTTAGTTCGCAGTTTGATCTCAGTGCTGCTGCTCAGGAATTTGTGGAAGGTTCTTTGGCGTTGTATAAAAATTTTGCCACAGAGTCAGCCAATCATTATACCAATGCGGATTTTGAGAGTTGGTCTAATACCACTACTCCTGTGGATTGGTCAGTGGGTGGTTTCGTGGGGCAAGAAATTGTGGATGGAGTATACAATGCCACAACTACTGCGTATTCGGATGGTCAGGCTTTGGAAACTATCAATGGTGCTTCGGCGGAAGGAATATTCTTCAACAATAATCAATATACTATTTCAACCGATACGCAGGCATACATAGGCTCGATTTATGCGAAAAGTATTGGTGGGGCCGGACAAGCCCACTTATTAGTGATAGCCGGTGATCGGGATATGGATCCACAAGTGTGGAATTTTACCAGTTCTACTTGGGAGTCAGTAGATATGGGTCGTTTGGAAGATTATTTTAATAGCTTTTCTTTGCCAAGTAACAGCTGGGAGCGTATTTCTTATACTATACCGAGCAATAACTTAGACGCTTTAGGTAGATTTCCTATGTTTATGTGGATAAACCGTTTGCCTAATCAGGATATAATCTTCGATGCTGCGCAAATGGAGCATAGCCAGAATTTATTGAACAATGCAGATTTTGATGCACTCAGCAGCTCTACTTGGGCTTTCTATGGCCAAAATGGTGGTGGCATAAATGATGGGGTAGTAGAGTATGTTACAGACTATTATTCCGGTACCAATGGTGGTCACAGTTCCATTAAGTTGACCACGGCGGCCACTGACAATTCGGTTATCATGGGGCAAGAAATATCTGTAAGTACAAATACCGCGTATACTGCTTCGATTTGGGCACAGAGAGTTGGATCCGAGACTGTAAATACCGTCTTCCTGGTGATTGCTGATGGCAATTGTTGGGATTTTGGCAATGCAACTTGGACGCCAATGGGTATGGGGCCTGGCTCAGAATGTATGCAGGCGAACAATTTAACAACTGGAGATTGGACTCAATTTTCTGCCACCATTACTACTACGCCAGACAATGATATTACCGGCGCAACATTTCTGTGGGGTGTTTCGGCCGCCGGTGCCGGTGTGTCAGCTATTTTTGATTCTGCTCAAGTGGTGTCTGGTCATAGTGTGGTTGCGCCTGGACCAACCACTTTTGTGACCACCACTTTAGCTGCTACCGGATTAAATGTTGGGACAGGAGACAGCGCAAATCTTGTTTATGGATATGTGGCTACTACGGTGCCAGCTAACACCCATTTTGTGATGGGTATTAACGGCGTGACTAATGCCGATGCGGCCGTAAGTACTACTTTACAAAATTTACGTTGGCATGTTAATGCGGGGACGCCGGCTAGTCAGGGTTCGTGGGGTGGTTTTAGCAATCAAAAAATGAGTGTGAGTACTACAGCTTCTTTGGTTGTTGCTGAGGGTCCCATGACAGCTCCAGTTGCACCTAGTGCTCCGACCTCAGCTGCACTCTCTACTTCCTCATTGTTATTTAGTTGGACGGACAATTCTAATAATGAAGACGGCTTTACTTATGAGGGCTCGTTTGATTGTGAGACTTATGTGCACATTAATGAAACTAGTGCAAACGCAACATCAACAATCTTGTCTTCATTATCGCCGAATTCATTTAATCTCTGCTTGCGAGTAGCAGCTTATAATGCGGCTGGTACTTCTACTTACACCACTACTACCGGTGCATATACTCTGGCCGCTGTACCCAACACACCAGTGGTTTCGAATGTAGCCACTACTACCGTAGATCTAACCTGGGACACAAATAGTAATTCTCCAGGCGACACGGTATACTATGTTTTTGGTTCTAATGGTTTTACCGCCACTACCACGTTGAATATTATGACTGTGACCGGTTTAACTGGTGGAACAGAATATCAGTTTCAGGTGAGAGCCGAAAATGCCGGCGCTCCCGGGACTTATTCAGCTTATTCAGCGTCTTCGACCGCCACCACTACATTAGGCGAAGCGGGGACAGTCTCCATCTCCGGCACCATCACCTTCTTCACCTCATCCACGTTACCGGTAAGAACAG
>CAYXJO010000007.1:0-72570 GCA_964465205.1 uncultured Gammaproteobacteria bacterium
ATTCCGTCGGTCATTTTTTATGGGTGAAATTATTTTCACTATTTCGCCTAACGTACACCGATGAAGCGAAGTTTTTATTTCTCTTCCTTGACGTTATTAATTAATTAAGAAAAGAGAAATAAAAATTTGGGTCGAAAGAAAATTATACTCCTAATTATTATCTCTCTGTAGCGGAGCGGAAGAGAGAGTTTAAATTGAGATATTTTTCTGTAGCCGCTTATCGCGTTGTTAGGCGAAGTTTTTTCTTTTTAAATTTTATTTTGCTTGGTCAAACGTGGTCAACAAAACCTAACGGATAAGTATCTTCTTCTTTTTTCATATACTTATCTTGGGCCTCATTTTCTGTGATTTCTTTACGTAATAAAAAATGAGTAACATCATTTTTCTCTATAACCTGGTAGACCTCCCATCCCCGAATACCTAGTCTGCTAATGTCATCATTGATTTTTCTCCATACTTTATTTGGCTCGTCACCAAACTTTCCAACAAAGCGGACTGATTCATATGATCTAACACCATATTCAAAGTATTTCATATTTTTGAATTAACTTATAAAATTTAAAAAGAAAAAATTTCGCCTAACGTTTGCGTGTATGAGAAGTTGCGTAGCAATTTGGGCGGAGGCTTTTGTAAAAAGCCGTAGCCTCATACACGCTGTTGTACGATGTAATGAAAAGTTTTTAATTTTGCGGTAGCAAAATATCGCCAAATTAATTTTTAATTTTTACTTGATTTAGATACTGTTGTGCCTCTTTATAAAGACGGATTGGGAGTGCCGCCAAGAAAGATGATGTCTTTTCGTCTAGCTTATTTAATTCAAGACCTAGATGGCTCCAAAAAGTACGCCCAAGAGAGTTTTGCATAAAATTTTGTCTCCAAGCATTTTCAGACCATACTCGTTTATTTATTCTCTCAACTACTTCATCATCTTCTAATCCTATTTTTTTTACATCTTCAATATTCTTTGCGACTAAATCTTTTCTCATATTATGATTAAAAACAATATTGACCTTTCCCAGCGTGGTAAGCCAATCAAGAGTGGCGATATCAATAATATCGTTATAATCATACATACTATTCCAGATTTCATTTTTGCCGTTTTCAATTAAATAACTCTTTGTAAAAAAATTTTGGCGAATAACAGTCTCACCACTAATATTTTTATGTGTGCAGACCAAGCCAAGTAGTTCAATTTGCAAAGCGATTATTTGGTCTATTAATTTTTGTTTATCAACATTGCTGGATATTAACTCTACTTTTTTTGTAATATGTTGAGGAAGTATAGAACCATAATAATCGCTTTCGCCTGTCGGGCTGAAAATGTGATTATCATAAAAGTCACGGCAAAAATCTTCTATACTAACTTTTTTCTTAAAAAATGACATATTGTAAAAATTAAAAATTAATTTGGCGATAAATCTCTGAAAGAGATTTTAAAACTTTTCATTATTTCGTACAACTACTTATGTGCAAACTTATTCAAAATTTGCCTTAATTATGCTATAATCTTACCATAAATGTGAAATCAAAAGCAAGGTATGAACACACACTATCGTCCCAGTCGCGACCCCCTAGTTCTTCTGCGACAAGAAATGAAATTGCTCAACTATAGCCATAAAACCACTGAAAGTTATATCCAGCGAATTGCCGATTTTTTACATTTTATTGGCGAAAGTCCAAAAGATATATCTCAATCCGATATAAAGAACTATTTAGGACATTTGGTCGATCACAATTTTTCCACTTCCACTATAAATATAGCCTATAGCGCCCTGCTTTTTTATTTCGGTAAAATTTTACATCGAAAATTTTTTATTAATTTACCACGCGCCAGACAGGCTAAACACATCCCCGTAGTATTGTCCAAAGCAGAAGTCGCCAGAATGATCGCTGTCACCACCAATCCCAAACATAAATGTATTTTGTCTGTATTGTATGGCACCGGCGTGCGGGTGAGCGAGCTTACGCATATTAGAATGAGAGATATTGATTTGGATCGCATGACTTTGCGGGTTTTTCAAGGTAAAGGCAAAAAAGATCGCATTACTATTCTGCCCGCGGCGCTCAAAAATACCTTATCAAATCAACAAAGATTAAAAACCGCCAGTGACTTTTTGTTCACCAATGGACGACACCGGATTGCAGGCGACAAACATGTGGGCGGCGGTCGCCTTACCGAAGCAACTATACAAAAAATTGTTGCCCAAGCCGCGATGCGTGCGGGAATAAGCAAACACGTATCGCCACATACTTTGCGTCATTCCTTTGCCACCCATTTACTGGAGAATGGTACAGATATCCGCTATATCCAAGAACTTCTGGGTCACTCCAAATTACAAACCACCCAAATTTATACCCATGTTGCCACGAATAATTTTCGTGATATCCAAAGTCCGTTAGATGTGGTATAGTAAAATTTCAGCAATCATTTATGTCACTTTGGTCCAAAATTTTTGGCAAAGATACCGCAAAGTTACCCAAAATATTAATAATTTTGGGCCCCACCGCGTCGGGCAAAACCGATCTAGGTTTGGCTTTGGCCAAACGATTTAATGGCGAAATAATCAATGCAGATTCTAGGCAGGTATACCAAGAGATGAATATTGGTACGGCTAAACCGACGGGTAAATGGATAGATGATAATTATTTGGTAGAAGGTGTGCCACATCATCTCATGGATATTATTACTCCCAACGAAGAATTTACCTTGTCAGATTTTAAAACTCGCGCCGAGGCGGCGATCAATAGTATTTTACAGCACGGAAAATTACCAATTATAGTCGGCGGCACTGGTTTGTATGTTTGGGCACTGGTAGATAATTTACAAATTCCAGCAGTAGCGCCCAATATGGAACTGCGCCAAAAATTAGAACGAAAACCTTTGGCAGAATTGGTAGAAATGTTGCAAAAAATAGATCCAGAGTCTGCCGCCACGGTTGATTTACAAAATCCGCGGCGAGTGTTGCGCGCTCTTGAGGTGGCACTGGGAAGCGGGGAGTCGTTCGCTGTTCAGCAGAAAAAGGGTCCGGCACTTTATAACATTTTGCAAATTGGCATTGATTTACCGCGTGAATTATTGTATGCCAGAATCAACGATCGTGTAGACAAACAAATGTCTGATGGATTGCTCAATGAGGCCACCAAGTTGTCCCAAAAATATTCTTGGGATTTGCCTAGTATGAGTAGTATTGGTTATCGTCAAATGGGCTATTATTTACGTGGCGAAATGAAATTACTGGAAGCAGTTGAAATTTTAAAACGCGATACGCGCCATTATGCCAAACGTCAACAGACTTGGTTCAAACGTGATGCGCGTATTCATTGGATAAAAAATGGCGATGTGGTTGCGGCGAGTAAAACAGTAAAAAAATTTTTGAAATAATCTTCTAAATAAAAAATCCCCTTCGGGCTCGCGAGAGCCCGAAGGGGTGGTATCGGACACGTCCTTACTGCTTCAGAAGCGGTAGGACGTCGATGGCCGGAACGAACCCGTCCGGAACGGGGTCCACGGCCGTGGTTTCGGTGTGGCGAATTTCCCACACTTTTTCCAGCGGCGCCACCTGAATCGCGCGGCCTTTGTGTTTCTTCACTTTCTGTCCCACCAGTTTGATGGGTCCGGCGAAGAACTCTTCGGCCGCGTCGGTATCGCCCGCGAGGTCGCGTTCCCAGGTGTCCACCTCTTTGTTGGAGAGGTAGTTGAGATATGCGGCGAGGGTGCGCGCCCCGACCGGGAACAGAACGCCCCGGTTGTTCACCACGCCGGTTTTATCCATGCGCAGGAGCAAGACCAATTCGTCGTTGGTTGGGGCGTGGGTCGGACTCTTCATGCTGGCCGTGCCGGCGAGCATGGTGTACGTCCCGTCGGCTTCCTTCGTCCATACCGCGTCGCTGGGCCATAGCGGGATGCGCGCCGCGTTCTTGTCGGACGACGACACCCATGTCATATACAAGTCGTTGCCGCCGCGGCTGGCCCAGTTCGGAATCTTGGCCGGTACGTCCAGCACGTTGTCGTACGTGCGTCGCCAGGCGCCGTTGCGCAAGGCGAGATCGGTATAGACCAGTCGGTCGTTCCGGTAAAATTCCGACTTGCCTTGGCCCACGAGGTTGGCGAGCTTTTCGCCGTTCACCTCTTTCTCGGTGTACACCTCGCGGACTTCGCATTTTTCTTCGTTCACCATGCGAAAGAGGTGCATTTCATGCCCGATCTTCTGGCCGTCCTTGGCGGTGATGGCCTTGGTGAACGTGGCGGTTTGCCGTAATTTGTCGATCTCAACTTTGAAATCCGGGCTGACCTTCGGCAACTTCTCCTGGAAATTGCAGGTGGCCTGGGCGGCGGGTTTCGGGTTTTCGATCGGCTTGTCCTGTTGGCAGGACGAACAGCCGATGATGATAGCCAAGGCCATCAGACAGAGGGTTGCGAGCAACAGGTTTTTCATCATGCGTCACATTCTCCTTTTCTACGCACTGTTTTGGTAAAGAGCGTCCGCCGATCGGACACCCTGACAGGGGCGTTCCCAGATTATCGGAACTCCACAATATACACTATTTTTGGGTTTTTGTCAAGATACGGGTAATAAAAAACTCCCGAGTCGATTACCCGACAGGGGAGTTGCAAATGAGCTGTTTGGCGTTCAGTGGCTGGCCAGGGCCATTAGCACCTTGGCCACCGCGTCGTGCTTTTGCACGTATGTGATGGTTTCGGGTAATAATTTGTCTGTCCAGCGATCGTCGCCGTATTTCTTGATGGCCTTTTCGGCGCGTCCGGCTCCGCCATTGTAAGCGGCGGCCAGGAAGCGGCCCAGATATTGCGGGTCGGCCATGATTTTGGCCCGCAATCCAGAATCCAACACCGAGATGTCGGAGTCGAACAGGAGCAAGGCCGCTTTGGCGGCGTTGACCTGGTTCTGGGTACCCTCGACGAAGTTGCTTATCAGCGCTACTTCGGGATACTGGGCACGCAAGCGCGCATACGTCGAAGGAATGAATTGACTGATGCCACGAGCGCGTGCTTTGGACACGCTGTACATGTAGGCATCCTCAAGATTCAATCCGATGATCGTATACACTCGATCCACGAGTTCCGCCGGGGTTTCGTCGCCGCGCGAAAACGCGAAGGGGTCGACGTGCTCGATGATGAACAGTACTTTGGCCACGGAAAGCGGCACGACGTCGATGACGTTTTTGCCTTTCACCGCGCGTGATTTCACGCCCATGAGTTGGTTCTGGGCGCTGATCAATATCTCGTCAAGGTGCTGTTGCCCGCGCGCCCGCACCTCGGGAGCATCGAGCTCCTTGGAATAGGGCGTATAGACAACTTCCGAAAAACTTTTGCCGTCTTTGATGGCGCGTTTGATCGCCAAGACGACGTAGCCTTTCGGGACCGTGACGTCGAATTCGGAATTCACGCCGTTATGGGATTCTTGGCGTACCTTGAATCCGACTTTGTCGGCGCGACCCTTTTAGTCGATGGTGATTTTTTCGATCGTACCCGTCTCCTCGTTCACCACCGCCAGCAGCGTGTTGAAACTGCACAGCGATTTCGCCGTATAGGTTCTCAGCACGCGCTTTTTGCCCGTTTTTTTCGCCACCATTTTTTTGCCGTGTTTGTCTTTTTTGCTTTTGGTGGCCACGACTTTTTTGGTGGTTTTCGTGCAGACTTGGAAGCCAGCTTCCTGGTCTTCCAGCAGGTCCTTTGCTTCGGCGATTTTGTCGATCACATCGAAGTTGGTGAACTTCGGCGTAATCTTTTTGGTCTCGACTTTCACGGTCGGCAATGTCGGGCCAACCGGAGTCGGGCGAGAGTTGTGAAACACGATGCCCGCGACTAGCGCGATCATCAGCACAGCGGCCACAGCGGCCACGACCAACAGTTTCTGCTTCTTTTTCATCTATTTTTACCTCGTTTGTATGGGTTTCTGGATCACTTTCCTGGGAGCGAAAATAGGCAGAGTGCCTACTTTTGTCCGCAGGAAAGTTTTTGTAAAGAACAGCTAAATAACCAATCAGTATAGCACAAAAATGGGGTTTTGTCAAGGGTTTTGGCCATTGTTAGCCAAAAAATAGAGTTTGGCAAATAAAAAAGAACAGTATATACAATTTTGGCGCCTTATGAGTCCACATCGATCCAATAATTAATATTCGGACGAGCTGGGCAACAAAATTGTATATACTGTTCTTGAGTTATTTATAGCGCAATCTCATCACCCATAAAGTCTATACTTTGCCCGGTAACAGTATCATCGGCCGTCACATGTACTTTACCCACCACCATATTTTGAGTAGGATTTTTCTTGTTGAGCACCACATTCAATGGTAGTGCCAATACATCTACTCCTTCCGGCATTTCCGGCACGGTCCAAGTAATCTTCTTTTCTGCGTCATCGAATTTTACTTCGCCGGCCGGGACATTTTGGGGGGTAGTAAAAGTAGTGTCGCCATAGATGTTTGCCGACAATTTTATATTTTTTAGCGCGTGAAAATTATTGGTGATAATCCACTTGATATCATAGGCGTCTTTTCCGTCCGCGCTGTTTACGCTGTGGCGATTTTCAAACTTTAGATCCGAATTCAAGGTGACAGTAATCGGCGCCGCGTTGATTGTTTGGTTCGCACCCGTACCATCGGTGTAATTGATTTTTGCGCCAATAACTACTTTGGATTCGACAAAATCCGACAATGTGGCAGTGTCGGCGTCTTTGATTGGCAAGCTAAAGTCAATGTTTATCTCGTTGCCGGGTATTATTTTGGCGAGTTCGGGTACTTTGCTGGTGTTCCAAATTATTTGCCCGCGTCGCACAGTATCACTTAATTGTTGCCCGATGATGTCGGCGTCATATTTATCATTGATCGCTTTCCAGTTCAGCAAACTTTGATTTTTTAGCGACGGCGCGTCGATATTTATTTTTACTTGTGCTTTTTTCATGTCAGTTTCGCCGGTGTTTTTTATATTGAGTGTGAAGTTCAAAGTATCACCGGGTTGTGTGGAGAAGTCTTTCAGATTACCGTTTATGGCTACACTAAAATTGGTTACATTATTTACCAGCGCGATCGGCAAATTATTTTCCGCGATTTTGAATTCCTGATCCAATAATTTTATGGGCAAAGACAAGGCCGCGCGCATAGGTTCGGTCGAAGATGTGGAACTATCGGAATAAGTGCCGCGCAAAGTAAATTTATAGCCAGACAATGGCGGCGTGCTTGTACTATTTGGGTTGAGTATTACTGTCCAGCGATTTTTTTCCAATTTGGGACTAGAAGTAACCAAATGAAAATTGGTCGGCAGTACCGGATCTAAATATAAATTTTCCGGTATCCAGTTGCCGGAATTTTCTAACGCGAAAGTATATTCCACTTCACTGCCAACCGTGGCTTTGTCCGGGCCGGTAATTTTTACGGCTAATGGCGACTTATCCATTTGGAGGTTGAGTATGGCTGTTTTTTGTAATTCGGAATTAAAGTTTTCCGGTTGATAGTTCAAAAACACGCGCCAAGAACTCGCCTGTTCGGAAGCGCCATACATTTTGCCGGTGATAGTAATAGAATTTTTTTTGTAAGGCACTAGAGTGCCCAGGTCCCATTCGGTATGGCCGCCGTTTTTGGCGGGGATGGAGCTGTCGATAAATACAAACCCATCGGGATAACGTATGCTTAGTGAGGCGTTCTTTAGATTAATGTTTTGATTGTTGCGGTAGTCGATTTTATAGGTGGTGGTAGCGCCCATGGTCGCGTTCACAGGTCCGTCGACCGTCAGCATCACTTGTGAGTCAGAGAATTTGTTGCTAGTGGGTAAAATAAAAAATCCAACCCAGGCTGCGGCTGCTAGTACCCCGCTCAAGATCAACAGAGAAGCAAAAAACCTAACTACAGGATGATTTTGTTGTTTATCTATTTTTTTCATATTGGGCAATCGACCGGCATCGTCTTGATAAATGGCGTTAATCGCGCGGTTGATTTCCGGGGCGTTGGAGGTTTTCTTGACAGCTGGCTTTCGGGGCGCGCGTTTTTTTGGCTTTGGCTCTGGAGCAATATCTTGAGTAGAGAATTCAGGTGTGTCTGGCATAAATAAAAATAATTTTTATAATTAATTAAGTTATTTATTTTGAGCGAGCAGGCTCCAAATATAATCTTTGTCCAGATTCATGTTTTCAATGGCTACGCCGTTGGCGGCGATTTTGATATTATGGCCGTCTTGCCAAATCGGTTGCCAGCCGGTGGGTAAAATTATCTGGCTTTCAAAAGTGCTATTCGCGCCCGATTGATTTTGGGTTACCAGTTGATATTTCAAAGCGGTCTTTAGCTCGTTCCCCAAAAATAAATTTTGCCAACCAGCCGCCGGTGTATCAGCAGAATAAATTTTGGCTTTGAATGGCAGGCGATAGACGAAATGCACTTGGGTGGTTTGGCCCGGTTCGGTGATCACCCAATTGCCAAAAGCGGTTTTACCGAATTCATTGGTGATGCGCGTGCCACTTTTGTTGTCGATGCTAGTCTCCTTTTCGATTTGCGCCAAATCCGCGTCTTTTTTGGCCCATTTATCAGGAGCACGGAAATGACTTTCGTCTGGCCAAGTGAACCCGCTGGCTTCTATTAGTTCGCTGTTGGCCGGTACATAGATTCGTAAATAATCCACATTGTTTACTCCGTATAAATCTTCGTTCGTGTTACCCGTGTGGGCACGAGTGATAATTACCGTGTCGGTAATACTACCGTCGTCATTGATAACCGCTTGATGACTAATGGTTTGGTTTATGCGGGCGTCGCTTTTTTGTCCACCGATGTTAGTGTTGACTACCATCAGATAATCTTGCTCGGAGTTAGTGTCCGCAATTTCTCCGCCCCAGCCGTATTTTTTGATTGTTTGTTCCGTATCGTAATCGGTAAAATAAGCTTGGATATCTTTTTGGCGCAAAGCATCTTGTAAATTGGTGAGAATTGGTACGATATATTCCGGTTTAATATTTTGAAAATATTCCAAAAATTGCGGTGCCAAATCCGCGATAATTTGTTTGGGCTTTTTGGTAGCGCGTGTAGAAGTACTTTCTACTTCTTGTTGAATAGTGTCGAGAGCATTGTCGGCAGAAATAGTGATATCTCGTTTTTCATCTTGAATCGGACCAATGATGCCGAGCAGTCGTTCCAGCACCGAAGCGTTTATGGCCACTACGCCATCCACTGTGATTTCGCGGCTTTTACGATAGAACCACATCATTTTCTGGGCGCTTTTGGGGAAATCTGGATACCAGTTACTGTCTTGAAACTGCCATTTATCATTGATAAGTAGTAGTGGGGTTGGCGGTTCAAGTCGTTCGCTTAGTTGTCCTTTTAGATCATAAGATCCGCCCGGCGGTATGCTCATATTGATAATTTTGCCGTCGCGTACTTCTAGTAAAGCAAAGCTTCCCACAAAACCACCGGTCGGCCGTAGCTCGCTGGGATTTTGGAAGACCAGCAAATAACGACGCAAACCTTGGCCGCCAAATATTTCTTTTACGGTTTTACCCAACTCGGATAAATTTTGTAAGTCATCTAAAACAGTAGTAAATAGAACCTTGAAATCTTTAAATGGCGCTTGATACTCTAGTGGTAGTGTGTCTTCATCTACGGTGCCGAGGTCCTTGAGAGCCGCATGATAATTTGGCAGTGCGGCATCCAAATGCTTGATTACCAGATCCAGTCGATCTGTCATTTTGCCGTTGTTTTCTTTTTGGCTTTCAGATAATCCTTTGATCAGGTAAGTGTTACCCAAAGCAATTTTTTGTCCAGCCAAGATTAGTTGTTGGCGACTAGTCACTTCGTTGCCAATCATTGGGATGGCCGAAGTCATTTTTTGTAGCCATTGGTGCTTGGTCTCCATGGTGTCGATGGCGCCGGCAAATTTATTGAGAGCGGTATTAAGAGAATTCTGTGCTCCGTTGATATCGGCATGTAATATGGCTGCGGTGGATTCTTGCAACGACATGAAACCTGTCCGACCATCGGACGCGATTTTTTCGGTGGTGAGACGGACGTTGCGATAATAAGAATTGGCTTGAAATGGGGCGATTAGTATAAGCGCTAAAGCTGCGATAGCGAAGGCGATTTTTTTCCAAGGCAGATTATGTAATGTATTGGTGACAGTAGTCGTGATCCAGTTTTGAATAATTGTGACGGCTCGGCCGGATAGGGGTTTAAATTCAATGTGTTTTTTGACAGGTTGCACGCTCGGCAGTTCGTTATTGTGTTCGAAAACATTGGTGGCGGGTATGCTGTCACGAAAAACAACTTCGTGGGGAGTGAACTGTTCATCTGTGTCCACCCAATTGGTGTGGCGATGCACGTTGATGGTGGATTCGACTGGTGGCGATACTGGGATAGATGGTTTGGCCAGGGGAGTTTGGCACGGAAATACCCGGTTTGGTTTTTCGGCTGTTGTTTTGGTCGGTGCCTCTGGTTTGGATTGATGATACGAATGATAAAGCGATTCGGTCTCGTTGGGTGCAAATGACGCGATTTTTTCTAGCAGATCTATTTTTGGTTTTTTGAGATCCAAGACATGAGGGGACTGGTGTGGTTCGTGCGCTACGTGATGAATATAAAAATTTAGCCCAGTCTTGGGTGGTTGGACGGTATTGTTTTGAGTTTGTAGAGACGAAAATTTTACCGGACAAGTAGATCTGTTGTGTCCGGGCTTGTTACAAACGGAACAAACACGAAGTTGTGCTCGTTTTGTCTTGGGCATTTGAGGTAAAAATTGTTTTTTCCACTTATATTATACACCTTTTTGATAAATCTCCCAAGTAATTTTGGCGGTATTTTCCCAAGAGTAGTTGTGGATAACTTTTTGAGCGTTTTCTCCTAGTTTTTGACGTAAATTTTGATCAGTAAGGGCACGGTCAATCGTTTCAGCCATTTGGGGGTAGTTTTTGGGGTCGAAATATGCGGCGGCATCTTGTAAAATTTCTGGTAAACAAGTGTAATTTGAAGAAGCTACCGGCACTTTTTGAGCCATAGCCTCTAATGGCGGTAGGCCAAAACCTTCATAAAGGCTAGGAAAAACGTATAATGCTGCATTATGAAACAAGTTGGGCAAATCAGTGTCTGGCACAAAATCGGTAAAGACTACTGCGTCTCCCAAATTAGCAGCCAGTTCACTTTTGGCCAGGGTTTCGTAGAAATAATTTTTCTTACCAGCCAGAACTAGTTGGTATTTGTCGCTGTATTTGGCGAGGAAGATTTTCCAGGCCCGCAACAATCCGTCTAAATTTTTGTGCGGGAAAGCCACACCTACATAGAGTACGTATGGTTTTGTAATGTGGTATTTGGCTCCGATGTCGGTGTTGGTTGATGCGGGTAAATTAGAAAGCCCTAACAATGACACGGTAATCTGGTTGGCCGGTACCGCTAATGTTTTGATAATGTCTGCCTTGGTAAACTCGCAAGGCGCTAAAATGTGTGTGGCCCGACGTACGGCATGTTGCAAAACTAATTTAAATGCTAAATTTTTGAACCAATAAGTGAATGGTCCAAGGCGACTGGCGGCACGAGTAGGGTAGTGGAGCAGTAGTAAATCATGAATAGTTACCACAAATGGATCGTTGTAAAAAAACGGTACGTTCCAATGCGGAAAATGCATCAGGTCAATTTTGGCCGATTTAATTATTTTTTTGAAAGAAATTTGTTCACGCCAACCATACCACGGAATATCAGCGAGAACTTTTTGGAAGCTAGGATTAGCGGGCGAATATTCATCCCAGTTGTTTTTTCGTAAAAAAATAATAAATTCAAAATCCGGCCGAGCTTCGGTCAGTTGTTCGAGGTGTTTAATTAGCTGCTCAATGTAACGTCCCAGGCCGCCTTGGCGCGGGCCATACATGCGGGCGTCGATACCGATGCGCATATTAGTTTACATGCCGGAATAAGCTTCAAAATCGTAATAAAGTTTGTCCTTTTTACCAGTTTCAGTTCGGTACTTTTCGGTAGCGGATATTATTTTTTTGGCTACCGATATAGTATATGCCGGTCTAGATTCAAACCCTGTTTCTCGGCAGAACATTATACCAGAAGCTCCGTCGAGTACTATATTAGTTAAATCAAGTATGTCAGAGCGAGTAGGAGTATAGTTGTGAATGGTGCTTTCTAGGATTTGTGTAGATACAATAGTGGGTTTACCATACTTACGCGTGTTTTCTAATAAGATTTTTTGTTGTATGCCAGTCTGTTCAAATGGGGTGTTAACGCCCATTTCACCCCTGTCGATCAAAACATAATCATAGAACTTATCTTGCACAATTTCTTTAATATCATCAACACCCTTTTGGTTTTCTATTTTAATAATAATTTTAGGGTACGAATTGTCTACTTTAAACTTAAATAATTTTTTTATTTCTTCGTTTGTTTCTTGATTTACGTATGAAAAGGCGTAATAGTCGGGGTTGTGCTCCTTTACCCGGTCAATTATCTGTCGGTATTGTTCGATGGTGTTAGTAGTATTTATACGATGGCCGGTATTCAACGTCTTTAAGTATTGTATGATGCCGTTATTCAAGATTTTGACTTTCACAGTGCTTTCGTCGATTATTTCAATCACCTGCAAAGCTATTTCACCATCACCAATTGTTACAGTTTGATCAACTACTAGCTCATCACCTAATCTAGGTATTTGTATGGGTATAAACTGGTTGCAATCCGGTGAGTACGATGCTGACTTGCAGATAAATTCTTCCCCCTCTCTCACAGAGAAAGTTTTTCCGTCAAAATCGCCCAAACGTGCTTTGTTTATGGGCAAATCAATGAGAATTTTAGTTTGCGAGTTTAAGTCGTTGATTACTCCTTGTATGATTTTTACGTATTCGATATTTTCGTTTATATTACGACGAGAAAAATTAATACGAACAACATTGGCGCCGGCCAGGATAATTTTACGAGCTTTTTGTTCGGTAGTATTTTGGCCAATGGAGGCTATTATTAACATACGTAACAAGGGGGTTAATCAAATAGTTCTTTTATTATAGTGCCGTTGGCGATTGTTTTTAAACGAAAATTGTAATTGATCGTTTGGCCCAGATCCGCAAAAGTTTTTCTTTGACCGAGCCATATTTTTTGTTTATTACTTTTGGAAAAAGCAATCAGCGGTACACGCTCACGACTGTGACCGCGAGTGAATACAGTCGGATCACAGCCGTGGTCGGCAGTGAGTATCAGCAAGTCGCTTGTGGTGAGATTTTTTATAATATTGCTTAGGTATTTATCAATTTCTTGTAGTTTTTGTCCATATCCGATTACGTTATTATAATGTCCTAACATATCAAACTCGCGTAAGCAGAAAATCATGACGCTTTGTTTGGTGTTATTAATAATAGTTTTATTGATTTTTTTGAGTAAGGGTAAATTTTCTATGTGATCCTCTATTGATTGAATATAGTTATCATCACCGAGCAAGCTTTTGATATGCGCAGTAGTAATTATTTTGATCTTTTTTTGTTTGATGTAATTGAGCACCGATCGATTAAAGAATTTTTTACCAACCAATACAAAGTATTTTCCTCGTTTGCGTTGGAAGTTGCCTAGTTTGCCTACAAACGGACGAGTGATGATGCGAATTATCCCAAATGGCAGAAGTTCCTTGGCCAGTTCTTTTCCGATCGCATGTAATCTTGTGGCTGGGATAATTTTCTCGTGCGCGGCCAACAAAGCCACTCCGTCTTTATCAAAATAGATAATTGGTCCGCGTTTTTGAACATGTAAGTTATAGTATTTATTAATTGCTTGGACGCCGGATATATATTCGTTCCCAACCAGTGGAACGCCTAATCTTTTTTCGATCTCTTTAAGTTTTCTTTGTGGCAATCCGCAAGTATCACTACGAAAACGTTTTTTGAAGACAACGCCCAACATCTCCCACAGACCTGCCATTGTGTCGTTGCCCGCGGTACGCGCATTCATATTACCGCAACAATAAGGGCGAGGTGCTTCTTTGTCGAAGAGGATCTTTTTCAGACCCATACGTTCTAGTAATGGCAACTTAAAATTACGATTATGTTTATAAACGTTTAACAAGGTATTGCAAGTGTGTGGGTGGAATTTTTTATAGTCCTTTTGCACTCCACACCCCACACTGTCCATGATTAGAATTATGACGCGTTTGTATTTGCGGTACATAATGCATAAACACCCCTGACAGTATCAAGGGTGTTTCAGTTTAGTTTTCGCTGATTTTGATGGCCGGGCCCATGGTGGAACAGAGTACCAAGTTTTGAATGTAGGTGCCCTTGGCGGAGTTCGGTTTGGCTTTCTTAAGAGCTTCGAGAAAAGCTGCCAGATTATCTTTCAGATTGGCTTCGGAGAAGCTCATCTTGCCGATCATCTGGTGCACATTAGAAGTATCGTCGTTTTTAAAAGTGATTTTACCCTTTTTTAGTTCTTCGATCATTTTTTTGATGTTTGGACTCACCGTCTCTGTTTTCGGGTTAGGCATCAATCCTTTTGGACCTAACACTTTGGCGATCGCGGCGAGCTTTGGCATCATGTCAGGGGTGGTTACCGCCAACTCGAAGTCGATTTTACCGGAGTCTTTAATTTTTTTGATATCTTCTTCGCCGTAGACAAGGTCAGCGCCCGCTTCTTTGGCTTCTTTCTCTTTGTCAGCAGCTACGAAAGCAGCGATTTTTTTGGTCTTACCGGTGCCGTGGGGGAGTACCACCGTAGCACGAATTTGCTGTTCGCCTTTTTTCGGATCGATACCGAGTTTGGCGTGCACTTCTACGCTGGCGTCAAATTTTACACCAGATGTTTCCTTGACCAATTTAATAGCTTCGTCCCAAGAATAGGTCTTGTTCTTGTCCACTTTGGCTGCCGAGGCAGTCAGTCTTTTTGACATAAAATTAATAATTTTCGTGGTACAAACTCCCGAATGGTCGGGATCCCACAATAATTGAATGTAGTGCGCACTTTAACACAGAATCAGCAGATTGTCAAGCCAATTGTTGACTAATTTTATTATAACACAAAGCCCAAGCCGCCACAAGCCGCAATTTGGGCCATAAATAGCGAAGTTTAGCCCAGATTTTGTTGTCCGATATATTCTTGCACACGACGTTTTTTGATGATGCTATACCCGAGTAACATGAGCGGTATGGTGACCCAAATAGCCTTAGCCTGTGGGAACCATAGCCACATTGTGAAATCAATCACTAACCACTGCAGTATGTATATGCTCAAAGTATTGTCGCCCCAGAATCGAATTAGAGCTAATATTTTTTTGACTAATGGATTTTTTATTTTTTCCAAACCGGTAAAAACATAGATGAAGAAATAAATATATGCCACTCCAAAAATTATATAATACAAAGTGAGAGGATACATGTAATCGTGATGTGGGATGAAAAGAAAGTGGGTGGTGTGGAGTCCAAGTGCGCATAATATAGTTAAGGCGACAGAAAATATTAGGGCTTTAAATTTTATTTTTTCCAAACCCAGCATGGCCAGATAGAATCCAACCAAAAATGCGAGTAGCCATAGTGCTGGAGGAAATAGAATGTTATTTTTGGCAAAAATGAAATTTGTGAACCAGTTGGCAGAGTGGTCGAAGGCATAATTGTATCCAGCGAGCAAAATGATGAGCCCCAGTATGGTATTGTTTGGTTGTTTAACTTTTTTGATAACCCACAAAAATATCGGGGATACAATAAGACACAATCCAATAGTGAGTATGATGGATATGGGGGTGGAAAAAGAATGCAAAGTTAGGATATTGGCTATGGTAAATTTTCCGTTGTAGACAAACTGATCGTAAAATGGCTCTTGTTTGAAGTTGTAGATGAAAAATTTGAAAATGTTGTATAAAAAATATATACCAACTAGTTGTGCACCACGGGTAATAAGGCGGCGGGTTGCGAGGTGCAGATCATCGTAACGACTATAGGCGTAATACGTGACCGCGCCACCAGTGGATAAAAATAGAAATACGGCTGGGTAAAAGAATTCTCGCAACCGAAATACAGCGGTAGTGATTTCGATGTTAGACCATTCGATCAAGTGAACGACAATGATACCGATGAGGGCCAGGCCTTTGAGATAAGAAAGGTAAAAATTACGTTTTTTTGCGATAGGGGTGACCATGGTGTATAATAACAATATGAAAAAGAAACAGAATAAAAATAAGAAACGAATAATTTATTTGATTGTGGTGGTGACCGTGATTTTAGCCACGCCGGCGGTGTATTTCGGCTTGCTCAGATTTTTTAGTAGTGCTGTAGAATATTCGCTACCAGTGTGGCAATCGAATCTTATCAAAAAAAGTCCTGATACGCAAACCGGGGCTGTACATGTGCCGATTTTGATTTATCATCATATCAGTCGGCCGCCGTTTTATATTGCCAAAGAAGGAAAATTTTTATATGTGCGTCCCGAAGTATTTGCCGAGCAGATGAAATACCTCAAAGAGAACGATTATAACGTAATTTCGTATTCGCAGTTTTACCAAGCGCTGACGCGCGGCTCTAGTTTACCCGCCAAACCAGTGGTGATTACTTTTGATGATGGTAATTACGATCAATACCAAAATGCGATCCCCATTTTACAACAGTATAATTACCCGGCAATGTTTTTTGTCTTCACCAAAGCTGTTGGCGGCTTGGGGTCCATGACTTGGGCGATGTTGCACAATTTATTAGCAGCAGGAATGGAGATTGGTTCGCATGCTTTGAGTCACTCGCGATTGAGTGCGCTGTCCACAGAGCAAGCAGATTTTGAGCTGGCGCGCAGCAAACAATTGCTTGAAAATAATTTATTTGTGGATATTCATCATTTTGCTTATCCGTATGGGACATATGATACTTCGACCGTAGAAGCAGTGATCAACACCGGCTATGAATCGGCCGTTGTGGCTAGTGGTGGTGGGTGGCACGAACGCCAGCAAGGGAATTTTCTTATTTCACGCATTATAGCAACCGAAGACATGGAATATTTCAAGTGGTTGTTGGAGAATTAAAAAAGCCGTACCACTAATAATTTTTTCGCTTTTCTCGCCCGCGAGGGCTCGAGGTGGTCCTGTGGGTCCAAACCCGCTCAAAAAATATTAGTGTTACGGCTTTTGTGTTTAATTAACTTTAGGCCTTTAGACAAATCCAATTTTCTGTTTGACTTCGGATAATTTCTTGCTGGCAATCGCGTCGGCTTTTTTGGCGCCACTCGCCAAAATTTCTTTTACATCGGCATCAGAAATTTGGTGGAATTTATTTTGGAAATCGGTCAAGAATCCTACCATTACTTCGGCCAAACCTTTTTTGAAATCCCCATAGCCGTGGCCAGCGTACTCTTTTTCGATTTCTTTTACCGTTTTGCCCGAGAAGGAAGAATAGATCATTAGCAGGTTCGACAAGGCTGGTTTGTCGGCACCAGATTTGATTTCGGTGCCAGAATCAGTGACTGCGCGCATGATTTTTTTACGCGCCACTTCGGGATCGTCCAGTAGTGAAATGTAGTTGGCTGGTGAAGGGGCTGATTTACTCATTTTTTTGCTCGGGTCATCGAGTCCCATCACGCGTGCACCCTGTTTGCCAATATGTGCTTCGGGTACAATAAATGTTTCGCCAAAAGTCGAGTTAAATTGACGAGCGATAATGCGTGACAGCTCCACATGTTGGGTCTGGTCGTCGCCTACCGGTACTAGAGCCGTGTCATAAAGCAAGATATCTGCGGCCATAAGCACGGGGTAATCCATGAGCCCCATGTTAATATTTTGTTTGTGTTGTTTGGCTTTGTCTTTGTATTGGGTCATGCGTTCGAGCTCGGCCACTTTGGTCACGGTATTAAGCACCCAGGCGAGTTCGGCGTGCGCGGACACGCTCGATTGTTGAAAAATAATTACGCGATTTGGATCCACGCCCAAAGCCAAATATGTTTTGGCCGCGTCGAGAATGTTTTTGCGTAGGTCATTGGGATCTTGGTGTACGGTAATGGCATGCATATCCACCACGCAGTAAATGCAGTCATAATCATTTTGCAAAGCAACCCAGTTTTTGACTGCGCCCAAATAGTTGCCAATATGTAAGTTGTTGGTCGGCTGAATGCCGGAAAAAATGCGTTTCATAAGTTATTATTATCGCGGGTATTTTACCCAATAAAGCCGATTTTGTAAAATGTTTGATTGTATGTTAAAGAATTAAAAACAAAGTAAAAAATACCCGGCCAACAACGATCGGGTGTTTTAATGATGGTAAGCCCGCTCCGCACTGATCATCTGGGCGCGGTAAATTTGTTCCCACAATATTACTCGTGCCATTTGATGGGTGAAGGTGAGCGCAGAAAGAGAGAATTTTAGTTGAGCGATTTTTAAGATTGATTCATGCAACCCCAGTGGTCCGCCAATGATAAAAGTTATTTTGCTGTTTTGTTCGGCGATAATTCTGTCTAGGTGCAATGCAAATTTTTCCGAAGAAAATTGATTACCGTTGGGGTCCAATGCGATGATGAAATCGTCTTTTGGCAAAGCCGACAAAATTTTTTTGGCTTCTTTTTCTATTATAACTTCCGGGCTATCTTTTTCGCCAAAACTTTCTTCACGCAATTCAGTAATTTTTATTTTCGCAAAAGCACCGAGACGTTTGAGGTATTCGGCTTCGGCTTCGCGCCAAAATGTTTCTTTTAATTTACCCAAACAGATTAAGTGTAAGTGGAACATAGTGGTTGTATGATAGCAAACATTATAAAAAAAGGCCACCGAACGGTGGCGTGTGTGATGGTGCTGATTTGTCAGCGTTACTGAAGGTTTTTTATCTCGCCCGTAGTATCAGTTGATTGTGGTCCGAGAATGTGGTTGACGTAGGATTCGGGCAACGGACTCATTATCGGGAACATGTTCGGTTTGTACATGTGGTATGTGCAAAATTTTATAATACCACTTCCCAATCTCTTGAGTATACGTCGAAACTTGTTCATGTCTCTCATTCTTTGTCTCCTGGTACGTATTTTTGGGGAACAATTTGGTGCTGTCCCCGGTTAATTAAAGATCAAACTCCAAAGATCGGACTAAATTATATATAAATATTTTTATTTTGTCAAGTTGGTATATTATGCCGCGACAATTATGATGTGAGAATATGGAAATATCAAGATAAAAAATAAACCCGGCCATGTGGTCGGGTGGTGTTGAGCGGGTCGATGATGACGATTAGCCACGTCGCGTCCGTTGGTGGCATTTGCCTTTGAACCGTTTCCGGCCGGTGTCGCGCTGAGTGGTGACGTCGATGTGTTCGCCGGTGGGCGTATTAGCATCCAACTCAATCTGCCGCACCAGCAGATCGGATGCTTCTTCCGGTTTTAGAGGGAGTACACCAGTGGTCGGCTTGGTGGGGGAAAGAGCTTTGGGCATTGGTCGGCCTTTCTGTTTAGGGTTATAGTGGCACCTTCGCGCTGGGCTCACTATACCTTATTTTTGACTGTCGGTCAAGATGGGGGTGTTTTATTTAATAAAATCCGCAAAGCGATCTTCTAGGATAGCTATGCGTGCCGCGCGCATCAAATTCAACATGTAATATATATTATGTAGCGAAGTGAGTCGCAATCCGGTAATTTCATCGGCCGCAAATAAATGGTGTAAATACGAGCGAGAATAACGCTGACAAGTGGGGCAGTGGCAATTTTCTTCGATTGGTCTGCGATCGCGGGCGCAGGCCGCATTGCGAATGTTCAAGCGACCGGTGTTGGTGTACACCATGCCGTGTCGGGCGAGTCGGGTAGGTGCTACACAATCAAAAATATCTACGCCATGCGCGACTACAGTAAGTAAGTCTTTGGGGTCGAGACCAACGCCCATAGCATAGTGAGGTTTGTCTGCTGGGATGATCGGCGTCATCCAATCGAGAATTTCGGCAGTGGCTTCCATATTGTAACCAATACTTTCGCCGCCAATTGCAATACCGTCAAACGGCAATGCCGAAATCGCGCGAGCAGATTCTTCGCGCAAATGTTTGTGTTTGGCACCTTGAATAATGCCAAATAAAAATTGTTGGTAGCCATGATGACTAGTATTTTTTTGATGTTCATCAATACAGCGTTTCGCCCACGCGTGTGTGCGATCCATGGCCGCGCGTGTATATTTTTCATCGGCCGTGTCGGGCGTGCATTCATCGAACGCCATAATAATATCCGCGCCCAGTTTGTGTTGTATTTCTATCGCTTTTTCCGGAGAGAAAAAATGTTTGGAGCCGTCGATGTGCGAGCGGAATTCTACACCGTCGTCGGTAATTTTGGTGAGTCCGCTTTGGCCCTTGGCTTCTTTTTGTAATCCCAAAGAGAAAACTTGGAAACCGCCGGAATCAGTGAGGATCGGATGTTGCCAATTCATGAAATTGTGCAGGCCGCCCTGCATGTCGATGAGCTCTTCACCGGGACGTAAGTGCAGATGATAAGTGTTGCCCAAAATTATCTGAGCACCCAAGTTTTCTAGATCTTTATCATCGAGAGTTTTGACAGTGGCCTGGGTACCGACCGGCATAAAACAAGGGGTAGCAATATCCCCGTGATCGGTGTGGATAATACCAGCGCGTGCACCAGTATTTTTGTCGACGTGTTCCAGTTCAAAAAACATATGGCGCTATCATAGCGGATTTTTGGCTTAAAATCAAGGTGGTCGCGGGATATAGACTTTTGGGTCAAAATATGGTATAATATAGATGTAAGTTTGTAGTTTTTAACCATAATTATATGGCCGAAAAAATGGAAAAGCCAGTGGGAGAAAATTTTTGTGACCAGTGCGGCAATCGTTTGCCGGGGCATATGCCCGGGTGTGCCAAATCCCCACGCGAACCAGGGAGACACGATGTAGTATTGGATATGAAAGCCATGCCAGACAATACACCTTCTGTTCCGAAACGCCCTCGTGGTGAATTTCCGCAAATGCAGGCGTAAAATAAAAATTGAATAAAAAAGAGGACGGTGGCAGCCGTCCTTTTGTTTTGGTTTGTTTTTGCCCACTGCCATGGGGCACAAGTTAGTTGGTCGTCGGGCATTCCAGGGCAACACATTCTTTGTCGGAGATGTTGTCGCACCAGAACGACTGCGGTTGATCATCGATCGCGGGGTCGATGGACATGTCTCCCGAATTCCAGATGAAATCCGGCGCGTCAGTGTCTTGGAAATCTGTGCAATTGCCGGCGTCCCAGACGATGTCGGCGACGCGGAGCACTTGGTGATCTACACCAAACTCAATGGCGTAGGTGGCGCAGGGCGTGCCATTGATATTGACCACCACCGTGACTTCGTACGGGACAGTGAAGTCTCCTTTGAGGTCGTTGCTGTCGTAGTAGGCTACCGCGACGCGCAGTCGCATACCAACTTCCGGTTCAGCGCGCACGATAATTGTTTCTTCGTGCACGTCATTGGGACAGCCGCTTGTTTCCTGACAGCCGACGTTGTCCATATCCTTTTCGCACCAGGAAGTTTGATCGTTGTCTGTTCCGCACGAATCGTCGTGCGCATCATTGCTGTGATAGGTACAATATTGTACCTTGGTCTTTTTGTCCCATCCCTCGCTTACTTCAAATTCGGAGCAGAAATTGCCGTTCGGGCAATCACTGTCCGATTCGCATTTTATACGACGATCTTCCGGGTCGACCAAAGTCGGAGTCCCTGGCGTGTCGCCGTATCCAGCGTTGACTCCCCAGCTGCCGCATGGGCGGTGCTTGGTGAGGGAGATGTCTAGGTCTGGCATGCCTCTCCACGTGAGTGTGACTTCGATCGGGTGGGCCGGTTTGCCCTCGGCTTCTTCCTCCGCGGCTACATCTTCGTCACTGTCACCGTCCGTCGAGTTGTCGCCATCAACACTTTCGTCGCCGTCGACCGAAAGATTTTCGTATCCGCCGACTATAGTCGTGCCGCAGGCGGCAAAAAAGCAGGAAAGGGCCAGAATGATCAGGGTTGCAATGGCTTTGAAATTCAGAATGGCTTTGAAATTCAGCATGATCCGTGCTCCTTTGCGGTATGTTCCCATTCGGGTCACCGCATGATTGATCTGTCAGCTAACTTGGTTTGTAACGAGCATGGCTTTTTATGGCCAAAATTAGATTTTTGTGAAAAAGTCCAATTTTTGCCTTAAAAAGCAGAAAACTCCCAGATTGAAGAGAGTCTTTAAATATTTTTGGCTAAAATAAGCCTAATTTGTGGTTGTGCATAATGCTCTCTCTTCATTATTTACAACTGATTATTATAGCACATTTTTGCCCTTTTGTCAAGAGGATGATATAATATGGATGTTTTTAGAAAAAAATTAAAACTATGGGAAATATTAATTTTTCTTACTTCGGTTTAGTGATTGCAATTGTGGCGGTGTTGATTTATTTAGCGGTAAAAAACAAGAAAGGCGGATTGCCAAAATTGAGCGGTGGCAGTACGCCTTTTTTAGATTCTTATGCTACGGATTTCACAGCGATGGCGCGTCAAGGACGGCTTGATCCGGTAGTGGGGCGTGAAGAAGAAGTACGCAAGTTAGCTCAGACACTTTCTCGTAGAGAAAAAAATAATGCGATTCTTATCGGAGCGCCGGGCGTGGGCAAGACTGCGATTGTGGAGGCATTAGCTTTGCGAATAGTATCGCACGATGTTCCGGACGAACTGTGGAACAAGCGCGTGCTAGCGCTGGATGTTGCGACTTTGCTTTCCGGTACGAAATATCGCGGTGAATTTGAAGAGCGAGCAAAAAAAATCGTGGCCGAAATCGGCGCTTCCAGTCGTACTATTATTCTGTTTATCGATGAAGTACATGCGGTGGTGCAGTCGCATGGTACCGAAGGCGCGGTAAATTTTTCGGATATTTTGAAACCTGCCCTCGCGCGCGGTGATTTGCAAATGGTGGGAGCTACTACTACGGCCGAGTATGAGAAATATATCAAGACCGATTCGTCGCTTGAGCGCCGCTTCCAACCTATAGAAGTGAGCGAGCCGACCGAAGAACAGACCATTGGAATTTTGAAAGGCGTGAAAGACAAGTATCGCGAGTATCACAAAGTAGAGTTTACCGATGCGGCTTTGGCTACGGCGGTAAAATTGTCTTCTGAGTTGGTGAAAAATAGGAAGCTGCCTGACAAGGCGCTTGACGCGCTCGATGAATCGGGTGCGATGGTAAAAGTTTCGCATGTACACACCAGTATTCCCTTGGTGCTTTATCAGGTGGCGGCGGAAAAACATCCCGAAGCGGCTGATATTTGGAAAAAAATTCAAGAGTTAGATGCGAGTGGTGCGAACGAGGAACGCGAAAAGCTGGAAGCTGATCTGGAAAAATTGGGTGTGGTGACGGTGGATAGCGCCGACGTGGAGAAGGTGATACGGGATTGGAAAGAATAGGGTGTACATAATTAAAATTGTTGGGAGGGCGCAAGTGTGGTATAATATAAACGATTTAAAAATTTGGAGAAAGTTTTAAATTTCTCCGTAATCATATTATAATGGGCTTTGCCCGTGTATTCTCATTCGTTTGGAAAAGATTAACCACATTTAATCTTTTCTCTCACTCATTTCTAATATGGTGGAAACACTCACCAAAGTGGCCACGAAAAGTATCACGAGTACCAAACTCGCGATTGCCACACTCGCTGCACTCGCGGCGGGAGGAGCGGCGTTTGCCGTGGCTCCCCCGGTTTTTTTAACCGGACCGGATTTGATCGTGTCCGATATAGTTTTTGACAATGCTGCCAAGAAAGCCACGGTTACTGTGAAAAATATTGGCAAAACAAAATTAAATACTGCTGAAGTTGCCACTGCCTGGTCTACGACTATCATCCCAAACAGCAAGCCTCGTTTGGTGAGTGGTTTAAATCCCGGGGTGGCTGTTAATTTCGTTTTACCATATCCGGCTAGAATTCCTTCTGCTTTAACAGCGACGATTGATCCTAACAATAAAGTAAAAGAGATGAGAGAGAATAATAATACCTTGACTAAGACCTTACCGTCTTTTTGTTCCGATTCTGATAACGGTTTAGATACTACCGTCGTCGGTACTATGAGAGGATGTCAGTTTGAAGATTGTGCGACCATTATGTCGCATACTGATTGTTGTACTGTTCTTACTAGTGTTGGTACCACTGGATGTACTGCTACGGGCACGCATTTGTTGGAGGGTACTTGTACTGGTAATGTAGGGATGGTTCCATTAGTTGAATGTAAGAATGGTTGTGCAAATGGTGTTTGTTTAGATTTGCCAGATTTAACTATTTCTGACGTAGCCTTCAATTCTTATCCGACTGAACCAATTGTTGTGACTATCAAAAATATTGGTAATGGAAATTATGATCCTACAATTAGCACCTGTGCTACTACTAAGGTATATTTTTTGGATAAGAATTTTGCCGTGTTGGGTGAAGCGGTACCAAACATTCAAGGGGGATGCCAATTATTTGTTGCTTTAACACCCAACAGTAGTGATGCTGTTGGGTATGTGCTAGACGGAGTAGATTATCTAGATAACGTTGAGTGGGTTAAGGTGGTCATTTCAAGCCCCTACAATCACGTGGTGGAATTAAGAGAAGATAACAACGAGAGTGTCGTGCGTTTACCTAAGGATCGATTAAACACGATTAGGCTTCGAGCAGAAGTAGACCAACCGCGATCTGTGCAGTATGGGGCCAATCAGACTTTAGCTATATTTGATTCCGAAGGGGCCAATGGTTCGGATGCCTATCCTTTTAATGATGACAACAATAATCCAGACCTACGTAGTCTGGTGGTGACAGTTCTAACCAATATCCCCAATCAGTTGAATAATTGGAAGTTGGTGAATGGCGGTCGAATATTTTCCGGATCTTGGGACGAAACCAAGCAGCGAATTATTTTCCGCAATCTAGATGGAGACAGGTTGGGAATGTCACAGTTTACAATAGCGGCGGATATTATGATGGTAAGTAGTACGTTTTCCGATGCCAAAGTACAATTGTTAATTGCGTCGCCTGGTGACTTGACTACTGATGCCATAGCAACAGAGTTCATTGATACAATTTTCCCGGTTACGGCCAGAGAGATGAATCCCCAACCATAATAATTGATTTTGTCCACCCCGCCACTCGCGGGGTGGTTTTGTTTTTGTTGTTAAATATGGAGTATTTGAGTGGGTTTTTATTTTTATCAAAGTGTGATAGAATGTGCCTACTGGTTTCAAAAAATAAAATTTTTATGTCGATTGATTTCCAAAAAGAATTAAATAAAGAACAATTGGATGTGGTGCTCCACGGTGATGGGCCGTGTTTGGTTTTGGCGGGTGCTGGCAGTGGCAAAACACGTACCATTACCTATCGGGTGGCGTATTTGTTGGAGCAAGGCGTCGCTCCGGAGAATATACTTCTCGTGACTTTTACCAACAAAGCCGCCGCCGAGATGGTAGAACGCATGCAACATCTCACCGGTCGTAGTGAAAAGTTGCCGTGGGCCGGCACGTTCCACAGTATTGGTCACCGTATTTTGCGTCAACACGCGCGCGAGTTGGGATATGAAAATAATTTTTCTATTTTGGATAGCGACGACAGCGAATCGATCGTCAAACTTTGCGCCAAAGATTTTTCTGACGGCGCGGGCGGCAAGAAGTTTGGCAAATTTCCCTCGACCAAAGTACTGCAGGGGATAATTTCTTTTGCTCGCAATGCCGAGACCACTATCGCCGATGTGCTTGATGCGCGTTATTCGCAGTTTGGCATGTGGGAAGAGGCGATTACCCAAGTGGTGCGTGAATACGAAGAAAAGAAAAAAGCCGCCAATTCTATGGACTTTGATGATCTGTTAGTAAACTGGTTGCGCCTACTCAACAATCCGGGAATCTTGAAAAAATATTCCGAACAGTTCAAATATATTTTGGTAGACGAATACCAAGACACCAACAAAATTCAGGCGTCGATCGTGTGCAAGCTCGCCCAAGCTCATCAAAATATTTTGGCAGTGGGGGATGATGCTCAGAGTATTTATTCTTTCCGGGCGGCGGATATCGAAAATATTTTACGATTCGAAAAAGTTTTTCCCAAAGCAAAAATTTTTAAGTTGTTGACCAATTATCGTAGTAGTCAAGAGATTCTGTCAGTGGCCAATTCAGTGATTGCCAACAATCCCAAACAATACAAAAAGGATTTAAAAACTATAATTAAAACCGGGGTGAAGCCGGAATTACGCCCGTTTGGTGAGGGGGCAGAAGAAGCCAACGCCATTGCCGAAAAGATTGCTTCGCTCATTCGTGGCGGAGTGCCACACAAAGAAATTGCGGTGCTATTCCGCGCGGCGCACCATAGCCAGCAGTTGGAGTTGGAACTGATGCGTTACGGTATTGATTATGATTATCGCGGTGGTCTGCGGTTTTTTGAACGTTCGCATGTAAAAGACGTGTTGGCTTATTTGCGAGTATTAAATAATCTAGCCGACAGTGCCGCCTGGATGCGCGTATTGCTTTACGAAGATGGTATTGGCCCAGCGGCCGCCGGGAAAATTATCGAACACATTCAGGGTGTAAATAATATTGACGAAGTGCGCGCCGCCGGTGGCAGCTTGAGCGACAAAGCGCGCTCGGGTTGGAATAATTTTTTACAGATTTGGGATGGTATGTTAGAAATTGGCAAAGGTTCGCCTTCGAAATTAATTTTGCATATTGTCGATTCGCCCTATCGCGAATATTTGACTGCCGAACGCATGGACGCCGATGATCGTATAGACGATATCAAGCAGTTGGCGGTATTTGCCGGTAAGTATGATAATTTGGAGGATTTCTTGGCCGAAGCGGCGTTGCAGGAGGCGTTTACCATTCAAAATAAAAAGAAAAGCGCCGATAAAATTAAAGATGAAAAAATAATTTTGTCGACCATTCATCAATCCAAGGGGTTGGAATGGAGCGCGGTGTTTATAATCAATTTGGTGAACGGAGCTTTTCCGCATAGTCGGGCGTTGTCCGAAGAGAATGGAGTCGAAGAAGAGCGTAGGTTGTTTTATGTGGCGGTAACTCGTGCTAAAAAATATTTGTATTTTTCGTACCCAATGCAGAGTGGTAAGAATGGTTGGGGAGAGGCGGTATTCCAAGGCCAGAGTCAATTTTTGGACGAAATTGGCCCGGAGCTATTAAATGATAAATCGCTTTTGTCCAATCCCACGACTGTACTGCGCGGCGAACTCACTTACGAACCAGATGAACAGTCGTATGGTGACAAGCCTCTAAATATTAAGCCCGGAAGTTTTTTGCGGAGCGTGGAGGATTTGTAGAATAAAAATAAAATACGGGAAGTAATTTCTCTTGAGCGGGTTATGCGCCCACAGGCGCATCCTCGAGCCCTCGCGGGCGAGAAAAGCGAAAGAGATTTTACTTCCCGTATTTTATTGTGTGTTTACACTCCTTTTCCACTATACAACGCCGATTTGTTGGCGCTCAATTTTTCTTGCATTTTTTTGTACACATCGTACGGGTTTTTGATATTATCGAAACGGTCGTAAACCACCTGGGTGCTGTTGCCACTTTTGTTGTTGGTTGATTGCATTTTGCCGGTATCAATCATGATGGAACCGGTACTAAATATTTTGCCGAGCACACCCACATTCACAAAGATATTGCGTACCTGATCATAATAGAGAGTAACAATATCTGCACCTACGAATCCGGATTTGATAATTAATCTTTTGCCGGTGATTATGTAATTCGTGACTTTATATCTCCAATAAGTAAAAATTGGAGTGAGCACTGCCAGTGCGAAAAATACGTAAGATGCAATTCGCGCATAACCAGCGCATTCTGATATTGGACGCGTCACGCCATTTACTGTGCACGTACCGGTGGTACTGCCGCCCACTTTGTAAAAAATCACCCCGACTACCACCATGATAATAATACCTACGATGCCCGATACCATAGCGGTGGTAGCATCTTGTTTGCCTTCCCACTCCACGGACTCACTTTGTTCCAATATTTTTTGGATTGTTGCGTCCATAATATTAGATTAATTAAATTACGAACAGTATTATATCATTTTTTGAGTTTGGTGGTAAAGCGTCGGAGTGGTTGGCAAGTGGGCGCTTTTTTGTTAAGATAAAGCCATATGCTTGATACTCGTCGCAAATATTTGCAGATTGCTTACAACGAAAGTATCGCGGCCGCCACCCGTGGTATTTTGGCATTGCCCAAATCCGACAAAATTATCGTAGAAGTGGGCACAGCCCTAATCAAACAAAAAGGCGAAGAGGCAATTCGAGAGATTAGAAATATTTGGGGTGGCTATCTGGTGGCGGATATCAAATGTATGGACCGGGGTGGGGCCGAGGTGGCGATGGTGCGCGATGCGGGCGCGAACGCGGCGACGTGTTTGGGTTGGGCTCCGATCCCAACTATCGATGCTTTTATTTTCGAGTGCGCACAGCAGGGTGTGGATTCCATGGTGGACATGATGAATATTAAATTCCCGTTTGAGATTTTATCGAAATTAAAAAAGTTGCCAACAGCAGTGGTGTTGCATCGCGGAGTGGATGAGGGCGAGGGCGGCGCAAAAACGATTCCTTATGCAGATATCACTCGTATTCGCGGTAGTTACAATATTTTGATTTCAGTAGCGGGTGGAGAAACCGGTCGCGAAGTTATGCGCGCCCATTTCAATGGCGCTAATATCGCTGTAGCTTGGCGCGAATTTAATCCGTTATCAGACGAGGGCCGAAAAATAATCGCGGAGTTTTTACGTAAAACCAGATAATATGAAGATTGACGGTATTTTTGATAATATTTTTGAAATCGCCTTTTGGGCTTTTGTTATTTTTTCTATTTTTCGTAAAAAAAAGAAAAAGTTCGATTTGGCCAGTGGCAAAACTGCACAGCAACTTGCTGACGAGGAATATGGGTTGGTGACAAATGAGGTGAAGAATCAGGAAACACAAAATGTTTCTACCCCGACTGTGTCGACACCGACTGCCACCACCATCGTGAGCGACAGAATAGAAATTGGTGGGCTGTTAGGGGCGATAGTGAATTCTCCGGCGGTGAGACAGGCAATACAGCAGGCGCAGAGCAGTAACCAGATGATGCAATTACAGAGTGCTTTCGCGGTGTCCACAGCGAGTGCCAAGGCGACGCCACTCGACAAAAAACAAAAATATTTACAGATTGCTCTAAATAATACGATTGAAGACGCCAAGCAAATTTTGGGACAATTACCAAATGCGGATCGTATTTTGGTGGAGGCCGGAACGCCACTTATCAAAAAATATGGATTGGATGTTATTCGTACTATTAAAATGCACAGCAGACGCAGTGCCTATGTGGTAGCTGATCTCAAAACAGCGGATATGGGTGAACGCGAAGTGCGGCTCGCGGCGACAGCTGGTGCAGATGGTGTGGTTGCATTGGGTGTGGCGCCGATTGAAACCCTCGACGCGTTTATTGCTGAATGCCAAAAACAGAAAGTTGACGCCATGATCGATATGATGAATGTGGCTAGTCCACTCGAGATTTTGCAAAAATTAAAATTATTGCCACAGGTAGTAATTTTACATCGTGGGGTAGACGAAACCGATGCGGATAAAACCAAGTTTATTCCGTATTATCAAATCAATCAGATTAAGGGCATGTATAATGTCATGATTGCGGTGGCGGGCGGAGATTCCGAGAAAGATATCGAAAGTGCCGTTTTCAACGGTGCTAATATCGTAGTGTTGTGGAAACATTTCTACAAATTTGACGGCAACGTCGGTGCTTTAGCACAAGAATTTCTGCAAGAAGTAAAATAAAAAACACGGGGGATAACATCTTTTTCGCTTTTTTCGCCCGCGAGGGCGAAAGGTGGGCCTAATGGCCCAAACCCGCTCAAAAGAAATTATCCCCCGTGTTTTATTTTAAATATTTATTGCTTTCTACCCGCACTCAACGCCTTGATGCCGTCCATGATTTCGATCGGCAATGCGAAGATGGTCATCTTGCTCGGATCAGGTTGTAGCTTCTCCATAGTTTGGAGGGTACGCAGTGAGAGTGCGCCCGGAGTGCGCTGGAGTAGGTCCGCAGCTTTGGCGATGTTTTCCGCAGCCTGAATTTCACCCTGTGCTTTGATAATGATAGCGCGACGTTCGCGTTCGGATTCGGCTTGTTTGGCCATGGCGCGTTTCATATCAGCGGGAATTTCAATGTCTTGGATTTTTACATCAGACACATCCACACCCCAATTGGTAGTTACTTTGTCGATAATGATTTTGATCTCGGTCGCTATTTTTTCGCGAGCAGTGAGCAGTTCGTCTAATTCTACGCCGCCAATTACATCGCGCAGTGCGGCCATGGAATATTGGGAAATAGCATAAGTAAAATCGCGTACTTTGAGGGTGGCGTCTTCGGCTTTTTCTACAGTGAAGTACACTACGGCATTGATCCCTACCGGCACATTGTCTTTGGTAATCACTTCTTGTTGTGGGACATCCACGGTATTCACGCGAATATCTACTTTGTTCATATACTGAATACCTGGAAATAACCAGGTGAGACCCGGAGTGCGGGTGCTGGTATATTTACCGAGTGTCAGTACGACTCCGCGTTCATATTGTTTGACCACGCGCAAACCGATGATCACAAATACACCAATGATAATCAAGATAATATATATGATAGGCATATTAATTTAAATTATTAATAATTATTAGTATTATAGCGCAAGCTATTTGATCTGGCAACTACGGTTGTATGTCTTTTTGCTTGTGACAAAATTTGCTATAATACCCGCGTATTAATTAATCAATTATATGTACTATACACAAGTGCGAAAAATATCGGTAACCTGGCTGGTTTTGGCCATTATAGTCGGGTTGGTGGGAGGTTTTTATCCTGGCAGTATCAATTCGGTAAACGCCGCTACCGCCAAGCCTGTATCCAAAACAGTGGTAAAAAAACCAGCGACCACCAAAAAAGTTGTCTCTACCAAAAAACCAGCGACCACTTTTAAACAAATCAAAAAGTTTACTTCGGCCAATGATTTCAAAAATTATGTCATGAAAGGACTCGCCCTGCAGTCCAATTCGTATTCCATGGGGCGAATGAATTTTTCACAGACGACTGCCGAAGTGGCTTTATCTGCAGCACCGACTATCAATGCAATTAGTGAAAGTGATTTGGGTTTGTCGTCTGGTGCCAAAACCGGTCTGGCCATGAGCCCAAATCCGGCATCAGATTATTCGTCCACCAATGTACAAGTTTTGGGTATTGATGAGCCGGATATTATCAAAAATAATGGCAAAGAAATTTTTTATTCTACTTGGAGCGTGACACCGGTGGTGAAGCCGGACAGCTCATCGTCTTTGGCGGTGGCACGACCGGATTATTGGCGTCAATCTGGCGAGACCAAGGTGATCAACGCTTTCCCGCCGGAAGATTTAAAAATGATTACGACGATTGATTTAAAAGGAGATTTACTTTTGAGCGGTAACAATTTGGCGGTGTTTACCTATGATAAAATTGTGGGTTATGACATCACCGATCGCACGAATCCCAAAGCCAAGTGGACGATAAAATACGAAAATAACAACAGACTGGTGGGGGCGCGTTTGTATCAGGGTAAAATATATTTTGTCACTCGACAAGATATTAATGTGGAAAATCCGTGTCCGATACGACCACTATCTGTGAATGGTATGACCACCGAAATCGTTTGTGCCAATATTTATCACCCCACTGCTTTTGCTCCGGTGTCCAATGTATTTTCGGTGTTTAGTTTGGATATGAATACGGGCGCAGTGCTCAACAAAAATTCTTTTGTCGGCACCGACAGCTATCAATCGGTGTTGTATTTTTCGCCTAATGCGATTTATGTAACGTATTATACCGCCGGCAGTGTGTTTGAACGTAATTATTTATTCTTGACCGAAAATGCCGACATGTTACCGGCCGGAATAGTAGAAAAATTAAAAAAGTTACGCGGTTATGACATCAGCGACCAAGCCAAGTTATACGAAATGGAATACTTATTGCAGACTTGGGCGTATAGTTTGGATCAGAATAGTAACAAAGATGCCAAATTAAAATTGGAAAATGATTTGAACAATCGCGTAGATAAATTTTATGCGCGCCATTTGCGTGAATTCGAAAAAACCGGAATTGTGAAAATTGGCTTGGATGGTTTGCAGGTGGTGGCGGTAGGGGAAGTGCCGGGGCAATTGTTGAATCAGTTTTCTCTGGATGAATATGGTGGTAATTTGCGCGCCGCCGTGACGGTGGGGCAGCGCGGTATGTTGATTTTTGACAACTGGAATAGCCAAAATACCCGTAATGATGTTTATGTGTTAAATGGCAGTATGCAAACGGTGGGTAGTGTGAAAGATCTGGGCAAAACTGAACGGATCTATTCGGCGCGATTTGTAGGTGATAGGGGATATCTGGTCACATTTCGCCAAACTGATCCATTCTATGTGTTGGATTTGTCCGTGCCTAACAAACCAGTGGTAAAGGGTGAACTCAAGATCCCCGGATATTCTTCTTACCTACATCCATTGGGCGAACATCGCGTGTTGGGTATTGGCAAAGAGGACAACAAAGTAAAGGTATCATTGTTTGATGCGAGCGACCCCGCCAATCCAACCGAGCTCTCTAAATATATTCTAAATGAATATTGGTCGGAGGCGATTAATAATCATCACGCGTTTCTATCCGACAGTCGCCATCAAGTATTCTTCTTGCCTGGTTCGCAGGGTGGATACATATTCTCGTATGCCAATGGTGAATTGAAGTTGTCCAAGGCCGTGAGCGATATCAATCCAACCCGAGCATTATATATGGACAATTATCTATATATTGTGGCCGAAGATAAAATGGTGGTGCTAAATGAGCTTACTTGGGAAAAGGTAAACGAGTATTCGTTCTAAAATTATAACAAAAAAATCACCGGTGTTGAGCCGGTGGTTTTTTATTTAAGTTTTAGATTGTGATTGTACAAATTCGTAAAATTGTAAAAAATCTTTGACGATTATGGTCGGATTTTCTCTTTTCAGGTTTTCTTCATTTTGGTATCCACCCAGGATGCCGACAATAGTTTCGATGCCAGCTTCTTTAGCCTCTATCATGTCGCCGGTGGAGTCGGTGATAAAAATAACATCTTTTGGATCGATGTGGTATTTCTCAAACAGTAAACGAAACTTTTTTACTTTGCTAGCATGGATTTCATTGCCTAGTATTTCTTTAAAACAAGATAGTATCTGATGTTTGCGCAGATAGGTTCGGATAATGTCGCTGGTGGTGCTAGATATAATAAAAAGCGGAAAACGTTCGGATAGTTTTTGGATGATCAGTTGCTTTTGTTCATCGATGTCTAGTTTTTCAAAACGCTTGCCATATTCTTCAAAAAAATTTACTTTGGGACCAAATTCTTCTTCGGATTTGGTTTCGTTGATATTGCCGTTGAAAAATGATTGGTATTTTTCCAAAGTAAGACTTGGTTTGGATATTTTGTTTATCTCAAAAGCGATTGATAGGGAATCGGCGATTACTCCGTCGAAGTCAAAGAAAATGCAAACTCTCGTTCCTGTCTTGGGTCTGTTTTCCATATAAAATAAAGATTGTAACAACAAATAAAAAATACCGTTTATGGCTTGGATAAATTATTTAGTATATCTTTAATGGCTTCATCTAAACTTCGGCTGACATCAATATTGGTTCCGTAATCAAACCGGGTAACGAGTCCAAAAACTGCCACTGTCGCACCTTCACCATATGTTTTGGAACGTTTACTGTCCCTTTCAATACAAACTTCTAGTGGTATTTTGAGCGTAAATATATAGTGCGGAAACGGCAAATTTTGGATGAGGTGTTCAATAACTTCTTTATGATAAAAGCAAGCGTCAAAAATGATTATTTTGCCGCCCGACAATTTTTCTCTTGCCGCTGGGATAACCAGCTCATTTGCTTTTATAAAATTCTCTACTGAAATACAAGGTGCGTTGGGCGGCATTTTATCCAATCCATTTTTTTCGAGTACCTCATCCATTCCAATACATTCCGCATCAAGTTTTTGGGCGAGCGTCTCGGCGATAGTAGATTTGCCAGACCCAAGTGGTCCGCGAATTATTATATAGTAGCTCATGTTATTTTTTAGTAATTTGCCCAAGCCCCAGTTTAATATGCACTTCTCATTTTTCGCCAGATATACCGTGTTAGGCGAGGGCTTAATTAATTACATTATTGATTATATATAAAGAGCAAATAAGAGCGCGGCGCCCCCCGAAGCGTTTGCGAACATACCTTATTTCAATAATAATTTAATTGCTTCGTATTTAGGTCTGACAATCTCTCTGGACTCATCAAAATTTAGTTGTTTCCACTTATTTTCTAGTTTTCGTTTAACAGAATCTTTTGCTTCTTTTCTTGATAGTTTTTCATAATAAAACGCGCACTGAAAAAGGCCAGCAATATCGTTAAAAGCACTTAGAGTATCAGCCTCAATCAATATTTTAGCTTCCAATGTTTTAGGTAAAATTTGTTGAGAGCCCCGGTGCGAAATTATACAGTCCTTAACCCTTTCAATTTTTTCTGGGGGATACCCAAGTTCAGATAATTTTTCTTCTGCAATTTTCGCACCGGTGAGATGATGATTTTCTCTACCACAAACAATAGACCCGATATCGTGGAGCCAAGCAGCAATTATCACAATTTCTTTGTCGGCGCCTAATTTATCCGCTAATGCTTCAGAATATTCTACAACTGGAATAAAATGATAAAGAAATGGATCATATCCATAATTGCTGCTTGGCTTTTTGCACTCGCTCTCAACAAATTTTTTAATTTTTTCGATTATGTTCATATTTAATAGTAAAAAGCACACTCGTTAATGTCGCTGAATATTTCGGTATATATGAAGTCCTGAGTACTCGGAATTTGGGTGAAGGCTCTTGAAAGAGCCGCAGCCAGATATGCCGCGTTAGACGATGTATTTTTTAAAACAATTATCTTATTAATGAAAAAATTTTATCTTTTATGGCATCTCGTACCTTTCGGGTTTCATCAAGGGTCGCCTCGAAAGGATCGGCAACGTTCCAAAAAATTATTTTCTTCGATTTAAGTAAATAGTCCGGACATTGTTTTTCTTCACACATAACTATAATCCTTTCGCTCCCATCTATTATTTTTTGATTAATAGTTTTCACTGTTGCTTGTGAGATATCAATGCCTAATTCAAGCATAGTTTCAACTATAATTGGGGCAGGATTTTTATATTTTACCGGCGTATCTTCTTGTATTCCGGCACTCCATGAATTGCTTGAATTTGTGAAATTGTTATAAAAAGCCTCAGCCATTTGACTTCTTCCAACATTGCCGTAACAGACGAATAAAAATTTTTTCATATCATTTCGAACGTTGTTTGTTTTAAAAAATATTTCACCTAACGTATCCGAGTATGCGAAGTTCGCTTTTCGGATTTATTAGTTAATTTTGTTAATTGGCTTGAGTCTATTTTATCGCACTATTCTTTAAATTGCCACCCAACGGAGAAAAGTGAATTTGGGTCGAAAAAGTTTTGCACTCCTTGATTTAAAAGTCTAATAACGCAAAACTTTTGAGCCGCATACTCGGTGTTGTCTGATGTAAATTTTTATCTTCGTCTTTACTAGTTTAAACTTTGTTTATCGTATAGAAAATTCAAATTTTTAAATTAAAAGTTTTTGTTTTGCCTAAAGGCAAAACGATTATTTGGGGGCAATTTTATTTTTTATTTTTTTAAATTGGCGATTTTTGCGACTGCTCAATTGCGTGTTTTACCGCTTCGCTTGCCAGTAAAGAACTATCATATTTTCCCGCATTTTGCTCAAGCCAGCTTGCGATGTTTTTCGCAACTAAGTCGGAGAAACTGGTATCTTTTGAGTCGGCTGCTATTTTTGTTCTTCCCATTTCTCTTGGCGATTCATGAATACTGTTCGCCTGCATCCAAGAATTTAAAATCCCCAAAATTTTATCCCCATTTTCTTTTTTCTTGAAATGGATAACTATTGAATCATTGTGGGACATAAACCCACTCAGGCTCTCGGGGATTTTAACTTGTATGATATCATCGCTTTCAAGAGCAAGCTGGCGCAATTCTTTCGCGAGTTTGGGAATATGCTGAATGAAAGCATACTCAGCAGAGGGAATGGTTGTGTATGCCTTGATGTTTATTCCTTCTCTTTTTCCAGCTTCTGGTCTTGTATTAATTCCGAACCACCCCGGATTACTATCCCATTTAAATTCACCGCTTGAGTCAATCGATTTTTCCAATGCTCCACGAGTATTTCTATACCATTCCATCTGCGGTTTTAGATTTTTCATTAAATCGGCAACATCTTTTCCTGCACCATCAGTATTTTTCACAAACTCGCTCCTGCGTGTAAGCATTTCATAAATCATTCTCTTGGCGCGGTCGGAAAAATCGCCAACACCCTGATTATTTTCCAGTAAAGATTTTAATTTTTCTTCGCACAGTTTCACATTCGGCAAGTCTTTATAATTTTCTGCGTCTTTCGGCTTTTCTTGTTTTTGATCAATGTGTCCCGCAATCTCTTGTCTAATTCTTTCGATTTCGCTTTGGTCTTTTTCTGCTTGAGCTGTTTTCATTTTTTCCCACGATTCCTCTCGTTCTTTTCTATAATCTTCCATTGTTTCATCAACACGCATAGCACGCCCAGTCATGTGCATATCTTTTTTTGCTTCCTCTATTTCTTCTTGCGTTGGTGTATCACTTGCCGTCTCTTGCGTATTTGTAGGTTTTATATCTTCGAAGCCCATAGAATTAAAAAAATAAAAAATAAAATTGCCCCCAAATAATCCGCGAAGCGGAAAAACTTTTAATTTAAAAATTTGAATTTTCGTCTTTGTTCAACGCACTAAAGCTTGAAATTACCACAAAGATAAAAATTTATTTCAGACAACTACCTTTATCACAACTCGTAGCCAAAATGGCTAAAATATAATAAAATTTTGGTTGAAAATAGGTTATACCCCCTGGGGGTATGAATACATATAATAATACCATCCACACGGACAACGTCAACCACTTGACAAATTCCCCAACTATATATATAATGTCCTCAGAATGTAATTTCCCCAAAAACACGAGTTGCAACAGTGTTCCGGGGATTAAAAAGTTGGCTGATCATAGGTCAGTCTTTTATTTTCTCGCAAAGTGAGAGAAAAAGAAATTTATTTCTTTTTCCGAGCGAAGCGCAGAAAACATGCCCGAAGGGCTTATTTAAAGAAATTTTTAATAAAGTAACGAATATCGTTACGAAATAACTTATGCCTACTCTAAGCCAAATCATGCGCAAGGGTCGCCATCCAAAAGTGACGAAGAGCAAATCTCCGGCACTCATGGCTGGTATCGACAACTTGCATCGTCGCAAGACCACGTTTGATCGCGGTTGCGCTTTCAAACGCGGCGTGTGTACCAAAGTGTACACTACCACTCCGAAGAAACCGAACTCGGCTCTTCGTAAAGTCGCCAAGGTTCGTCTTTCCAATGGTATGGAAGTAATCGCCTACATCCCAGGTGAAGGTCACAATTTGCAAGAGCACTCCATCGTGCTTATTCGTGGTGGCCGTGTAAAAGATCTTCCGGGTGTACGCTATCACATTGTTCGTGGTGTATATGATGCGCAAGGTGTCGAAGCGCGTCGCCGCGGTCGTAGTGTGTACGGCGCCAAACGTCCGAAAGCTGCTAAGAAATAATCTGTAATTTTATGCGTGGAAAACAAGCAAAAAGACGCGACATTAAACCCGATGCCAAATACGGCAGCGTAGTTCTTGCTCGCTTTATCAACTGTGTAATGTTAAATGGTAAAAAGACGGTTGCCCAAGATATTGTTTATACTGCTTTGGACAAAATGTCCGAGACTCTCAAAAAAGAGCCGGTCAAAGCATTCGAAGAAGTGATTCGTACCGTCGCCCCTCAGGTGGAAGTTCGCTCCCGCCGTGTGGGTGGTGCCAACTACCAAGTACCGATGCCGGTGCGCGGTGATCGCCAATATGCGCTCGCTTTTCGTTGGATTATTGGTGCCGCGCGCGCTCGCAAAGGTCAACCGATGGCCAATAAATTGGCCCAGGTTTTGATTGATACCCTCAATGGCGTGGGTGATGCTATTCGCAAACGCGACGATGTTCATCGTATGGCCGAAGCCAACAAGGCTTTTGCTCACTTTGCTCGCTTCGCTAAATAATTATCATTATATATATGCCCCGTGAATATTCATTAGACAAAACTCGCAACTTTGGTATTGCCGCTCACATTGATGCCGGCAAGACCACTACTACGGAGCGCGTGCTTTTTTACACCGGTAAAAAATACAAAATCGGCGAGGTGCACGAAGGTGCGGCCGAAATGGATTGGATGGAACAAGAAAAAGAGCGCGGTATTACTATTACTTCCGCCGCGACTACTTGTTTTTGGAAAGATCATCGCATGAATATCATCGACACTCCTGGCCACGTAGATTTTACCGTCGAGGTGGAGCGCTCGCTCCGTGTACTCGATGGTTCGGTCACTGTATTCGATGGTTCTCAAGGTGTGGAGCCGCAGTCCGAAACTGTCTGGCACCAAGCCGACAAATATAATGTCCCGCGTGTTTGTTTCATCAACAAGATGGACAAAATGGGTGCGGATTTCTACATGAGTCTTGCTTCCATTCACGAACGTCTCTCCAAAAATGCTTTTGCTATTCAACTTCCGATTGGCGCCGAGTCCACTTTTTCTGGCCTCGTTGATTTGATCGAAGAAAAAGCTTACAAATTCGAAGGTAAAAACGGTGAGAACATTATTGAGATTCCGATTCCGGAAGATATGAAGGATCAAGTAAAAGATTATCGCGCCAAAATGATTGAAAAAGTTGCCGAAGCCAACGACGCGACCATGACCAAATATCTCAATGGTGAAAATTTTACTGTTGATGAAATTCGCAAAGCTATTCGCGAACTTACTATTTCCGGCCGCGCTTACGCGGTTATCTGTGGTTCCGCTTTGGGTAATATTGGTGTGCAGTTCATGTTGGATTCGGTGGTGTGGTATTTGCCGGCTCCGACCGATTTGCCAGAAACCAAAGGCACTGACCCGAATAATGAAGATGCCCCGATTACCCGCAAAGCCAGCGATGAAGAACCGTTTTCCGCTTTGGCTTTCAAGGTGACCACCGATCCGTTTGTGGGTAAATTGGTTTTCTTCCGCGTGTATTCCGGCAAGGTCTCCGCTGGTAGTTATGTGTACAATTCTTCTACTGGTGAAAAAGAACGTTTGGGCCGCGTAGTGCGCATGCATGCCAATCATCGCGAAGATGTAACCGATGTGTACGCCGGTGAAATCGCCGCCGCCATTGGTTTCAAAAATGTGCATACCGGTGATACTTTATGTGATGAGAATAAACCGATCGTTTTGGAAAAAATTGTGTTCCCGGAACCGGTTATCTCGATCGCCATCGAACCCAAGACCAAGGCTGACCAAGAAAAAATCGGTTTGGCTATGCAGAAATTGGCCGAAGAGGATCCAACCTTCCGCGTACATACTGACGAAGAGACTTTGCAGACTATTATTTCCGGTATGGGCGAATTACACCTCGACATTATCGTGGATCGCATGAAACGCGAATTCAAAGTGGAGGCCAATGTGGGCAATCCGCAAGTCGCGTACAAAGAAGCGATCAAAGCTAGTGCCGAAGCCGAAGGCAAATATATCAAACAGTCCGGCGGTCGTGGTCAGTACGGCCATTGTTATTTGCGCGTTGAACCGAATGAACATGGTAAGGGCCTGGAATTCATTGATGAGATCAAAGGCGGTGTGGTCCCGCGCGAGTATGTACCAGCTATCGAAAAAGGTGTGAAAGAAGCCGTGTCTCGTGGTATCCTCGCCGGCTACGAAGTGGTGGATATCAAAGTCACTTGTTTCGATGGTTCCTACCACGAAGTGGACTCTTCCGAAATTGCCTTTAAGATGGCGGCTATCATGGCTTTCCAAGCTGCCTGTAAGAAGGCTAGCCCGGTAATCCTCGAGCCGATTATGAAAGTTGAAGTTCTGACTCCAGAGCAGTACATGGGCGAAGTTATTGGTGACCTGAATTCCAAACGTGGTCAGATTCAAGAAATGACTGATCGCGGTAGTATGAAAGTGGTACGCGCGATGGTACCTTTGGCCAGCATGTTTGGTTATGTCACTTCCTTGCGTTCCATGAGTCAGGGTCGTGCTAGTTCCAGTATGGAATTTGATCACTATTCTGATGTGCCGAATAATGTAGCGACGCAGATTATTGAAGGAAAGAAGAAGTAAATTTTTAAAAAGCCGGCACAACTGATATTTTTTCGCTTTTTTCGCGCGCGAGCGCGAAAGGATGATCCGGTGGGATCATAACCCGCGAAAAAGCATCAGTTGTGCCGGCTTTTGTTTTTGCTGTGGAGTGGGGGTATAAAAATGTATTCATTCTCTTTTTTTGTTGGGCGAAGAGTGTGCGAATGTAAATCCGATCGGAAGTAATCATACCGTATCTTTTTGTTGACAAAATCTGTAATAAGTAGTTTATTATATACTCAAGCGCTCTTTACAAAGCAATATCCGTGAGCGCGAGAAACTGACAGGTGTCGGTTTTTTGTTTCATGGGTATTTAAAATCAAACAGGAGGTGGGCCGTGACTAAATTGAAAGAAGAATGTGCGGTATACGGTGTATGCGGTTATCATAATGCGGTCAATCCTGTGGTTGAAGGACTGTATTCTCTGCAACATCGCGGGCAAGAAGGGAGCGGAATCGCAGTGGTGGCTCCAGATAGCCAATTGATCGTGGTGAAAAAGCCCGGGTTGGTGAGCGACTCTTACGGAGAATTAGAACGCCGGAAGTTGGCTGGTAAGGTGGCCATTGGCCACACCCGCTATTCGACTGCCGGCGGCTTGTCGCTTCTCAACCCCCACCCCTTTGTGGTGAACAACCCGCCCTTGGCCGGTTGTTGGAATGGCAACATTCCGCGCCCCACCTATGATTACTGGCGAGATTACCTCAAAGATAAGTGGTGCGATTTCGACACCGAGAACGACGGCGAGTTGTTGGTGCGCCTGTTGGCACACCGACTGTACTCTGGCGACGACATGGTCGCCGCCGTGCGTTGGCTGTTCCAAAACGTGACTGGTGCTTACTCCGGTCTACTGCTCCATGACGGCAAAATGTACGCCGTACGCGACCCGCTCGGTTACCGGCCGTTGGTCTTTGGTGACCGCGGCAAATCTTGGGTGGTCTCTTCAGAGACGGTCGGGCTCGACATTATCAAAGCCCGGCATCACCAAGAAGTGCAACCCGGCGAACTCGTGGAATTCGCGGTTGGGCAAAAGCCGATACACTACCAATTGGCCCAGAGCGACCTGCGTCGATTCTGCATCTTCGAATTGATCTATTTCGCTCGGCCCGATTCGGTCGTGTTCAACATTCCGGTGGGGCATGGCTTTCGTCGTGCACTCGGTAAACGCATGTACCATCAGTACGGATGCGATCTGGATATCGACGTGGTCATCCCGGTGCCAGACTCGGCCAACGATTTTGCACTCGGCTATCACGAGGCCTCGGGAGTACCGCTCGGCTTTGGTCTGCGTCGCAACCATTATGTCGGACGTACCTTCATCGAGCCCAAGAAAAAACGCGCGCCCAAAGTGCGCCGCAAGCTCAACCCAGATCGCGCCGTGATCGCTGGTAAACGCGTGCTGATTATTGACGATTCGATCGTTCGTAGTACCACGATGCTCAAAATCGTGCGCATGCTACGTCGCAACGGTGCCAAAGAGGTGCATGTGCTTATCGGTTCGCCGCTAATCACTCATTCGTGTTATTTTGGTGTCGATACACCAGATCGCGATGAATTGGTGGCGGCTCAAAATGATGTCGATGGCATCCGTCGTCTGATCGAGGCGGATACGTTGCAATATGTCACCATTCAAGATTTACGCAGTACCGTGCTTGATTTGGGTGCAAAGCCTGATCATTTCTGCGGTGCGTGCTTTAGCGGCGACTACCATCCGACGCCGGTTCCAGGCTAAACCACCCGTTAGATAAGGAGTAAAACTCTCCCGGCAGGCGTTCGCGCTTGCCGGATTTTTTAAAATTTGACGCCATTTTTTTCGTTTGATATAATCCCAGACGATAAGTCGGGCTTAGATTGTTCCAGTTTTATAAACTAAACCCGCGTCCTATTTTTCAACTATTTTTTTATGAAAGAAAAACAGCTTAATAGAATCATGCGTTTGGTGCGCAATACCGGTGATCGATTAGTGATTTTGGATCGCGAGTCAGACGAAACCATGGTAATGATGAATCTGGATGAATATGAAAATTTGTTAGAAGGCGGATGTGATTGTGGCTGTGATGATGGCAATGACGATTGGGGGCGAGAAGATGATGAGGTTGAAATTAACAATGATTGGGTAGAGCATGAAGAAAAGATTAATCATCCAGATGCTTCGTTAGATGACTCTATTTCTGCACCAGATGCAGAAATAGATCTGCCAACAGATTATGCAGAGCCGGACGTTCCACCGGCGGAAGAACCAACCATATCGCCGTTGCCAGACACAATTATAAAATCCGAAGTAAGACCGTTGCGTTCTGGTAGTATGGACAGTATTGGGGCTATTTTAAACGAAGAACCTTTGAGCGATGTGCCCCATGAAGAAGCCGAAGAGCCATTTCTCCTCGAACCGGTGGAATAATCCACAATCTATCCCCAAAGCCGCCCTTGACAAATCGGGCGGTTTTGTTATAATAATCACGCTGTCAAAAGCAAAATTTTTGTTTAATACAAAGATCGGTCATTTTTGGTCGATCAAAATTACGCGGCTGGACAACAAATCTTGCCCGACCACTCGGGGAAGTGCCGTGAACATTTAACACTATGGCTGAGTTTCAACGAACAAAGCCCCATGTTAATGTAGGTACCATTGGTCACGTCGATCATGGTAAAACAACATTGACTGCTGCAATTTTGCAGACTTTGAACGCCCGTGGTGGCGTCGCCCAGAAAAAGGGTGTAGATGATTTGGATAAAGCTCCTGAGTCCAAGGCGCGTGGTATTACTATTTCCACCGCTCACGTGGAGTACGAGACTGACGGTCGCCATTATGCGCACGTCGATTGTCCCGGTCATGCCGATTATGTAAAAAACATGATCACTGGTGCTGCTCAGATGGATGGCGCTATCTTGGTTGTTTCTGCCGCTGATGGCCCAATGCCGCAGACTCGCGAACACATCGTGCTCGCTCGTCAGGTGGGCGTGCCTTATATCGTGGTATTTTTGAACAAAGTTGATCAAGTTTCCGATCCGGAGCTTGTAGACTTGGTAGAATCCGAAGTACGCGATTTGCTCAAAAAATATAAATTCCCTGGTGATACTACCCCGATTATCCGTGGTAGCGCTTTGCAAGCTTTGCAAAACCCGACCGATGAAGCGGCCACCAAACCGATCATGGAACTCCTCAAAACTTTGGATGAATATATTCCTCAGCCAGAGCGTGCAGTGGACAAGCCGTTCCTCATGCCGGTGGAAGATGTGTTCTCTATTGAGGGCCGTGGTACCGTAGTAACTGGTCGTATTGAACGTGGTATGATCAAACTCAACGACGAAGTTGAAATCGTCGGTTTGAAAGAAGATGTTCAAAAGACCGTAGTAACCGGTATTGAAATGTTCAACAAATCTCTCAAAGAAGGTCAAGCTGGTGATAACGCCGGTCTCTTGCTTCGTGGTACCAAAAAGGAAGATGTGGAACGTGGTATGGTTTTGGCCAAACCGGGTTCTATTACTCCTCACACCGAATACGAAGCTAATGTGTATATCTTGACCAAAGAAGAGGGTGGTCGTCATAAACCGTTTTTCGCTGGTTATAAACCGCAGTTTTATATTCGTACCACCGATGTTACTGGTGAAGTGACTTTGCCGGCCGGCACCGAAATGGTTATGCCTGGCGACACTGTCAATATCACTATCAAACTCATCGCTCCGGTTGCCTTGGAAGACAAGATGAACTTCGCTATTCGCGAAGGTGGCCGCACCGTTGGTGCTGGTGTAGTAACTAAAATTATTAAATAAACGGATAAGTAGAGACGCCCCGAGTAGGGGCGTCTCTACTGCTTCCGGGTTCCTTTGTGTTCCTTTATGACTAATGCAAATCAACAACCAAAAAAAGAAGAAGGAGTAAATCGTATTCGCATCAAAATTCGCGCTTACGATAATCGTATCATTGATCAGGCCGCCAAGACTATTATTGAAACTGCCGAGCGCAATGATGCCAAAGTAATTGGTCCAGTACCGCTTCCGACCGAGAAAACCAAATTCACCGTGAATCGTTCTACGTTTATTCACAAGAATGCTCGCGAACAATTCGAAATGCGCGTGCATAAACGTTTGATTGATATTATGGGTGCGACTCCGAAATGTGTCGACGCTCTTATGAGTTTGAATTTGCCGGCTGGTGTGGATATTGAGATCAAAATGTAAGTAGGTAATTTTTAGCTGATTTTAGCTAAAAAAAGGTTGTCTAGGTATATGGCCTGGGCACTCCTTGACAAAGTTTAAGTTTTGTGCTAATATTAGCACAAGTTTTGCCATTGATTTTCGGGTAAATAAGATCTAGTTAGAAAACATTTACGAGAAAGCAAAATGGCATTGGGAGAAAAATATTGAAAATACATAAAAACAAAGCCTATTAAATCCGATTTTTCGGATTGTGTCTGCGCATCCATTGGATGTGTGGAAGAGGCTAGAAGCGAGAATGACGAGAAACCTCGGTATTTTCACTTCTAGTTTTTTGTTAAATAATTTTTAATTCGTTATCTCCGTTTACTTTTGGGATGGGAACGGAGCAATGACAAATTTATATGAAGTTTATTCTAGGACAAAAACTCGGCATGACCCAGGTGTTCATGGCGGATGGCACAGTGGTGCCAGTGACACGCGTACAGGCTGGACCTTGCGCTATCGTACAAATTAAGGACGGGACCAAAGATAATGCCAAAGCAATTCAGGTTGGTTTTGGCGATATCCGCGAATTTCGTTTAAATAAACCGCAAACCGGCCATTTGAAAGATCTGTCTCCGGTGCGTTGGTTGCGCGATTTTTCTGTAGAAACTACTGAAAATCTTGATCGCGGCGACTTAATTACAGTCGATACATTTGCCAATGGTGATGTAGTAGAGGTGATTGGCGTGAGCAAGGGCAAGGGTTTTGCCGGTGTGGTAAAACGTCATCATTTTCGTGGTGGTCCTGCTTCTCACGGTCATAAAGACAATTTGCGTGCCCCAGGTTCTATTGGCGCCGGTGGCGTTCAGCGCGTATTCAAAGGTATGCGCATGGCCGGACGTATGGGCGGTGATCAGGTGACTGTAAAAAATTTGAAAATTGTTGAAGTTCATCCGGAAACCAACGAGATTTATGTGAAAGGTGCCGTGCCGGGCGCTCGCAATGGTATGCTCATGATAATCGGTAATGGTGAATTAAAAATCCAAAAAAAGAATATCAAAAAGGAAGAGCCTGTGGTCGAGGCCGCTCCGGTAGAAACTAAAACCGAAGAGGCTGCCGCTTAATTGCGTTACGCTTTTCTATCCTATTTATATGAAAACAAAAGTATATAATCTCGAAGGTAAGGCTGTAAGTGATATCGAATTGTCCGATAAAGTTTTTGGTGTAAAAATAAAACCGGAAGTAGTGCACCAAGTATTTGTACAACAGACCAACAACCAGCGCGAACCTTGGGCTGACACCAAAAGCAAAGGCGAAGTGAGCGGTGGTGGTAAAAAACCTTGGAAACAGAAGGGTACTGGCCGCGCTCGTCACGGATCTTCTCGCTCTCCGATTTGGAAAGGTGGCGGTGTAGTATTTGGTCCGCGCACTGATCGCAATTATAAAACCAAAATCAATAAAAAAACTCGCCAATTGGCGATTCGTATGTGTTTGTCTGACAAGGCTCAAACCAACCATTTGTTGGTGATAGAGAATTTGTCATTTGATGCTCCGAAAACTAAATTATTGACCACCTTGCTCAAATCTTTGCCCAAGTTCAAGAATCTTTTGATTCTTACTTCCGGCAAGAACGAAATGATTATGCGCATGGCGGAAAATATTTCAAAGGTCAAAGTGTGGCGTGCCGAAGATGTGAATGTGATGGAATTGCTGGCCAAAGATACCGTACTCACCACCAAAGACGGTGTGCTTAAATTGGAACAAACTTTTGCCAAATAATTTTTGAAACATATGGGAATATTAGATCGCTGGACAAAAAAGAATGAGCAAGAAAAATTGAAGGATTTGGACAAGAGAAGTGACAAACCGGTCAAATCTACTAAAGTTACCAAATCTACCAAGAAAACTACAGCCGCTTCGGTTACGGAAAAATCTGCTGAAAAAACTGTGACCACTTCGGTAGCAAAAAAAGCAGTAAAACCAGAAGGTATTGCTTATAAAATTTTGATTCGTCCTTTGGTTACCGAAAAATCCGCAGTAATGGAAAGTTATAATAAATATAGTTTTATCGTGAGCCGTGGTGCTACTAAAGATCAGGTGAAACAGGCGGTTGCCGAGGCTTATGGTGTTCGTCCGACTACGGTCAACATGATCAATGTAGATGGTAAAAATGTGCGTTTCGGTCGTGGTTATGGTCGTCGTAGTGACTACAAAAAGGCCATTATTACTTTGGCATCCGGTCAAACGATCGCTATTCACGAAGGTGTTTAAAATTATTTTGCCTTTATACATATGGGAATTAAAATATACAAACCAACCAGCCCCGGTCGTCGCAAATCCAGTGTGGATGATTTTTCCGATATCACCAAATCCAAGCCAGAGAAATCTTTGGTTACTATTTTGCAACCGAAATCTGGCCGCAACAACCAAGGCGTAATCACCGTTCGTCATCAAGGTGGCGGGGTGAAAAAATTCTATCGTTTGGTAGATTTCAAACAACAAAAGTTTAATATTGAAGCCGAGGTGATCGCCATCGAATACGATCCGAATCGCAGTCCACGCATCGCTTTGATTCGCTATACCGATAATACCAAAGCATATATTCTTTGTCCGACCAGCATGAAAGTAGGGGACAAAGTTATGTTTTCTGATAAAGCTATCGAAGCCAAAAATGGCTGCCGCATGCCACTAGAATTTATTCCAGTCGGTTTGTTTGTCCACAACATTGAAATGACACCAGGTAAGGGTGGTCAAATTGTGCGTAGTGCTGGCCTCGGAGCTCAACTCTCTGGTTTTGAAGGCAAATATGCTCAGATTCGTTTGCCGTCCGGTGAAATTCGTTCAATTCTAAAAGAATGTGCCGCCTCCATTGGCATGCTCGGCAACGCCGATCATCGTTTGGTGCGTTATGGTAAAGCCGGTCGCCGACGTCACATGGGTATTAAGCCGCGCGTCAAAGGTAAAAATATGAACCCGGTTGATCACCCGCATGGTGGTGGTGAGGGCCATTCTCCTATTGGTCAGAAACGTGGTCCGCAAACTATTTATGGTAAGACCGCTATGGGTGTCAAGACTCGCAAACCGAGTAAATGGAGCGATAAATTTATTATTAAATCCAGACGTAATAAAGTTTAAAACATATGTCCAGAAGCTTAAAAAAAGGACCTTATCTCGACCCGCGCGTACTCGCTAAAGTTGCCAAAGTGAAAACTTCCGGCAAACGCGAGAATATTAAAACTTGGTCACGCGCCTGTGTAATCGCGCCAGAAATGGTAGGTTTGACTTTTGCTGTGCACAATGGCAAAGAGTTCTTGAATGTATTCGTAGAAGAAAATATGGTCGGACATCGTTTGGGTGAGTTTGCTCCTACCAAGAAATTTATTGTTCACGGTGGTAAGATGGCCAAAGAACAAGAGGCCGCTGCTGCTGCCAAAGCTGCTGCTCCGGCTGCTGCCAAAAAATAATCGCACCTAATTTTCATATTTTATGACCAAAGAAATAACCGCTAAACTAAGCTATCTCAAAATCGGTCCGCGCAAGGTGCGTTTGGTGGCTGATCTTATTCGTGGCCGTAGTGTTTTGCGCGCTACCGCCGCTTTGTCGCTACTCAATAAGCACGCTGCTTTGCCGATGCTCAAATTGTTGAATTCTGCCGTGGCCAACGCCAAGCATAATTTTCAGATTGAAAAAGAACATTTGAAAGTGGCCAAAGTGACTGTTGATGGTGGTCCGGTTTTGAAACGCTGGATGCCCAAGGCCCATGGTCGTGCCACTCCGATTCGTGAACGTACCAGCCATATTAATTTGACACTGGTCGAAGTGCCGTTCGTGGAGAGAAAAGCCAAAGTCAAGAAGGCTGATAAAAAAACCGATAAAAAATAATTTTCAAATCTATGGGTCACAAAGTACATCCAATTATCCACCGTACCCCGTTTATTTTTAACTGGGATTCACGCTGGTTTGCTCGCGGCAAGGATATGCCGAAATTTTTGCAACAGGAAGTAGCTGTGCGAAAATTAGTGGCAAAAAAATTCAAAGAAGCTGGAGTAGATGCTGTTAGTGTCGAACGTACGCCCAAAGAAGTGGTCGTGACTATTATTGCTGCCAAACCGGGTGTTATCATTGGTCGCAGTGGTCAAGGTTTGGAAGTCGTGCGTAAAGAAATCGAGAAGAACATTTTGCAATTTAAATCCAAAGTCAAAATAAATATTCAAGCTTTGAAACAACCGGCATTATCGGCACAAGTGGTAGCCCAGAGCGCTGCCGATGAAATCGAGCGTCGTATACCGTTTCGTCGTGTGATGAAACAAGCGATTGAGAAAGTAATGTCAGCCGGAGCTCAAGGTGTGAAGATTAAAATGGCCGGACGTCTCAATGGCGTAGAAATTGCTCGTCGTGAAGTATTGTCTGCCGGCAAAATGTCTTTGATCACTTTGCGTTCGCATGTTGATTATGCTTTTGTGGAAGCCAATACTATTTATGGTAAAATCGGTGTTAAAGTTTGGATCTATTTAGGTGAAGCTTTTGGTCGTCGTGATAAATTTGAAAAGAAAGAAGAGGGCGAACAAGACACTCACACTAAACGTAAATAAAATAATTTTGCAAATATATGTTGTTACCGAAAAAAGTTAAACATCGTAAATGGCAAAAGGGCCGCAAACGCGGGTTGGGTGTAGCCCAACGCACGAATGCTGTCAGTTTTGGAGAATTCGGGCTTAAAAGCGAAACTCACGGTTGGGTTACTAGCCGTCAAATCGAAGCTGTCCGTCGTGTTTTGACTCGTTATGTTCGTCGTGGTGGCAAAATTTGGATTCGCGTCTTCCCAGATCGTCCAGTAACTATGAAAGGTAATGAAACCCCAATGGGTGGCGGCAAGGGAAGTCCGGATCATTATGTTGCCGTACTTAAACCGGGCACCGTGTTATTTGAAATGGGCGGTATTACCAAAGAATCCGCTTCTGAAGCAATGAAGTTGGCCGGTTATAAATTGGGTATCAAGACTAAATTTGTAGTGAAACAATAATTCTAATCAAACAAATATGGATTTTGCCGATATCAAAAATAAATCAATCAAAGAATTACGCGAACTCATCGACATTACTCGCGAGGAGTTGCGTGGTTTACGTTTCAAAGCGCACAGTCGCCAATTGAAGCAGGTAAAACAATTGACTGCCGCCAAACAGATAGTTGCTCGCGCTCAGATGGTATTGGCTCAGAAATTAAAACAGCAATAATTTTTTGTAAATATTTAATATGGTTAAAAAATCTGAAAACAAACCAGTGGTTAAAACCAAAGCTGTTGAGCGCGTCTTCTCTGGATTGGTGCTCTCTACTGCTATGGCAAAAACCATTGTGGTGCGCGTTGATCGCATGAAGAATAACAGCAAATACCAGAAAGCAACACGTGTGAGCCGTAAGTATCATGTGCATGATGAAAAAGACTTGGCCAAAGTAGGCAATACCGTGCGTTTTGTAGAGTGCCGACCGCTTTCTCGTACCAAACGTTGGCGCTTAAAAGAAATTGTCAAATAATACTCCCCATATGATTCAACATCGTTCAATGTTAACTGTGGCTGATAATTCTGGCGCGAAGTTACTGCAATGTATTCGCGTGTTGGGTGGCTACAAAAAACGTTATGCCCAAATTGGTGATATTATCACCTGTGCCGTGAAAATGGCTGCTCCGCGCGGTATGGTAAAAAAAGGTGAAGTAGTACACGCGGTGATTGTACGTCAACATAAAGAAATTCGTCGTACTGACGGTACCTATATCCGTTTTGATGAGAATGCAGCGGTAGTAGTGGATAAGGCTTCAAAAGAACCCAAAGGAACTCGTATTTTTGGTCCGGTTGCGCGTGAATTGCGTACCAAGGGTTTTCAGAAGATTATTTCCTTGGCACCGGAAGTTTTGTAAATAATTGTTTATCTCTTACTATATGAAAATCAAAACTAACGACCGTGTCAAAATTTTAAGCGGCAAAGATAAAGGCAAAGAAGGCAAAGTGATTCAGGTTTTCCCCGAGCGCGGAAAGGTGGTAGTAGAGGGCGCCGGTATCATGAAGAAACATTTGCGCACTCGTAAACAGGGTGAAAAAGGCCAAGTGATTGAGCTCGCGGCTCCGCTTGCTGTAGCCAAAGTGCAGCTTTTGTGTCCAAAATGCAATCGCGCGTCTCGTACCGGATATAAATTGGAAGCCGGCAAGAAAAAACGTGTTTGCTGTAAGTGTAAGGAAGTAATTGATTAAGCCAATTTGTTTTTCATATATAAAGATATAATTTCATTCGTTCGATAATCAACCAATATGAATCTGAATTTATTAAAAAAATACAAAGACACCGTAGTCCCAGCCATGATGAAAGAATTTGGGTACAAAAATGTGATGCAAGTACCAAAAGTCGCTGGAGTAGTGGTGAATGTGGGTTATGGTCGCAATATCAAAGAGGCTAATTTTGCCGATAATGTCGCCAAGACCCTTACCAAAATCACTGGTCAAAAACCGGTCCACACCAAATCCACGAAGTCTATTTCCAACTTCAAGATTCGTGAAGGCCAAGAAATTGGTGCTATGGTTTCCTTGCGTGGTCCACGTATGTATCAGTTTTTGGAGAAATTACTCAATATTACTTTTCCGCGTGTTAAAGACTTCCGCGGCATCTCTGATAAAAGTTTTGACCGTCAAGGCAACTATACCATTGGTTTCAAAGAAAATTTGGCTTTTCCGGAAGTAAAAGTAGAAGAATTGGAAAAAATGCATGGTTTGCAAGTGATTGTAAAAACTACTGCTCGCAACCAAGCCGAAGGTCGTGCTTTGCTTAAACATTTAGGATTTCCATTTCAAAAATAATATTTAGATTATGGCTACTCAATCGCAAATCGCAAAATCAAATCGCAAACCAAAATTTTCTACCCGCGTTGTCCGACGTTGTTGGAAATGTGGACGTGTACGTGGCTATATGGGCGAGTTTGGCTTGTGCCGCATCTGTTTTAGAGAACTAGCTAACAATGGCAAGATTCCGGGCGTGCGTAAATCTAGTTGGTAATAATTTAATTAATAAATTCTTAATTACATATTCTTAAACTAAATTTCTATGATGACTGATCCTATTGCTGACATGCTCACTAGAATTCGCAATGCCTCATTGGTACACAAAAAAGAGGTGTCGGTGCCTTTTTCTAAAATCAAGTTAGCTATCGCCAATATTTTGGTGCGCACTGGTTATTTGGAAAAAGTAGAAGAGAAAAAAGATGGTCATGCCTATCTTTTGTTAACTTTGAAATATGAATCACGCGCCGGTGTAATTCACAGCATCAAACGTATTAGTACTCCGGGGCATCGTAAATATGTCAAAGCGGACGCTATCAGTAAAGTGTTGAACGGCTTTGGCGTGGCGATTTTGTCTACTCCGAAAGGCATTATGAGTGATGCCGAAGCTATCCAAAATAAGGTAGGCGGAGAATTGATTTGCGAAGTCTACTAAATTTTAATCAATAAATTTGTTAAATATATGTCGCGTATTGGTAAAAAAGTCAGACCGATCCCTGCCGGCGTCACTGCGGATGTCAAAAATGATGTGTTGGTGATCAAAGGCCCAAAAGGTGAGTTGCGTCAAACATTACACCCGCATGTAACCGTGGTTATCGAAGGTGGTAATATCAGTGTGCGTGTAAAAGACGAAGAAAATAAAAAAGATCGCGCGCTTTGGGGCACTACTTCCAGTATTATTGAAAATATGATTGATGGTGTTACCAAAGGTTTCAAAAGAGATTTGGAGATTAATGGTGTGGGTTATAAGGTTGCTATGAAAGGCGCCAATTTGTCATTGGATGTTGGTTTTAATAATCCTGTAGAGTTGAAACCATTAAGCGGTGTGAAATTTTCTGTCGATAAAAATATTATTACTATTGAAGGCATTGATAAGCAGTTAGTGGGGGAGATGGCCGCTCAATTACGTCGTGTCCGCAAACCAGAACCATACAAGGGCAAAGGTATTAAATACGCGGAAGAAACTATCCGTCGCAAGGCCGGCAAGACTGCTTCGAAAGCCGCCTCTTAAAAATGATATATAATATATAATCTCATTCGTTCGGAAATGAATAAACACATTTGTTCATTTCCCTCACTCATATCGATTATGAAAAGACTTACTAACAAGACCAAGAATTCTCTGCGCCAAGTGCGTCACGCGCGCGTGCGCGCCAAATTGGTGGGCACGGCGGCGGCCCCGCGCTTGTCGGTGTTTCGCAGTTTGCGCGGTATGACCCTCCAGTTGATTGACGATGTGGCTGGCAAAACTTTGTGCCATGCCAACTCTTCCGAAATTAAGGATGGTAAAACCGACAACAAATCCGGCAAAGTAGCCAAGAGCTTTTTGCTCGGTAAATTACTGGCCGAAAAAGCCAAGGCTAAGAAAATTGAAACAGTAGTATTTGATCGTGGTGGTTACAAATATCATGGTCGTGTTCAGGCCGTGGCCGACGGAGCGCGCGAAGGTGGTTTGAAATTTTAATTGTTTTTGAATAATATTAAATATGATGAACAAACCAAATAATAATCGCGGACGCGGCGGCAATCGTCGTGAACAGGAGAAATCTGAATTTGATCAATATATTTTGGACTTGGCGCGTGTAACTCGCGTGACCGAAGGCGGAAAACATTTGAGCTTCCGAGCTTGTGTGGTAATTGGTGATCGTGCCGGGCGCGTGGGCTTCGGTGTTTCCAAAGGAAAAGATGTCCAGTTGGGTGTAGAGAAAGCTGTGCGTCAAGCGAGAAAGAATATTATTCGCGTACCGATTTTGAAAGAAACCATTCCGCATCCTGTGTATAAAAAATTCAAAGCGGCGGCAGTCATGCTCAAACCGGCTCCGCGCGGTTCCGGTATTATCGCTGGCGGTGCTGTGCGTGCAGTGTTGGAGTTGGCGGGTGTACCGAATGTATCTACAAAAATTTTGGGCAAAACTAAAAATAAAATTACCGTAGTCAAAGCTACTTTTGAAGCACTGCAGATGTTCAAAGTCAAAGCCAAAGAGAAAGTAGCAGTAGTGCCGGATGCGATTAAAGTCGCAGTACCGGAACTCGCAACTGACAAAGATCGTGTTGCTCCGGTTGCCGCAAAAAAAATAATTGCCGCAAAAAAAGATGTTAAAAAGGAAATCAAGTAATCATATCGTTTATGACTTTAAGCATACATACAATTAAAGCGTCAGTCGGCTCTCGTCGTGCTACCAAAAAGCGAGGTCGCGGTAACGCTTCGGGCCATGGCAATTACAGTGGTCGTGGTGGCAAAGGCCAGACCGCACGCAGTGGCGGACAACGCGGTTTGCGTCTCAAAGCTTTCAAAAATTTGTATCAAGCTACTCCGAAGTTGCGCGGTTTCAAATCTCTGCAGGCCAAAGCGGCGGAAGTGCGTTTGTCGGACTTGGAAAAATATTTTAAATCCGGTGAACAAGTGAACTTGGCCACTTTGCAAGAAAAGAGAATTGTTGGCACGAATGTTAAGACTGCGAAAATTTTGAATACCGGCGAGATCACCATAAAATTGACCGTAGTAGGTATCAAATGTACCAAGGTTGCCAAAGAAAAAATAGAAAAAGCAGGAGGAGAAGTGAAATAGTAATCAAACCAAGTCAAAAGTAATTACTTTTGACTTTTGGCTTTAAATTTAAACCTATGTGGGACAAAATCCTTCAAGTGTGGAAAATCAAGGATGTACGTAATAAAATTTTATATGTTATCGCCATGCTGATTGTATTCCGCTTGGTGGCACATATTCCGATGCCGGGTGTGAATTTGGATAGTTTGCGTAATTTCTTATCCGGTAACCAAGTGCTGGGCATGTTGAATTTGTTCTCGGGTGGCACTATCAAAAATTTCTCCATGGTAATGTTGGGTGTAGCGCCGTATATTACCGCTTCAATTATTATCCAGTTGCTCACCATGATTGTGCCAAGCATGGAAGAGTTGTCCAAAGAAGGGGAGCAGGGCCAACACAAAATCAGTATGTACACCAGATTGTTGGCCGTGCCGCTTGCTTTTTTGCAATCATATGGCATGATCAAAATTCTCAGCCAATCAGGTCGTAATATTTTAGGTACGCTGACTCCGATGAATATGTTCATCATGATGTGTACTATCACTGCCGGCACAATGTTTTTGGTGTGGATTGGTGAGTTGATTTCCGAACAAAAAGTGGGCAACGGCATTTCTTTGCTTATCTTTGCCGGTATCGTCGCTGGTTTGCCATCAACCGTTCGTACGGCTCTGGTGAACTATACGTCTGCTGACTTTTATACTTTCGTTTTGTTTGTCATTATCGGTATTTTGACGGTTGTAGGCGTGGTATTTATCAATGAAGGCCAACGCAATATTCCGGTAAATTATGCCAAGCAAGTACGTGGCAATCGCGTGTACGGTGGTAGTAATACCCATTTGCCGCTACGTGTGAATATGGCTGGTGTGATCCCGATTATCTTTGCCATTTCTTTGATTTTATTTCCGCCGATGATTGCACAATTTTTTGTGCATGCCCAATCTGCGTTTATTGCCAAAGCGGCTGTGTGGATAATTCAAGTATTTCAAGGACAATTATTTTACGCTATTGCTTACTTCTTGCTAGTATTTGGGTTTACTTACTTTTATACTGCGGTAATTTTTCATCCTCAGAAGATTGCCGAGAATTTACAACGTCAAGGCGGCTTTATTCCAGGTATTCGTCCTGGTAAAGAGACCGAGTCGTATTTGAAAAGAACGATGAATCGCGTGAATTTGATCGGTGCTTGTTTCTTGGGTGCCATTGCCGTGTTGCCTTTGGTCGTGCAAGGTGCGATGGGTACGCAGAGTCTGGCAATTGGCGGTACGTCACTTCTGATCGTGGTAGCCGTGTGTATTGAAACAGCCAAACAAATTGATGCGCAGGTGACGATGCATGAGTACGATAAGGTGTAAAAATAAAACAAAACTAACTAACAAAACCGCTTACAACAAGCGGTTTTGTTAGTTAAAAAAGCCGCCCGGGTAGGGCGGCGTGATGCACTGTGGCTTCTTTTTCTTTTTACCCCGGAACGAGTCCGGCTGCCTCGCGCATCTTTTGGATTGCGTCGTTCCACAACTGGTGGGTGACGCTGTAGTCTATGCCCGCACTTTTATCAGTTATCCGGAACAGTGCGCATGGCATGAGGTCGTAAAATGCACAAGTTATTTCGATTTCATCCATTACCTTTTTTGGAACAATAGTCTGTCCCATTGAAGAGGATACGAACATTGCATCTTTGCGTTCGCCATCCTGATCAAGCACGCAGATGGCCGTGATGGTGAAATCGGGCCAGCGATAGATTACCGGCCGGTCGATTTTGCTATAAATATCTACACTTCCGAAATTTTGTGTTTGCAACATGATCTTCCCCTTCTTTTTTTCTTGTAATTTGTTATTATCGTTTGCTTTAAAAAGAGCGTAAAAGTACTATAAAACTTTTTTTTCAACTAATCATTATACCATAATATCACACTATTGTCAAGGCAATGGGTTTGTGATATACTATTTTTGTGTAATATTAGCCAAAAAAATAATTTTTTAACTTCATGAAACCAATTATCGTACTATTGGGAGCTCCCGGTTCCGGTAAAGGTACACAAGCCAAAAGAATGGCAAAAAAATATAATTATCGCCAAATTTCTACCGGTGATCTTTTTCGGGCTTTGCTTGCAGAAAATAAAGTGGCCGAAAAAGATCGTAAGATTATCGCTGGTATCAAAGATGGCAAAATGGTGCCCGATGAATTTGTATACAAGTTGGTTTTTGCGGCCATAGAAGAAGCAATGTCACTCGGCCACAAAGTCGTGCTAGATGGGGTAATACGCAATGTGAATCAAGCCAAAGAGTTTTGGAAATATTTCAAGCAACACAAATTAACCGACGATGTGGTGTTTGTGGAGATTGCTATTACCGACCGCGAATCATTCGTACGTCTGATGCACCGTCGCGTATGTGTCAAATGTGGCAATATCATACCGTGGACCCCAGAAACCACTGATTGGAACCATTGCCCCAAATGTGGCGGTGATCTCCAAAATCGTGCGGACGACACAGTGGAGGCAGTGCGTGCTCGTCTCAAGGCGCAAGGTAATTCGATAATTCAGCCAATTATTAAATATTTACAAAAAGTCGCGCCGGTGAAAAGTATAAATGGCATGGAAGAGATTTCTTTGATCGCGCGTGAATTGGAGCAGGTGGTTAAAAGAACAATATAGTATGCTTATTAAGACTAGACAAGATATCGCTCAAATAGCCAAAAGCGGAAGAATACTCGGCGATATTTTGAGCAAGGTGGCGAAAATGGCTGCGCCCGGAGTTTCTACTTTTGAAATTGATAAAATGGCGGAAAAATTGATTACCAAAGCGGGTGGCCGACCATCGTTTAAAGGGTACATGTCACATCATTATGATCCACCATTTCCTTGTACTATTTGCGCGTCGCGCAATCATGAGCTGGTACATGGGATTGCAAGCAAAGATATAATTTTACAAGATGGCGATAATTTTAGTATTGATATTGGCATGGAGTGGCCATACAAAAAAGGCGTGCGTGGGTTTTTTACCGATACCGCCATTACCGTGGCTGTAGGTAGTGTCGATCCAGAAAACCGCGAACTGATGCGAGTAACCAGACAATCGTTGGAAGCGGGTATAAAAGCGGTAAAGCCTGGTAGGCCTTTGTCTGATATCGGCAAAGCAGTGGAGGATTATGTGAAATCACAAGGTAAATACAGCATTATTCGTGATTTGGTCGGCCACGGCGTTGGCCACGAAGTACACGAGCAGCCGGCTATTCCAAATTACTACGATAAAAATTTGGATAAATTTATTATGCGTCCCGGCATGGTGTTGGCTATTGAACCCATGGTGTCGTTGGGTGATTGGCGCGTGCGAGTCTCAGACGATGGTTGGACTATAGAAATGGCTGATGGCAGTCTGTGTGCGCATTATGAGCATACGGTGGTGGTGACATCGCGTGGCCACGAGGTTGTGACCCGTCGACCCGGAGAAAAAAATGAAAAGCCATAATTGTGTTTTATGAATATTCTAGCGCTAGATTTTGGCACAAAAAATATTGGTTTGGCTTGGTGTGAGACTGGGATAGGTGCGGTTTTGCCGTATGGAAAATTAGACGCTCAGAAGTGGAGAACAGAACTGGTAAAATTGATAAAAGAAGAACGAATTGAACGATTGATAGTTGGTATGCCAATGGGTGTGGGCGGCAGCGGAGAAAAGAATGTTACGCGTGTACAGAATTTCGTCACAGAATTAAAAAGCATGATAGATGTGCCGGTAGAATTTTTTGATGAACGGTTCTCGAGCCAGCAAGCCGATCGCACTCCGGGCGGTGTGTCGCGCGACGAGAAATCTGCTATGATAATTTTGGAGGGATATCTTATTTTCCAAAAACGCAAAGGTAATTAACTTTTTACTTTCCTCGCCCGCGAGGGCTCAGGGTGGGCCTGTGGGCCCAAACCCGTAAAAAATTAATTACCTTTGCGCTAAAATTATGCAATCAATTATCCTATCCCGGCGCGATATTCGTGAATACGATCAAATGATAACGCTCTATACCCGCGAACTTGGGAAAATAGACGTGTTGGCGCGTGGAGTAAAGAAAGTATTAAGTAAAAATTCGGCTTTTTTGGAGCCGTTTTGTTTTGTGGAAGCGGAAGTAATTCCAGGCAAAGATTTTGCGCATTTGGGAAGTGTGGTACCAATAGATATTTTTAAACATATTCGGAACGACCTATTCGCCAGTTTGTCTGCAAGTTATGTGATGAATGTGTTAAATAGTCACATCCCAACAGGTGATCCGGATAAGCGTATTTTTGATATGTTATGTAGTTGGCTGACATGGCTCAATGATGGTATGACTAACAAAAAATTCATTCATATTCACGGCGTAGCATCAGCTGTAACGGTTTTTATGGTAAAATTTTTAGCTCTGCTCGGCTTTAATCCCGCATCAGCCGACACTATCCACCGCCAATCTTTGCATATTTTATTGCGCAGTAGTTGGCACTCAGTTGACATAATTGATATAGATAATGACGAATTAACACGATTACAAAGAGTGTTGTATCAATTTGCGACTACGCATTTTGAGCGTAAAATTAGTGATTGGAGTATTTTTTAGACTAAAGCAACAGAAGTTTGGGGGCAATAATACTGTTTAATTTATGTTTACTAGTTGAGATTGCGGGATGGTATTGCTTGCCAATTTGTTTAAAATTTGTTAAATTATCTAAGATTTTAAGCTGTAAACTATACAATTATGAAGGTTTTTATTAAGGATTTTGTGAACAAAGTCGGAGAAGAAGTGAAGGTTTTGGGATGGTTATACAATATGCGCTCTTCCGGGCCGATTGCGTTTTTGGAGTTACGCGATGGCACTGGTTGGACTCAGGCCGTAGCGGTGAAAAAAGACCTACCTGACACCATTTGGGCCGAAGTAGAGAGGGTGGGGCAAGAAGCGTCCGTGGAAGTAGTGGGTGTCGTATCAAAACATCCCAAAAAAGATAATGTGTTTGAGTTACAACTTAAAGATTTTAAAATTTTACAAAATGCGGTAGATTATCCGATTGCGCTCAAAGATCACGGTCCGGATTTTTTGTTGGACAATCGTCATTTGTGGTTGCGCAGCAAGAAGCAATGGGCAATTATGCGCGTGCGAGACGCGATTATTACTGCCATAAATGATTATTTGCATCAAGAAAATTTTATTCGTACAGACAGTCCTATTCTTACCCCCAATGCTTGCGAGGGGACAACCACATTATTCCCGGTTCCGTATTTTGATTTGGGAACGGCGTATTTATCCCAGACCGGTCAATTATATATTGAAGCCGCCATCGCTTCCGTTGGGCGTTGTTATGATTTTGGTCCGGTATTCCGCGCGGAAAAGTCCAAAACCAAGCGCCATCTCACCGAGTTTTGGATGATGGATGCTGAAGGCGCGTTTGTCGAACATGAAGAAAACTTGAACATCCAAGAAGGATTGGTGCGACACATTATTCGCCATTGTTTGGCCAACTGTTTGGACGAACTGGCTATTTTGGAACGTGACGTAGAAAAATTGAAAAAAGCAGACGCGCCTTTTAAGCGCTATACTTACGACGAAGCAATACCAAAATTGCATGAACTCGGAAGCGATATTAAGTACGGTGATGATTTGGGAAATGATGATGAGGGGTTGTTGACCAAAGATAGTGATGTGCCGGTATTTATCGAGAAGTGGCCCAAAACAATCAAACCGTTTTACATGAAACGCGACCCGGAAAATTCCGATCGTGTGCTCAACGATGATTTGATCGCGACTGATGGCGGAGGAGAGTTGATTGGCGGCAGCCAACGTGAGGATAATTATGATTTTTTGCTGGAACGTATCAAGGCGGAGGGATTGAATGTTTCTGACTACGAGTGGTATTTGGATTTACGTAAATACGGCAGTGTGCCACATTCCGGATTTGGTATCGGCCTCGAACGTGCGGTGCGTTGGATCTGTGGCATTGAACATGTGCGTGAATGCATACTTTTTCCGCGCACGATTGGCAGATTACGGCCATAATATTCGTTATAAAAACCGCAGGTTACTCCTGCGGTTTTAAATTTACCATTACTATTTCTGGCAGTGTCCAAAATCTTACCGCACCACCACTTTCTCCCAAGCCGACAGTAGTGTATATCGGTGTGTTGTTATAATGATTTAATCCACGATAAAATTGATCTGGCAAATTGATTCCCGCTTCACCCAGTGGTCCGACTATGGGTAAATACACCTGCCCGCCATGAGTGTGCCCAGCGAGTACTAGGTCGGGTTGTTTTGTGTTAGTTGGCCAAGATATGATCGCGTCCGGATTATGCGTGAGTAATATTATGGGCGATATTTGATCCCATTTATTTAAATTGGTGTATTCGACAGTCGCGCCCCATGGGTCATCGGCTCCGTATATGCAAATTATTTGTTGTTTTATTTTGGGACAGACAATTTCGTTTCGAAGTAGAGGAATACTGATTTTTTGGAACCGCTCAATTAGCTCGCGCGAGCGATCGCCCAGCCAATATCTCGGGTCATCTTTTACTTGATTGCCTATCCCGTATTCGTGATTGCCCAATACAGCATAGATTGGATATTTCTCGGCTAGAGCTTGAAGAGGTTCCAAATATACACTCTCGTCTTCTGGGTTGCCTTCATTGTCAATTTGGTCGCCGCCCAACAAAATCAGGTCGGGCCTTTCTTGATTTATCCGCTCAACAATTTTTTCTACCCAAGCGGATTTTTTGTGGTTACCAACCTGGATATCGGAAATAAAAGCGATTTTTATTGATTGAGATAACTTGGAAGAGGTGATTTTTGTAGTCGTAGTTTTTATGGTCCATGGTTCTATTAAATGGGCGTTAAATGCCGCCAGAATTCCAGTTGTCATTATAATAACCGCGATATATGATAGTAATTTATGGCGATTAAAAAAAATACCAGTGATTTTAATGTCGCGGGCAATGATAAAAATTAGATATCCGGCTAGCAGTATATAGCCGTAGATTACAATAGAATAATAATTCATAGTCACGGTATTAATTGTATCATTTTTTATTGTTATTGCCAATTTTATGAACATACACCAACTGTTTTGTAGGCTTGTTTAGGCTAGGCGGATTATAAGTTATTTGCTATAATAATATGGATATTAGCTATTATTTTTAGTTTTATATGCCGCCAGATAAATATACAGCCACGTGGGTTTCGCATAGTTCAATGAGTGATTTTTTGGGATGTCCGCGGGCGTATTTTCTCAAGAATATATACAAAGATCCGAAAACTGGTCATAAAATAAAACTCATGTCGCCTGCGTTGGCGTTGGGTAGCGCAGTGCATGAGGTCTTGGAATCATTGTCTGTTTTGCCGAAAGGCACTCGTTTTGATGAGCCACTAATTGAAAAATTTGATCGAGTGTGGAATAAGTTTTCTGGCAAACGAGGTGGTTTTGATAGCGAAGAGACGGAATACGCCTTCAAGCAGCGCGGTCAAGCGATGTTGCGCATGGTCTATAATCATCAAGGTCCGATTTCTGGATTGGCAGTCAAAATACAAATGGATTTGCCATATTATTGGTTGTCTGAAGATGATAATATAATTTTATGCGGCAAAATTGATTGGTTGGAATATTTGCCAGAAAGCGATAGTGTTCATATTATTGATTTTAAAACCGGAAAAAATGAAGAAGCCGAAGATTCTTTACAATTGCCAATTTATCATTTGTTGGTGCATAATTGTCAAAAACGTAAAGTGACTAAAGCCAGCTACTGGTATTTGGAGACCAGTGATATGCCGATTGAAAAACAGTTGCCGGATTTGGCTGATTCGGAATCCAAGGTGCTGTCTGTAGCCAAACAAATTAAATTGGCGCGGCAAATTGGCCGATTCAAATGTCCGCATGGTGAAGATGGCTGTGGGGCGTGCCGCACATACGAAGCGATTGTTCGCGGCGGTGGGGAGTTGGTGGGGCAGGATGACTTTGGGGCTGATATTTATGTTCTAAAACACGCAGAATCAACTGAAGACAGAGAAGGATTGCTGCTTTAAAATAAACAAAAAAACCGTATAAATACGGCTTTTTTGTTACCTGTGGGCGGGGTGGGAATCGAACCCACACTCCCGAAGGAACACGATTTTGAGTCGTGCGCGTCTACCAATTCCGCCACTCGCCCGATTTTGGTGTATTCATTATATATTATCTTGGCACAGTTGTCAATTGTGTGTTATAATAACATCGCTATGCCTACTGTAATATCTGTGGTTAACCAAAAAGGCGGGGTGGGGAAGACTACTACCGCCGTAAATTTGGCTGCCGGGCTTTCTGAAGCCGGCAAATTTGTTTTGTTGGTAGATTTGGATCCGCAGGCAAATGCCACTTCGGGTTTGGGAGTAAAACATTTAGAATTAGATAAAGGCTTGTACCACGCCATCATTGGCGCCAATCGATTGCATGATGTGGTGAACAATACCGCGCACGCTGGGTTACGTGTGGCACCAGCTACACCCGATTTGGCGGGGGCCAATGTAGAGTTGGTGAGTGTAGATGGGCGCGAGCAAAAATTATCCGACATTTTGGCAGAAGTGAAACACGCTTACGACTATATCATTATCGACTGTCCGCCGTCACTTGGAATTTTGACGCTCAATGGTCTCGTAGCTGCCGATCACATACTTATTCCAGTGCAGGCAGAATATTATGCTTTGGAAGGTTTGGGACAATTGCTCAAAACAATTGAATTGGTGCGCGATAATATCAAACCAAATTTAAATGTATTGGGTGCGGTGCTTACTATGTTCGATAGTCGCAATCGTTTGTCTGAAGAAGTTCTCCATGAATTATACAAATATTTTCCAAATAATATTTTTCGATCAGTAATTCCGCGTACTGTACGTTTGGCCGAGGCACCCAGTTTTGGTAAAAGTATTTTTCATTATGAACCGCGAGGTAAGGCGGCGCGCTCTTACGAACGTTTGGTGCGTGAATTATTAGATCATTTTGAACAACAATAATTTTATGTCATTAGGTAGAGGTTTGGGAGCGTTAATCACTCCTGTTGGACGTCAGACAAAACAATATAATACTTCGGCTAATACTAATACCAATACCACACCCCAAAAAGTTTGGAGTATTCCTATTACCGAGATTGTCACCAATATCAATCAGCCGCGTAAAACTTTTAGACCAGAAGAACTGACCGAATTATCAAATTCCATTAAAGAGCATGGTGTTTTGCAACCGGTTTTAGTTACCGAAAAATCAGATGGCGGTTATGAACTTATCGCCGGCGAACGACGTTTGCGTGCCAGTAAAATGGCCGGACTCGCCACAATCCCGGCGATCATCAAAGATTTGGCGGATCAACAGAAAGTAGAAATTGCTTTGATAGAAAATATTCAACGCGAAGACCTCAATCCAATCGAAGAAGCTTTCGCGTATAAACGTCTAATTGATGAATTTAATTTAACACAACAAGAAGTGGCCGATAAAGTGGGCAAGAGTCGTCCAGCTGTAGCCAATAGTGTGCGTTTATTAGATCTGCCTGCCGAAATTCAAGAAGCTTTGATTGAAGACAAAATCAATACCGGCCAAGCTCGTGCACTGCTTAGTTTGGAGGATAAGACAAAACAATTAGAAGTGTTGTCGTCGATGTTGGGGGAAAAAATTAGTGTGCGGGAAATTGAACGCCAAGTTGCCGGCAGTCGTGATCCACAAAAATCGCGTCGCGATCCAAATTTATTGTTTTTGGAAAATAAATTACGTGAAACACTGGGGACAAAAGTAACGATTACTCAAAAAGGCGAACGTGGTACGGTAGTGATAGATTATTTTTCGAAAGAAGAGTTGAAACGGTTGTTGGATCAGATTACTAAGTAGATTAAAAATCTCCGCTTAACGCGGAGATTTTTAATGATGGTTTGTTTTATTTTTTCTTCCCTGGCAATATGCCTTGCAGCCATTCGTTCACGCGTGATTTTGTCAAATTATTTTTTATATGCGTTTTGGCAGTATGCGTTTTGGCAATTTTAAGCCAATCAGGGCTAGGGCCTTTGCGATTTTTATCGGAAACTATCTCGACTACATCACCACTTTTGAGCGGTGTGTCTAGACTGACTAGTTGATCGTTCACTTTGGCTCCATTACAATGATTGCCGATTTCAGTGTGAATGTGATAAGCAAAGTCAATCGGTGTAGAATCTTCCGGTAAATCGATAACATCACCCTTGGGAGTGAATACGAAAATATGATTATGAAAAAATTCTACTTTCATCACTTCTAGATCAGAAATATTATTGAGTATATCCTTTTGAAGTTCGGCCAATTCTTTGGCCCAGATTACATCTTTGGCCGGTAAGCGCATACCGCGTTCGTCATAATGCCAATGTGCCGCCACACCGTATTCGGCATCGTCGTGCATGAATTGAGTGCGGATTTGAAATTCCACAATACGACCGCCGTCAGCAAACACAGTAGTGTGCAAGGATTGGTAGCCGTTGGGTTTTGGTTGGGCGATGTAATCTTTGATCCGACCCTTGAGTGGGTGCCACATCTGATGTATTACACCCAAGGTGGCATAGCAATCGGTGATATCTTTTACAATTACGCGCATGGCTACTACATCATAAATTTTGTCTATCTCCCAATTTTTCTTTAACAATTTTTGATAAAGGCTGTATAATTGCTTTTCTCGTCCGTAGGCCTCAAAAAAATTAATTTTAGCCAAGCGCAGTTCATCTTGTACTTGACTAATGATAATTGGCAAATAATCGGTGTTGGTGGCCAATACTTGTTCTCGTATTTGTTTGACCCGTTCATATTCTTTGGGGTAAACGTACTTGAACGACAAATCTTCAAGTAATTCCTTGAATTCATTCATGCCCAATCGATTCGCAATTGGAGCATAAATTTCTAGGCTTTCCAGTGCGATGCGATAACGTTTGTTGGGCGGGTGAGCGTCTAGGGTCATGAGGTTGTGTGAGCGGTCGGCGAATTTGATAATCATCACACGTACATCCTCGGCCATAGCCACAAACATTTTGCGTAAGTTTTCTATATATCTTTCTACTCCGCGATATTTTAATACGCTTAACTTGGTGATTCCGCGTATCATGGAGGCTACATCGGGACCAAAATTTTTTTCAATTATCTCCAAACTGATTTCAGTGTCTTCGGGCACATCATGTAATAGGGCCGCGACAATAATATTTATATCGATACGCATTTGCGCCAGAATATGTGCTGTGGCCAGTGGGTGGTTGATATACAATTCACCCGATTTCCTAGTTTGATTGCCGTGGGCGCGAGCGGCAAAATCATAAGCCAAACGCACCAAATCAAGGTCTTTTTGGCGACTGTATTTTTTGATTTCAGCAATCAATTCGTCGATGGTGGTATTTTGTGGATCGACGATGTGGTGAGACATAGATTAGGGCTTGTATTGGCACTCTTTATTACCACATTTAATTTTGCCTTTGGTGCCATATTCAACTAAAGGTGCGCCACAGTCTGGGCATTTTTCGCCGGTGGGCTTACCAGGAAGTATGGTTTTGCAATCTGGATAACGATTGCAGGCGTAGAATGGTCCACGGCGTGATCTTTTCATGACAATTTCGCCCTGCCCGCAGGTGGGGCACTTAATTCCGGTGGAATTATTTTGCTCTACAATGTTAACAATATTTTTGCATTTGGGATAACCGGTACATGCCAAGAATGGTCCGTAGCGGCCAACTTTTACTGCCATATCTGATCCACATTTTTCACATTTTGCTCCAGCATGTTTTTCTTTGAGCGCTTTAATCTGCTCGCTGTCTGCCTGGCCGTCTTTGTCGCGATCAGTGCCAGGCATGGATTTGATGTTTTTACATTCTGGATATCCAGAGCAAGCGAGAAATTTACCGTAACGTCCCATTTTGATAATCATTGGCTTGCCACATTTATCGCAAATCTCATCGGATTTTTCTTCGGTTAAATCTTTTTTGTTTAATTCTTTGTCTTTGGCCATCAGATTATCTTTGAATGGGTCGTAGAATTCAGCAATCAGTTCCTTCCATTTTTCTTCACCGCGCGCTACTTTATCGAAATTTTCTTCCATTTGAGCGGTAAATTCCAGATCCACTATCTGTGGAAAGTGCGCGACTAACAAATCGTTGACCACAAAAGCTATTTCTTTGGGCGCTAAACGTTTTTGTTCGTTGCGTTCTACATATCCACGTTCTTCGATGGTGGCGATGGTGGGGGCGTATGTAGAAGGTCGGCCAATACCGTATTCTTCTAATGCTTTTACTAAAGTGGCGTCATTGTAGCGTGCCGGCGGTTCGGTGAAATGTTGTTCTGGCTTGAGCTCTTGGCACTCTATTGCCGTACCGGTTGTGAGTGCTGGTAAAATATTTTCTTTGGATTTATCTGGATATAGTTTGAGAAAACCGTCAAAAACAATTGTTTGTCCCGTCGCACGGAAGGTATATTTATTTTCGCTTTCGATTTCGATAGTAGTCGCGTTGATTTCCGCTGGGGCCATTTGAGTGGCCATCGCGCGACGCCAGATAAGATCGTATAGACGTAATTGGTTTTTTTCCAAAAAGGGTGCAACGTCGTCGGGAGTACGAGCGGCTTCGGTAGGGCGGATGGCTTCATGGGCTTCTTGTGCGTTTTTGCTTTTGTTTTTATAAGTACGGGGTGCATTGAGGGTGTATTTATCGCCAAATTCTTTTTTGATGGTATCATTTGCCTCGCCCAAAAATTTATCGGATAAGTTTACCGAATCAGTACGCATGTAGGTGATAAGACCGACCGAGCCTTCGGATCCGAGTTCGATACCTTCGTAAAGTTGTTGGGCCAATCGCATCGTTTGTTTAGCCGAAAAGCCGAGGCGATTGTTGGCGTCTTGTTGTAAATATGAAGTGGTAAACGGGGGTGATGGGAAACGTTTAGTATTTTTGGAATCAACCGCGGCGACTGTATATTTAACTTTGTCTAAATCTGCCAAGATTTTATCTACCTGTTCTTTGTTTTTTATGTCTAGTTTATCTAATTTTTTACCGGCAATCGTATGTAGTTTGGCGGAAAAATTTTCAATTTTTTTAATTTCAGAAAAAATGCCTTCAATGCTCCAGTATTCGTCGGATTTAAAATTTTGAATTTCGCGTTCGCGTTCCACAATCAAACGTACTGCTACAGATTGAACCCGGCCAGCCGATAGTCCTTTGGCAATTTTGCGCCAGAGAAAAGGGGAGAGTTCGTAGCCGACCAAGCGATCCAATATGCGGCGCGCTTGTTGAGCGTCTACTAATTTGAGATCCAGTGGTCGTGGGTGTTTGAGTGCTTCATCGATAGCATGTTTGGTGATTTCGTGAAACACAATTCTTTTGACGGTTTGAGGGTCAATGTTTAAAATATTGGCGAGATGCCAAGAAATAGCCTCACCCTCGCGGTCCTCATCGGTAGCGAATAGTACTTCGTCGGCTTTTTTGGCACTGTCTTTGAGCTCCTTGGCCACTGCCGCTTTATCGCGACTTACTATGTATTGTGGCTCAAAATCATTCTCGATATCTATACCCATTTTGCTTTTGGGTAGATCGCGCACATGCCCAAAAGAAGACTTCACTACAAAGCCACGGCCTAGGAATTTGGTGATGGTTTTGGCCTTGGTGGGGGATTCTACGATGACTAGTTTGGACATACAATATTATATATATGCTATTCATACTACCCAAAAGCCGAAGAAAAGTCAATTTTGTTGGTTCAAATTACCAAAGTATATCTCATGGCACCAATATTTTGAACTTGTTTTTTCATTTCCATAATTGTGAGCGTGCTCATTACGGTTGGTCCGGGCAGGCCACTAGTTTTGATTATTTCGTCAATATGGCAAGGTTCGCGCGATAAAGCGGCCAGGATGACAGCTTCTTGAGGTGTATTGGGTGTGGGTAGGTGGGGTTGGATCAGTTTTTGATTGGCCTGTAGATTGAGAGATTCTAGAATATCTTCTGGTTTGGTGATAGCTCTGGCGCCCAGTTTGAGTAGATTGTTATTCCCAGTACCGGCTAGACTAGTAATAGGGTGTGGCACAGCCATTACTTCACGGTTATAATCCAAAGCTACTTGCGCAGTAATTAGTGCGCCCGATTCTTCTGGAGCTTCTATCACCAATGTGCCAAGTGATAATCCAGCGATGATGCGGTTGCGAGCGGGGAAAGAATAGCTGGTAGGTTCAAATCCGGGCGGATATTCGGAGATGAGCGCTCCACCGGACGAAATAATTTGTTCTGCAAGCGACCGATGACTGGTTGGATACACATTGTCTCGATTGACACCCGAACCAAGTACGCCCAAAGTAATACCATGCCCGGCCAAAGCTGATTCGTGCGCGATACCATCGATACCTAGCGCCAGGCCGCTTACAATGACTACACCCGAATGAGCTAGAGGTTCAACCAAACGCCTGCAGACCAATCGGCCATAATCGGTAAATTTACGCGTACCTACAACCGCCAATGTGGGGGTGGTATTGGCTGGCATTTGTCCACGTATAAATAATGTAATTGGTGGATCGTTAATTTCGGCAAGTAATTTGGGATAAGCCGGCTCGCCCAATGATATGACAGTGATTTTTTCTTTGGCCAAACGTTCAGCGATTTTTTCGGAAGGGTTTTTTTCACGCCATTCGATAAATTCATGTGCGATTTCTGGTTCGATACCGGCAGCTACTAGATCAGGAAGTTCGGCCTGCTCGATATTTTTTAAATCAGAAAAATAAGCCCGCATTTTTTGCCAGCGGGCACGAGTGATCTTGGGGAAGTGGGCGATATTGGAAGTAGGGCTTGATGACATTTGGTGGTGAATAATTATTCACGCAGTAATGAATCAGTAATTTTGGTGATTGTTTCATTTAAAACTTTCATTTCCTCCTGCGAAAACTTGCCCAGCACAAAATCTGCTTTGTCATCGTATTTTTCCATCTCGGGCGTGGCGATACCGATGCGAATGCGACGGAAATTTTGCGTGCTTAAGTGTTCGATGATAGATTTAATACCATTGTGTCCGGCAGCACTACGATCAATTTGGTCGCGATATTCACCCAAGGGGATGTCTTTGTCGTCGTGAATGATAATAGTATTTTCTGGTTTGAGCTTATAAAAATCAACTAGCGTCCGAACCGCCACGCCCGACTCATTCATAAATGTTTGTGGTTTGGCTAAAATAATTTCAGTATTTTTCGCTGTCTCCGCTTTCATTTTTTTGTCTAATTTGAGCTTTAGGTTTAAGTTTTTGGCCAATTGATCCATGCATAAAAAACCCGCATTGTGCCGCGTGTGTTCGTATTCTTTTCCTGGGTTGCCCAGCCCGATGATGAGTTGCATATTGTTAGTTAGTAATTATATTCTAACACATTTTTTTTAAACCGCCAATTTATATACAAAAAAGACGGATTATACTAGATCTCCGTCTTTGTTGTTTGAATTATTTTTTCAACTTGCTTAATTTCATGATTATCGGAGAAGCAAAAAAATCGTATTCTTCGCGCAGGCGGTTCTCGATGTAGTGAACATAAGAGATATGCACGGATGTTCGTGGTTTGATCATCATTTCAAAAACCGGCGGATTGGTACCAAGTTGGTGGAAGCCCAATATTTGCGGGTGGCGTACGCCCTTACCACGTGTCGGCAAGTGTTTCTTGGTGGCGCGTTTGATGAAATCATATAGACCTTCGCTGGGTACTTCTGTCTGTCGCGCATTCCAAGCTTCCATGATTAATGGGAATATTTGATGCACGCGATACCCAACTTTGGCACTGACAAATACTATTGGGGCGAAATCCAAATGGGGGAATTTTTTATAAATAAGAGCTTTGACATTATTGCGGAATTCATCATCGTTGCCTTCGGCTTTATCCCATTTATTTATTACAATAATAACGCTTTTAGTGTGTTCGCGTAGCAGTCCTGCCAATTGTTGGTCTTGGTCAGTAATAGATTCGGTAGCATCAAGCATGAACAATACGATATCTGATTTGTTTATCATGTCCAAACTTTTACCGATACCAGCTTTTTCCAATACACCGGACACCTTGGTTTTGCGGCGGATACCGGCTGTGTCCACAAACAAAATATTTTGTTTTTCATATTCCACCAAAGTATCATGAGGCTCACGAGTGGTGTGGGGCATAGGCGAAACGATGACGCGATCTTCGCCGATTAGTTTGTTGAATAGAGATGATTTTCCTACGTTGGGTTTTCCTACCAGGGCCACTCGAATAGCGTTTTTTTCTTTGAGTTGTTTAGGGCGGCGTGATGTTTTGTTAAAAGTTTTGAAAATCGAATCAAGCATATCGCCTAGATTGGCGCCGTTACTAGCCGATACTGGTAGCGGTGCACCCAGCCCTAGTTTTAGAAATTCGCGATCATGCACTCGTTCGCGTAGAGTGGCAGTGTCGGCCTTGTTGGCTACAAACAATAGTTTTTTGTTTCCATCTTTGACTGTTTTTTGGAGACGACGTGCCAACTCTCGTTCTTGTGGCATTATTTCGTCTTGGGCGTCCACCACAAATAGAATAATATCAGCCTCGGACAACGCTAATTCAGTTTGATGAATAATGTCGTCTTCTAATGGTACGTCGGTGTCAAAGGTAAGACCGCCTGTGTCGATAATGCGAAATTGTTTGCCGCGCCAAGTAGCAGTGGCTACATTGCGTGTACGAGTGGTTCCTGGTATATCAGAAACCAAAGCGTGTTTAGATTCGGTGATTTTATTAAACAGGGTGCTTTTGCCAACATTAACACGGCCCACCAGGGCGATAGTGGGCAAATTTTGGTCTAATATAATTGCGGGTGTAGCCATATGATTCTAGACGGCTATTTTGGCCGGTAATTACTAAATATTGGCATCTTCGCCGAGAATTATCAGTATATCACTTTCTGGTTTAAATTTCAAGCCCGCCTCGGTACTTGAGGTATTGGGGTCGTCAAATTCTTCTCCCAGCCAGTCGGGCAAGGTAGTAGCAATAGCTACTTTTAATTCATCGGATAACCCTTTTACAATTTCGTTGGGTGCGGCTTGATTGACCAAATAGATGCCGGTTTTGTCGATTGGTCGGCGCACACTGTTGCCGGTAGAATAAATAGTGAAACCTTTGCCTTCTAATTTGGCTTTGTAACGAGCGGCAAGCCCCGCATGCCAAGTACCGTTTTGGATTTCGATTTTGGCACCAGGGAAAACAGATTGGTTGGCTTGAGCCGGCACTATGGCGGTGGTTTTTTCGGCGACTACCGGGTGATCGGTGTCAAAAATGTATTTGATGGCTTCGTTGATTTGATTAAAATTACCAGTCTTGGGGCCAAGCAAAAAAGCACCACTGTCGGCAATATATGAATACAAAAATCCATCGGGGGAATTATCCAGTACTAAAGTTTTTATGTCCCCAGAAGATTCTCGGGCCAGACTAGCCAAGAACATGATTTGGCCAAAATTCAAATTGGTTGATACATGAGCGGATAATGTATCCAGCATCTGCTGAATAGTGGCAGGGTTGGTATAAGTGCCGAAAGATAATAATTTTTGTTTGAGCGCAGTAAGTACTTGTTGTTGGCGCCTGGCGCGAGCAAAATCCGAACCTTCGCCGTTGTTGCCGTGGCGTGAGCGGGCGTATTGTAGAGCACGTTCACCGCTCATAGTTTGTAGACCGGCGGTAAAACTAATGGGGTTGTAGGTTTCGTTTGGTCCCGGGAAAAGATTATCGTTGAAAGCGCGCGGTACATCAATGGCAATGCCGCCAACTGCATTAATCAGATCTTCAAATGCTTTGAAATCAACACGAATATAGTAGGGGATATCGAGAGCAAAATTTTTGGCAAATACTTCACGTGCATATTCTCCGCCTTGCCCGGGATTTTTGGTCTCGCCAAATGCCGATGCGCTATTAATTTTGTAAATACCGTTGTCTAGCTTTACCCCCAAATCGCGCGGTACCGAAACCATGGCGATTTGTTTGGTGCTGGGTTTGATACTCAAAATAATATTTGTATCCGATAAAAACGGTCCGTCGTGCCCCGGTCCGCCGATGCCCAAAAGTAAAATGTTGATGCGATCGTCACTCTGGCCAGCCAAGACGTTATTGGAGTGAAAAATGAAATTTTTTACAGTTTGGAACAGGTCGACGTTTTTAGGTTTGAGTGTAATCGGATCGTATTCGGCGGTGTTGGGTGCCTGACTGGATAAAAAGTAGTTGGTACCGCATATTAATACCAATACGACTGCCGCAAAAATTACTGTACGCCAAAATCGCCGACGCGGCGGTTTGATTTGATGTAAATTCTGATTTTTTGGTTCAAGAAAATTTACCGGTTGGTGAGGGTGTAGTTGTTCGTCCATGCAAATGTTTATGAAAATTATTATATCACAAGGTTGGTCGAGTCGCAAATTTGCGCAGTAATCATTATTAGTACAAATTTATAATAGTTATATTTCGTTTGGCAAGTATTATGGTAGTAATATTCAGTGGGGGGGGTTGATTATTATTTTATTTTGTGGTATGCTAAAGCTAGTTAAAAAGAGGGCTTTTTTTGTTGATCAATCCAGAAAATGGATGATTAGCTCAGTTGGTTAGAGCGTTGCATTCACATTGCAAAGGTCACTGG
>CAYXJO010000008.1:0-69941 GCA_964465205.1 uncultured Gammaproteobacteria bacterium
CGTCTGGTGGGGGCAGACACTCCCGAGATTAAAGACCCAAGAAAGGATGTGCAGTGTTTTGGGGCCGAAGCGTCCAAGCATGCCAAAGCGATACTGCTCAACAAGAAAGTTACTATGGTCGGCGATTCCTTTACCGGCAACAAGGATAATTACGGCCGTTATCTGCGCTATGTATATTTAGAAGACGGCACCAATGTAAACAGGCAACTAATATCCGACGGCTATGCTTATGCCTATGCCGCCAACGGCAAATACAACTACGAACAAAAGCCAGACTTCAAGAAAGCCCAGCAAGAAGCCCAAGACAACAAGCGCGGTTTGTGGTCGGATAATACCTGTAAAGGTGTAGCCACTCCGGTTGTGTCCAAGATGACAACGACCACTACTAAAGCCAATGTCACTCCAACAACCAGCGGCCAAACTACCGGGTGCGTAATCAAAGGCAACATCTCTGGCAAGGATAAAATATATCATCTGCCCGGATGCCAAAGCTACAAAGCCACCATCATTGACGAAAAGGCTGGCGAGAAATGGTTTTGTTCTGAAGACGAGGCTGTGCAGGCCGGGTGGAGGAAGGCGAAGAATTGTTAGCCAATATACAACCCAGACAACATTTAATCCCATCTAAGCTCATTTAGATCAGAGTCGATATCCTCATGCTTTGCTTGATGCTCGTATGACTCTGCCAAGGACTTTAATATAGCCGCTGTTCGTGGCCATTTTGTCTTTAAAGCGTCAAACATTTTCCTGTAATTACTTGATAGTTCTCGCTCTTGTTTCCCGCCATCGGTTAGCCCGCGCGACACTACTCCACGACTATTACGGATATTAACCGCAATGTGTTCATCGATGGTGTCATTGTTTAAATGTTCAATAACATCACGAACGGCGACATGTGGCCATACACCATCTGAATCGTTTGGCGCGTGCGCAAGCATGAATCCAATTTGTAAATCCCCACCGATAGTGTGATTAGTTTCCGCGCACTTCTTACGAGCAGAATCTATCCACTCGTTTAATTCATTCTCATCTATATCCCGGCCTTTCAGTCCGGGCAATAAGTTCCATGAACGCAAAACATCACGAGCGATACGCCAACGGATTTCTGCTTTTTCATGACCAGCCCCGGCTGATTCAACTTCCTTGTGATCATCTCGTTTGTATATCAAAGCAACCAGTTCTGCGAATAATGAAGTATCCTTCTGTAGTATGCGGTGAATTGCCATTGGTGTAGAAGTGTAGCGTTCGATTTCGTCAAAGACAGTTACGAATGGCCATTCCAAATTAGCTATTTCTTCCAAAGGTAATTCTTCCTGTTTATATAATTGTTCAAAGATGTGGCCGAGATAATAATAATCCATTGCGCCGCCCTTAATTTTATTCTCATCTATCGCTAATAATTCGCGCAAGAGACGACTAAGTAAGCCGCTACTGCTAGATATGCTTGGATTGCCTGCAATTTGTAAGGCAATTTCTGGCCTCTTGGCCTCTATTAGTTTTTCAATTGCGATGGCAGCGTCTTCTGTTTGTGTTATGCGTGAGTAACCGCTGGCTCTAGTCCAGTATTCTTTTTCAGCTTCTTTGCCATGATTACCAATAGCCAACCATGTGTCTTTACCTGCTGGTAGGCTAAGATATAACAAGGCGCATACTTCCGGAGTGTAAGTACTTTCAGTTTTCAGACGTGAGATTTGCTTATCAATCCAATCATGCCCCGCTATTTCGACTCTAGCCATTGAGTACCCGGAAATTAAATCAGGTATATCCTTAGCATGTTTAACCATACTGTCCAGTATAGCGTTATCCTCGTCGGTACTTTTAACTACTATTCCAAATAAATATCCTAAGTTGCCTGGATATTGTATACCCTTAGCAAAGTTAATAATTTGTTCTAGTGTTGCCTTGTCAAGAATTTCTCGGGCGGCATCTTTTTGGGCAGCCTTTATGACCTTACCTTGGTCGTCATAATTCTTCGGTGTTCCTTGTGGTAATTTAGGCCAAGGATTACTTACTATCCATCCCATCCGTTCAATTACATCTTCGGATTGGAATTTATCCATAACGCGTTCAAGATTTGGCACTTGCGCCAATCGCTGATCTTCGCCGTAAGTATTTATCCAATGCAATGCTTCTCGTATTTTAATCAGCAATTCATCTTTTTCATTCTTTGATAATATGGTTAGGTCCATATTTTCTAATGTCATTAGCACACGTTCTCCGGTGCCCGCAGGCAATTGGGTAAAGTCATCAATGGCAGAAATTAAGTTTTCTTTTTTGCATGCCAAATCAATCATAATTGGAAAAAGTCCGCTAATGTATTTGCGATGTTCGTCATTATCTTCGGTCTCTAATCCGCGTCGGTCTCCACCCAAATCTCGCCAACGGAATCGGTGAGTTTCACTTATGACACCACCGTTATAATATCTTCTGGCGAATTGCCAAACTATATGAGGGTATTTATCTTTCAGTATGTCCAGTATATCAAGACGCTGCTTAGATGTTGCATTGGTTTGAGGCATCCCAGGAAGAAATATATCTCCAAGACTGTTTATTGGCCTATTGGCATATTGCCCACCTGGATCCAAAGAAGATAATTCGCACAAGATGTTTACGGCACGAGTAAAATATTCCGGGCTCCACGCTAGCGATTCCAACGCCCACAATAAACCACTGTGATTACAATCATTTGCATCGCCCATAAGAGATTGGAAAGCCTGGGGATTATTCTTGATCGTCTGTTCGACAGAGCCCATAAATTGATCCAGTGATGCTTCGGCTAATATTGGCATAATATCTTTAATCGAAGCCCAATCTTCCCACTTACTTTGATGGTCGAGTATCTCTTTTACAACATCATCGACAAACGATTGAGTAGAAATATCACCCAACGCAAGAAGAACTAATGATTCGGCCATGCCTATGCGGAGCCATTCCGAATGAGGTCTTGTCTTGTTATATAGCGCTGCCATCCACTGTTCGTTTTCTGGCAAATCATACTTTGGGTCATCTTTGGTAAACACTGATGTCGCGGCACTACGGAATAATTTTAGAAAGTCACCTGTAATACTAGAGGACAGCAAGAACCATGCATCTAAAGGTGACTTTAATTTCCATACATCCCCAACTTTTAGAATAGGCGAATCGTCCATAGCCAAGAGTGGAGTTAAATTCTTAATGAAGTCGCCATAATTTATGCCAGCCAATACTTCAACGACCTTTCGATCTTCTTCTTTCTTGTCATCCCACGCGCCAACAAATAATACGGGCAGTAAAGATTTAGCCGTTTCACCCTCGGCCCACGCCGGCTTATCTGCGCCAACAATTGATTGATGGCGGCGAAATATAACCATACTTTTACCAAAATCTCTTGCTATGCGTTGCGCGTCAATGCCGGATAAGTTGATTTTAGATAGCGCTTGTTCAATAGCCGTTCGCTGCGGGCGAGACAATTCAGTAAATCTACCGCGCGCCCTAATGGATTTTGCTTCAGCCCCCAAGAAGACATGATGACCTTTCTGTACAGCATAACTAGCCGCTTCCCTACAGCTAGCCGGTGCAACAATAATGAGAGGGCTTTTGTATTCCGAAACGGAACGAAACTGTTCAATATTTTCCACTTTGATACAGCGAGACAGAGACCGTATGCGTTGATTCTCTGGCGATCGCGCAATTACACTATGGAGAAAAGCAAGTGGCTCATCCGCTGAATCGCCCCTTACTTCAATGACGCTCGGTTTCTCCTCTATCCAACTTCGGATGTATTCTTCATCTTTTAAACGACCGGCTATAATGAGCTCCGGTGTCACTGTCGGATTAGTGACAACCGACCACTCCTCCCAGAAACGACCTATATCCCGTACACCACTTGGCAATATTCCTATCTGCCCGGCCAACCACGAGGCGACAGCTGGACATTCATTAATCCACTGCAATAATTCAGCGCCAGCTATGACTCTTACATCTTTCCATATGCTGGTTGATTTATTTTGGTTTTGCCATTCTTGAAATTTAGCAAATGGCCGCGGAGTGACAAACACAAAAGTGGTCTCACTACGCGTTAATCCCATTGGGTCGGCCGTTCTCTTGGCATAATCTTTGTTTGCTTTGACTTGGCAGGATTCTTCCATGCCTATTTCCCAGCCGGAGATACCAATAGGGAAGAATGGAGAAGCAGCAGAGGTATCCAAAGTGCCATCCCAACCACCTTGGGCCACACCGTCGCCGCTTGGAAAGATAATCCGTTTAATATCACCCACATCGGCTGTCGCCCATATAAGGCGACAAATTAACTCCGGCAATATCCGCGAGCATTGTGTTGAATGGCTAAGCCAATATTTAATGTCTCCGTCGTTTATCCACTTCATATTAAAGAGGATTAATTTGAATAATATCACTACTATACCACTTAAAGGAATCGGCATCAATCTTGATGTGATTGTGCGGCACATACCAAATATGGTATTATAATTATAGCTATAATAATTACTTTTAATTTATGTCCACCTATTTCCAAATGCCTAGTGTATGGGAAACGGCCAAAGGTATCTGGCCAGTGTTTTGGGGTGTAAGCAAAATGCTTTGGCCATTATGGTTATTCATCGCCATTATGATTCCAGTTAAGATCTTGGCGAAACGGGCGATAAGATGGGCGAATAATAAACGACTGATGAAAGTCAAGCAGAAATGCCCAGACTGCGCCCAACTGGTGCCGCGCGAAGCCAAGAAGTGCAGCTATTGTGGAAAAATGTTTGGCATGTGAAATCAATTGCATATCTATGAATGTTATAACGTTTATAAAATTTCCCGGTATTAACACTTCAGATTTAGATATTGATTCTTTAATTCAAGAACTGAATCAGCTGTGTGTTGAAACTAGCAAAATTAATTTGAATAATTACGAGAAAGAGTGCGAACAATTATATCTTAAATATAAAACGAGCAATCCTGAGGTATCCAAAATACCGGGCATGGTCAGCAACCGATTTAAAGCAGACATACCAAAAATAAAACGTGCCATTTCCAGGGGGCAGATAACTAGCTTGTTCGTCAAGAAATTTAACAAGATGAAGACGGACGCGGATGTTTTGTTAAAAGAGTATGACAATTTGCTAAAGAACGGAAAAGTTACTTATAATGCTTATACCAACACAAACTGCGACAAGGAACTAGAAACCGCAATCAAACAAGCCGTTGATCTGTTAAAGAAATACTACAAGGAATTAGAGAGATTAGAGCCAGCAGTCATAAGTAACGAGGATGAATGCATCGGCGATGGCCTTGGTGCGCATATACAACATGTTGTCACTGATGACCGACCACTAATAAAATTGACGCCAGATACTATCAACGATCATTTTGATGGCGAATATATCTTCCCGCCAACCGACCACTTCGCGCTAAAGAAGACTGGCGACGGGAAATTCTGCGGTCAAGAATTTAACTTAAATAAGCACGGAGAGTCTTTCAAGATATTATGCTTCTTAATAGCCAACAGGGGGCGCTGGGTAAGGGATGAGGATTTATACAAAATGCTCGGCCAAAGAAACAAGAAGCGTTTGATGATACAGAAGGTTGTAAAGCTAAAGAAAGACATTTTGAGCCAGACAACGAAACTCTCCAATAAATCAGACAGGAAGGCAAAGGACACATACCTAAAATGCAAAAGCAAATGGATAATTAATAGGAGTACGAAGTTGGGAAGAATGTTTGAAATTGAAGAATAAATTTAGAACAAACAACTGGCCCCGCTATTGGCGGGGTTTTTGTTTTACTGTTTTCAGATGTTTTCAGATGTTTTCAGATGTTTTTCGTTTTTCTATAATTTCGTCGGCTTTGATATTCTACTATCACCAGCGAAGACATCCTATCGTTGTCTAACGCTGACAGAACGGCCGGCGCCAATTTTGAGCGTTGGTGGAAAAACAGTCTTGCCAACTGGGGAGCTCAAACCCGGTGAGCGATTCTGCCGGCCGACAAGACTGAGGAGAAATTTATTTATGTGCTCATAAATAATGTAAAAACAAGCATGCATGAGCACTTTAACAATTCATATGAATAACAGCCAGAATGCTTCCGTGGCCGGAGCAAAACCAAATAAGCCACAAAATGCCAAGCTTTATACAGCACTGGTTACCGCACCAAACGGTACTGCTAATACTACGCAATACATCTTGGAAGTCATAGGTAGCACCGCTAAAGAATTATTTTTGGACCAATTCGGGAATCTTTACATAGTTGTCCAAGTCAAAGAAACCGACAAACACATAAAGGTCAATTCGGAAGAGTTCATAAAATGGGTCTCCATGACGATGAACATCTTAGGTAAAATAGTCCCAAACCAGTCATCAATCAGACAGGCTGGACATACGCTATCTGGATACGCCGAGTATGACAAAAGCCTCGCGTCTCGCAAATACCTGTCTGTCCGCGTGGCCAAAACAGAAGACGGGGCCATCTATTACGATCTAAAAGATAAAGTGGTAAAGATCATCGCGACGGGCTGGAATGTAACTACAAACCCTCCAATATTATTCAGAAATTTCAACATGCAATCCACCCAGGTCGATCCAGCACCAGTAGGTGTGAATGATCAAAGGTACATCTCTAACTTCGTCGATTCTTTAAATCTCAAAGATGACGCCAGTAAATTGTTAATGAAGGTATACTTAGCCACAAGTTTTATCCCAGATTTTGCTCATCCTATAATTCAAATATCGGGACCGAAGGGCTCGGCCAAGAGCACGCTATTTGCAAGATTAAAGGATATCATTGATCCGTCTGTGATTAGAACACTGCCACCCATTACCAAGATGGAGCAATTCATCCAAATCGTATCGCACAACTGGGCCGCATATTTCGACAACATGTCGTCATTAGATGTCGAATCATCCGATATGTTTTGTCGGGCGTGCTCGGGCGCTGGCTATGTGAAGCGCGAATTGTACTCGGACGATAACGACATTGGCTATGTCTTTAAGCATCTCATTGGCATTAACGGTGTTGTTAATATAGCCAGCCGCGCCGATCTAGTTGATCGAATATTGTCCATTGAACTAGACGCGATATCGCCAGACAAAAGATTAACAGACGCGGCGATTTGGCAGAAACACAACGCCGAAAAACCAATGCTACTAGGCGAATGTTTCACGGTGGTATCACAAGCACTGGCCTTAGAGCCGACACTGAAAGAACAAATACCGACTTCAACCAGAATGGCAGACTTTGCGTACTGGGGTTACTTGGTTGCCGAGGCCATGGGGATTGGTGGTATGAACTTTTTCAACACATACCGATCACTAGTTAATACCCAAGATGCCGATGTCATTGACAACAACCTACTAGCATCCGTCTTTGAACATTATGTTACCAACTATCCGATAATCATCAATGAAATTACCGCCAGTGATTTGTTGGTGGCGTTAAATAAAGAAGCGGAAAACTTGTGCCCTGATTATAAACACAATCGAAGATGGCCAGATTCACCACAGTGGCTATGGAGACGATTGTCTGAATACCTGACAAACTTCCAACAAAAAGGTATTGTTGTACGCCAAGAACGACAGAGTAAGTCTCGCAAAATTATTATCGACAAGACCATCTACGACAATAACTTGACTATAGCTAACCAAATTGAGTTGATAAATGCTAATAACCCGATACCGTTGGAGTACGACGAGCCATTCAATGAAGCAGAAATGGAATTTGAGCAGGGATTTAAAGATCTCGTCGATCCCCTTTTAGTTGGGCACGACGACATGACGACATTTCTTGCTTTTAATAAGTAATTATGCCACCACTGATATATTACATTCCTTTCGATCAATACAAGGCCGCTGTTCTCAAGAATGAAAAGCTCAAACACTTGGACGACGACCAAATCAAAGACCTTTACGAGACCCAACACAAAGTCGCGGAGATGGCCTTTGCCGAATGGCTACGATTAAAACAACTGGCGAAAGAATGCCGCGAGCGAAACGGCGATTCTTCTAAGGAAAGTGAAGCGACCACCAACCAGACCAACGAACCTGCTAACAGCGGGCCTTCGGCCACCAGTTGATTATTGATTCCTTACATGGTAAAATACCGGCGATACCAATCCAACTACTAATAGCGGAACACGTAAATAATTGCGTCCAAAGATGGAAGCGTTGTTCTGCGTCAATCCGCTATTAGTGGGTTGGTATCACGCACGGACACGCTTCCTTTTTTGGTTCATATCACCTTAAAGGAATAAATAATTTATCTTAATTATATGACAAAACAAATCAAAACTATCATTAACAACTCCGATCGTGGAGTAATTTATTATCGCGTTTCAACCTCGGAGCAAGCCGAACACGGCTTTAGTTTGGAAAGACAACGCGAACTGTGCCTCAATCACGCCAAGGCAAAAGGCATAGAAGTCATCTCGGAATTTCATGACGACGGCGAATCGGCAAAGACCGCTAACCGCAAAGGATTGCAAGACATGCTCAAATACTGCGCAGACAGGAAGAATAATATCGGCCATGTAATCTTCTACAAGATTGACCGACTGACAAGAAATGTCGATGATCATGTGTTTGTGAAGACCGTGTTAAAGAAGGCCGGTGTGAAGTTAACTTCAGTCACCGAAAGCATGGATAACGAAACTCCAGCCGGAAAATTTACCGAGAATATGTTAGCGGCGGTGGCACAATTTGATAATGATGTCCGCTCGGAACGTACGCGCGGTGGCATGTATGGATGTTTGAAAACCGGACGCTGGCCATTCCGCGCCCCCATCGGATACCTCAACCACATTGATAGTGATAAGAAGAAATCTATCGCGCTTGATCCCAAAAGAGCTAACCTGGTAAAAACCATATTTACTGAATACGCCAACCCCATAGTTACCCAGGAAGAGGTACGTCGTAAGGTTAACAATCTTGGGCTACGAGATGCTCATGGTCGGCAAATCCGTCCACAGTTTATCAACAAGATATTACAAGACCGTTTCTATATTGGCACCATGACAGTAAAAGGAGTGGATTACCCAGGCACGCACGATAAATTAGTCGACGAAGAGACCTTTGAATTGTGTCAAAGAAAGTTGAGATATTATGACCGCGGCGATCATATCGCCATTGGTCGATATGACGAAGACTTCCCATTAAGACACTTCGTGGTGTGCGAAGATTGCAGACGGCCACTAACCGCCGCGTATTCTACCGGGCGTTGGGGCAAGAAATTCCCTTACTACCGTTGCTATAACAAACAATGCCCGAGTCATAAATCATACCCCAAACAACTACTGGAAGAAGAATTCGCTAATTATCTAAAAGAGATTGTGCCCACTGAAGAGCAGATGGAAACTTACCGGATGCATGTATTGGATATATGGCAAACGAAATTCAAAGAAATCAACACTCATCGCGAAAGATTGGAGCGCGAACTGAAATCTGCTCGCGAGGAGAAGGAAGGCATTATCGAGATGAAAGCCAAGAAACAAATTAACGACGAGGAGTTCCAAGTAATGTTCACCAAAGCCAGAATCAAAGTAGACGATCTCCAAATAACGTTTGGCCAAACCGACCTGGAAGAATATGATTTAGATGAGGCAATTAAACACTCCATCGCCTTCGCCGCACAACTCGCGAGCTATTGGGAAAAGTCGCCGTACTTCCAACGCTTGTCTATTCAGGGTTTAATTTTCCGCCAAAAGCCTACTTATGGAGATTCGAAATTTGGAACCCCAAAATTACCGCTAATGTTTGAACAAAAACAGATTTCCGTACAGGGGAAATCCGCTATCGTGGACCGTATCGGATTTGAACCGATGGCCTCTTCCATGCCATGGAAGCGCTCTAGCCAGCTGAGCTAACGGCCCATTTACGTGTTGCCCATTATATCATATTCAAAAAATAAATCAAGGCTGGGCCGCAGAACTGTTAACTACTGCTTCTTGGCTGGGTAACTCTACCGCAGCAGGGGGCTCAATCGATGTTTCTTCGGCTGTCGGCACATCTGGCTCTGCAGTTGGCATAATTGGCTCCGCTGTGATTTCTGGTACGGTCGATGTTGGCACTGAATCCTGATCAAATGCTGGCGTAGAAGTGCCCGCATTGCCCACAACTGTCTCTTCGATAGCCGCATCATCAATCGGCTCAGCAGTACCAGCATCTCGCACTTGACCGTCTCCACGCCTAGCCACCACTACCCAATCAAATGTAGCGTCGCTTTGACCCCCCATCAATTCTTTTACTACAAAACCAAAAGCATCCTTCGCCTTCACAAATATACCCTTCGCTTCTTCTGATGTCAGTGTTACACTCACTTTCAATGATTGACCGCTGTCTATCATATCGCGAGTACTGGTATCAAACTTGATATATGTTTCTCCAGCCTGCAATCTACCGGAACCCGAAAACACTAGTTCCGAAGATAATGCTTGCATCGCATACACGTCCTTGTTGCCTTCCGAAGTCTGCACCACCGATACCAACAAACCATCTTCGGTAATGCGCCACTTGTCACTACGAGCGTGCACCGCGGTCACGTTGGCCAAAATTGCGCCATTCAAATTTAACTCATTGTTCTTTACCATCAAATAATCTGATCTCTGATCAATGGTCAATTCGGTCGAAGTGGACACAACACTATCTTTCGCCATAAAATTTGCCAAAGTAGTGCTAACATTATCAATTGCACTCCAAATGGCACTATTGTTGCTTAATTCTTCTACCTGAAAAAAAGCCAACGACGTCGATACTATGCCCAAAGAGTCAGAGAACTCTCCAAATCCGGCCATTAATTTTTCGGTACTACTATTTAAAACGGCCAACTGATTACCGAATAACATCGTCATCTCATCTGATAACTTAACCCGAAAAGCATCGCCAAATAATTGTAACTTAGAATCAATCAACGCCGACAGTTGTGACACAGAACTAAAATCATACTTACCAACAGCACTGGAAACTAAAATTTGCACCTCATCTTCAATCTTCATATCGGCGATATGGCGAGTAATTTTTTCTTCCACCTGCTCCACAGTCATAGACTTATTGCGACGCGAGATCAAAACATTCACTGTACCAACACCGGAATCCAACCCTTCTAAAGCCACACCAACTGTCGAATCACCAGCATCAGCACGCATAAGATACCCTGGGGTACTACTGGCGCTAGTAAGACTATCTCCCGGACGAACAGGCCCGTTTTCTGCGCTCACTTTTGCCGCCACCTGGCCGAGCATGCCAATAATTTTATAATTCGGATCATTCTCGCGATCACCGCTCTTATTACCAATAATTGACGGCTTGGTGGATACAACGCCCATAATATCCGGATCGGCACTGCGCGTACAGCGTTTGACGGCGTTATTTTTTGTCACATCCACGCACACTACTTCGCCCGATGTTAAGTCCTTGTCCTTGGTATAGAAATACTCCGCGTAGTCAGCGCCATTGGTGAGATAACTACCGGTAATATTTACACTACCAGAAACAGTAAGTGCGTAATTGGGCGTGGTCGTGCCGATACCGACATTACCGTTACCAGCAATAGTCAAATAACTACCAATATTATTACGCATCGGACCAAAGTGTAGTGAGGTGGTAGCACCAGACGTTACAGCACTACCAACTTGTATATACACATCACCATCTTCATCGGTAACCAACCTAAGATGAGATGGGGTGCCGCTGGTGTTGGCTAGCGATATACCTGCATTATTGCCCCATAAATGCAATAAATCCTGTGGCGTGCTAGTCCCAACACCTACATACCCATTACTACTCACGAATAACGCTGGTTGAGTAGTAGAGGTATAAACTGATAACAGTGTACTAGTGGAAGCCCCTATTATAGACAATCTCGCATTTGGAGTAGATGTGCCAACACCCACTTTCCCATAATTTGTTCGGGCGATTAAAGCTACCACACCATCGTTACCACCGCCAACACCATTGCCGCCATCAATATATGTTATACCACCATTTCCCGAACCAACACCATTACCGCCAGCGATAATAATATCATAACCATTACCAACAGTAGTGCGAAAAGGGCCGATAACAACATTCTGGTCCAAAGAACCCAGAGTAACATCAAATTGATCGCCATAGGCGCCAAAAGCTGCTTTGGCCGCTGGAGATGCAGCGACATTATCTAAATAAGCGCCAAAGTTTGAAACAATTGAAGTATTACTGTCTGAGGCGTTGGTTTTAACTCGACTGATGATGGTGGCGTTGCTTGTACCAGCAGTATAACCAGTGGAAGAAGAAAATACATACAACGGTGAGATCGGTGTAGTAGTGCCAATACCCACATTGCCACCCATGATAGCCATGGTATTTGCTTGGGTCACAGAAAACCTAGAGCCAGTATCTAGACCAATACCAACCGACCCGGAGCCCGAAACTGTCATGCCACTACCCATGGCCATAGTCGTGTTACCACTTGAAGCATTACCACTGCCAATAGCGACAGCGCCGTTGTAACCGTCTACTAAATTCAAACTACCAATTGCTACTCGGCCCTCCACCAAAGGTGCATCTGACCCATTGGTAACTGTTCGGTTGGCAAAACCTATAAGCACTGTGCCATGATGTACATAACTAGACGGCCCATCATCAATATGATTACTATTACCAATCAAAGCAACACCGCGATTAGTACCAGTGACCACAGCGTTCCAATCGGCTATGAATACTCCATTTCTAAAAGCCAAACTACTAGTTGCTGACAAAACACCTCCACTATTATATTGCACCTCTCCATCATTGCCGGCCACCGTTGTAGTAGCAGAACCAAAAGCGGACCACGTACCACCAGAATTTTTGAACTCTAACACACCACCATTATCACGCAAGCCATAGCCACCAGTACTGGTAATCGCGCCAAAGTTTATATAGCTATTACTATCTAACAAAGAAATGCTGCCGCTCACTGTCAGCGCCGCCACAGTATTAGTTGTCGCAATACCAACAAAACCAGTAGTACCAGCTCCGTTAGACGATCCAACAAATAAGGTGGGCAAGTCACTGTTGAAACCAATCATTAAAGAATCCGCAATATTATTAACAAGCGGATTGTTTATGCCAGCTCCCACACCAATTACTGAACTTTGAACAGCTGCTGCCTGTACCGCACTGCCTATCACTATGGAGTCTCGAGCGGTCGCTTGTGCGTTAGCACCAAAAGCCAAACTACTCTCACCTGATGCTAAAACATTCTTACCAATTGCCTGCGAACTAGTGCCAATGTTCACATTATCCCATTCAGTACTACTAGCTATACCAGCACGAAACGAACCCTTGCTCGGTATCCACATCAGCCGAGTGCCAGCACCAGAAAAAGGAGTGTCGCCCGATGAACCATTAAATAACACTGAACCATTTTCAACCCCCAACCTGGCTATTACCGAAGTGGTACCCACTCCCAACTTCCACATTGCCGGGTCCCAATTAAGACCATTGTCACTAGTGATCGTAGAACTACCATCCCACCAAGCTATTTGGTGGCTTGAACCACTTCCTTGCACACCTGTTACACCGGTAGTATTGGTAGAGATCGTGTACCAATTATCATCGCTACTGTGCTTAACTTGCACAAGACCGCCATAATCGCGCAAACCATAGCCATCCGTACCTGTTACGGAGTTAAAATTTAAGTAATTGTTACTGCCGTGCAACAACATGCCGCCTGATACCGACAGCTTAGTTGGCGGGTCTGAAATACCAATTCCAACATTCCCCGTCTGATCAATAGTCATTCTCACCACCCCAGATGAAGTGTCATTCTGTACGGTGGAGAAAGATATTTTGGAACCCTTGGCCGTATTGGTAAAACTTTGAGTAGCGCGAAAGTCAATCGACGAACCATCTAAAAACGTGCCCCAAGCACTAGTACCATAACCCACTGCAGTAATCGAACCCAGACGGTCATCATTCTGCACAGCCGAAGGCGCACTTTCGGTACCGCGCGCATAAGCCAAACCAAAAGCCGGATAACCACTACCGGGCGTTAATCCAGAATAATATGCCGCCGCAATAGCCGAGTCAGCTTGGTAGCCCCCGACAGCTACCAAGCTCAGACGGGTCAAAGGCCTACTGGTTCCTACGCCGACATATCCGGTGCTACTGCTAATAAACAAAGCTGAAGTAACAGTCCAACTAGTGCCGACACTATACAAAATATTACCATCGGATCCGCTAGGCAAACTTCCACCACTGCTTATGTTTGCCCAATCTCCGCCACTATTTTTATATTGCATCGTACCGTTCAAGTCGCGAAATCCGTAGCCAGCAGTACCAGTAACATTATCTCCCGAGCCGAAATTCAAGTACGTAGTAGCACCAGGGCCAATACTTGATATCAAAGCATCACCATACACAGACAATCTGGCTGGTGGATTACCAGTAACAGAGCTACCAATGCCGACATTACCGGTATGATCAATTACCATACGCGTATATGAACCATCAGAACCATTAGGTACCGTTTGAAACATGATTTTGGAACCGTTACTAGTAGAGGTAAATTGTTCCGTTGCCACAAATCTAATAACTGGACCCGCCCCAAAAGTCCAACCATCAACACCATAACCTCCAGCTACTATTTGACCAAGATTATCTCCATTCTGAATTGCTGTCGGGCTAACAGGTGTCCCACGCGCTCGCATCAACGCGATTGTTGCGCCAGAATTATTGTCATTATAATACCACATGGATTGACCAGCACTAAAAGTATCAGTGCCGGATATGCTCAATTTAGTCAATGGATCCACAGTTCCAAAACCAACATAACCCGTACTACTACTTATGTATATTGTCCGAGTAGCAACCCAATTGGCACCGACCGATGATATGATAGCCCCGTCTAAACCGGCAGGTACTGAACTAGTGCTAATATTCGTCCAAGCGCCATCGCTATTTTTGAATTGGATTGTGCCAAGATTATCACGGAAACCATAACCAGAGGTGCTAGTGGTGGAACCAAAATTAATATAATTATATGATCCCTCCAATAATATGTTCCCATACACCGATAACTTCGATTCTGGCGACTCAGTACCAATACCAATATTACCACTATGATCAATTACCATACGTGCCAATGTCGGGTTGGATAAACCATTTTGCGTAGTATACATAGCAATCCTAGAACCACGCCTACTACCGCCAGAATTAGAGAAATTTTCCGTAGCTTCAAAATTAATAAATGACGACACACTATAAGTACCACTACCTATATAACCCGACGCCAACACGCTACCAATCCAATCACCTTGTTGAACTGCTGTGGGACTGCTTTTGGTGCCACGTGAGTGCGCAAACATGACAGCCGGATACCCATCAGCGCCATGATAAAAAGAACTTATCATTGATTGTCCAAAAGAACCAAGTGCTGATGATTCGCCTACCGCCGATATCCCGGTAGTGGGATTAGTCGTGCCTACACCTAAATACCCAGACACAGTGGTGGTGGCTAAGGTCGTATTTCTAGTTATAACAAGACTGCCGTTAGCATAAATCCCGGTCGAAGTTACTCGATTGAAGTTGAAGTTGCCTTGGGCATCAGAGATAGGAATATAAGTGGACGTAGAAGCAGTCGAGGTGGCAGATACACCATCAAGATATTTGGAGTTAAAAGAATATGGCGCAGCAGTAATGCGTTTGCGCGGAGATAACACTTGCCCGTCGATACTAATCTCTAAATATAGATCGGAATTATTTTGAAATATAGTTGGCGACAATGAGTTGGTGCCGGTATCACCCAAATTTACACTAAATAATCCGCTAACTGGTGTAATATTTACAGTTGAAGTGGTTGGCAACGTACCGGAAGCAGTGTATAAAGCCGTTCCGCCAGACGCGTTATTGTATATAACGAATTTCATCGCCAAGGTGGTAGTAGCTGCTGTCCCATTCACTAACAATTTACCTTGATAAGTAATTATCGCTGGGGTGGCAGCCGCTTTTGTCGGCACGCCGTTACAAGTCGCAAAAATTGTAAACAAAACAATCCCGAATAACAAAAAGTTACGGAGTTTGCCAATTTTCCACCGTACGCTCTCAGTATATTTCCACATAGATCAGACTCCTTAATTGTACTGTGTTTATTATACCATTTTTAGGGCTTAAATAATACAAAAAAGATGTGGATAAGTTCACATCTTTTTTGTTAACAAGAAGCTTTAATTTACTGCTGTGTTGTTATGTCGACCGGCTTATCTGGCATAGTATTATTATCGCCTGTACTTACTGTTGAAGTTGGTGTGGGTTTATTGGGTGGCGATTGTAAACCGTCCGCCTTTTTCAGCGCTACATCCAATGCAATCGCCGCCGCATCTTGCCCGCGCAAGTCAATGTCTTCGGTTTTGGCCTGTTCATAACCCGGACGTTCATAAGTAACATAAAACTGACTATCCGCTGCCAAAAATGTATAACGGCCATTCCTGTCGGTGATTTCGGTTGACACTAACTTGTTGAAATGTGAGTCAAACAGACGCGCCACCGCCCTATCCAACGGTTTTTTAGTGTGTTCATCATAAACAATACCCCATCCTTTGGCCTTTTGCATCACCGCCAATCTTCTAAATAACAAGAACAAAACTATATGCACACCCAGCAATACCCACATATACCATTTTGGCGAAATATATAACGCCACAATAGTCACAAACAAACCTGTCCAAGAAACCAAGATTTGCACATGACGCAACACTCTTTCCACATACAAACGTCGTGGTGTTTTGGACTCACCAGCCGGATCCATTGGAATGTTGGCGGTAATTGTAGTATCTTTGACCGTTACTTCGATCACTTCACCATGGTACAAATCCGTACGCCGACCATCGCTTTTGAAGTCCACCAACAACTTGGTAGGCGACACAAACCCGGCCTTAAAAGCTTCAATCTTATATTTACCCGGATCAGCAATGAAAATGTATCTACCATTTTTATCGGTTACACGTGAACGAATAATCTTACCGGATACCGCATCAACCAGACGCACTATCGCCAAATCAACCGGCATTTTACTTAAAGAGTTATACACCTGACCCCAATTTTTGCGCTTACGCCGGCCTATCAACAAAATCGGCTGAAAAAACAATAGTTGTAGAAATGCCCACAAATTAGAGAAAGAAATAAGCGACACTGTGCCAACAGCCACCACACCTACGGCCGCCGGAGCCACAATTTGAGTCGCTGCTTGTTCTACCACCGGATTATCTACCGTCTCTTTGATAACCTCCACTGCTCTTTCAATATTGGCGGGAATGGCCGCGGCGATAGTCGCCGGCTTCATTGTTAACCGAACTTGTCGATTAACTACGTTATTAGTAACAAGAAATCTTTGAGTCTTATGTGAATAGTATCTGTCTACATCTAACGCCAAATAATATTTACCATTTGGCACTACCCAACCAAAAACACCGTTGCGATCCGAGATTAACGGATTCAATTGTCCGTAATAATCGGCATTAAACAGTTCTCCTTTATCGTTGTACAGTTTTATATTGACCCCTTCCAAAGTAACTCCGCCGTCGCCGGTCACCACGCCTGTCGGCAAACTAGACAATTTAAAATTTACACTATCAGTTTGACCCGATCCGTAATCTATCTCCAAAAAGGCGCTATTATCCCCATTTGGAAAAACAATATCGGTATAATATGTTTTTTGTTCATTGTCCAAATTCAAGGCGTATTCGTTATTACCAAACCTCAACGCCACCCTAATAGGTGGCCCAGCCAACTTGACGCGTGGTACACCAACCGTAAACGCCGATCGCACCAAACTACGTACGACACCCGCAGTATCCGGACGCAACTCAATATTGCGTGCTCCTCCCCAAAATAGTAGATCGCTAAGGTTCAAGTGTACAAAACCAGGTACGGTTATACCTCGACGACAATCAGTGGTGTTGAAAGAACAGTTGCTATTACACCGAACTACACCTTCATTCCAATCTATATTAAAATCACCGCAAGATTTCGTAATCGGCAGATTAGTTTCGCAATCTTCACCTATGTCCACAGTGCCATTGCCACAATTTTGTGGGTTGCCACAAGATAATGTGCAGTCACTGGCACAACTAGAAATACCACAACCGTTCAACGCACCATTGTCGCAATCCTCGGCTCCTTGTCTGGTGCCATCACCACACACCGGACAAACTTGAGTTTGGCACGTAGCACTACAGGTGCTAGGGCAAATTCCATTGTTCGATCCGTGATCGCAAGTCTCTCCAGCACTAACATCAAGGTTACCATCGCCACAATTACCACCGCCTATATGAGAACACCCTGAATAGTTATAAGTACAATTATTATTACAAGTAACTACACCGGAGTTCCAGTTGGCGTCTTGCTCGGCACAAGTACGAGTAATTGGTTTGTTTGGCTCACAATTTTCACCAGCGTCTGGCTCTCCATCACCACAATAGCCTTCATTTTCACAAACATTTCTCTTACAACTCATACTGCAGGCCTCTGGACACACACCATTGGACCCGCCATTATCACATTCTTCACCCGCCACATCAATGAGTGAGTCGCCACAATAAGCTACTTTACAAAACACTTTGGCACCAGTGCTATAGTTGTCGGAGGTGTCTTTGGTAAAAATCTTATAATAATAATTTTTGTTTGCCGAAATACCACTATCAGTATAAGTCTGGCCGATACCGTCATAAACCAAGACACCATCCAAATGCCCCGTAGGCTCAACATCTAGCTTTCTCACCACTTCTACTCCGGCAAAACAAGCCTCCGATAATTGATCGGGGTTGATCCAAGACAGTGCACAATTACGACTGGTGGTCACAACACCAAACTCCGAAACATTGGTAGGATTATTCAACATGTCCAACAATGTAGTGAAGGTATCATCGCTGGTACGCACTTGTTCATCACCCACTGCCGACACAACCTCGTAATGATAGGTAGTATTGCCGCACAAGTTGCTTACTAGTTGGCTATGGTTCGACAATAACGTAGAATTACCGATCATTGAACCATAGGCCGAAGTTAATCCATAATTAATCTGACTATCTGAATCTTTGTTGGTATTCCAAGTAACACTGGTAGTGGTCATGCCTGCACGAACCACTACATTATATATAGATAATGCTTGCCAAGGTGCCAACGTGCGGAACGTACCAACTACCGCCGAACCATTATTGGAGCTATCAGTACAAGTGATAGTGAAACTATAACTAGTGTTCTCGGATAACCCTGATAAATTTACATTAAAATTACCGGCCGTAGGCTGATTCACTGTAGCGGCCGGACCACTATAACTAAAACTACAATTTTGTAACCCACTCGCTCCATCATAAGCAGTCCACACCACATTCGCGGTAGTATAACTAGTCGAAGTACTGATAATAGTAATGGTCGGCCCTTCACAGTCGCCCTTGCAATTATGCGCCAGAATGCCGTCGGCAAAATAATTGTGGATATTAGACACTTCAAAGTTATACACAGTTGCCACACTATCCACCCAACGTAAAGACCTCACCTTGACCATTTGCCCATGCTCATCTTGCAGACTGTCTCCGATATGTAGCTCGCCAGCCTCTTGCCACGCGCCATTTATATACAGTCGATGATTTGGTGTTACTTTCAAAAAATTATTAACAACTAAATATCCTGGGACATTATCGTGTTGGAACTTTTGCAAAACTTTTTCAACTTGCAGTTGTTTGGACTGCTCATCGTAACTATAAACTAAGTCACCCACAACAATATCGGCAATGCGCTTGCTAGAATTATTAGCTAGCAAAATCTTGGTATCAGGCAAAAAACAAGGATTGCAATCCGGGTGTCCCACAGCACGACAAGTCGAGACCTGCCAACCACTACAATCTGCTTTACAACTGGCGGTACCACAGCCGTACAATGTAGAGCTAATACTAGTACAACTCGCGCTGCCACCATCACAAACTTCACCTTCATTTATAATATTATCTCCACACATCGCAGAGACAGACACAGTCATGTTGATATCAACACTACCGCTATCAGTGGCCGCCCAAGAGTCAATAAAATACCCCACCCCAATAATGGTAGTTATGACAAAAATCAAATTCATTATAAACCTATGTTTTATCATATCGTGCCTGAAGCTTTTTCATTTTAATCTTGCGAACAAATTTAAACGTCAGCATAAATACCACAATGACTACTACTGATAGTCCAACCAAACTCCACACTGGCCAATACCACACATAATCGACAGCTGTTATACTCTGTTTAGTCAAACCATACGCTATTCTAGACTCAACTTGGTAGATACCGGGCCACAAAACCGATCCTGCCACATCTGTTTCAAAGTTGGTAATTTTTTGGGCCCCTGCCAATACTTTATTATTGGAAAAAATCTGCTTGACGACCAAAGCGTGTCCGCGCCAACTATTTATTACCAACTCTCCACTAACTGGCACCTCGACATTACCTTTGTTCTCCAACACCAAATCAAAACGCCATGATTTTTGACTAGTCCAACTTTGTTCGCTTTCAAATTTTTTAACAAGTAAAGACTCGTATGCTGAACCAGAGACTTGTATTGTAATCAAACTCAACAAACGAGGCGAAAAACCCACATTGCTTTTACCTGTGTTTCCTGACTCAACCCCCAGACCCAAATAGTGACTCCCAGGGATTGCGTCGCGTGGAATATCAATCTCAAAAACAACCTCACTTTTACCGCCGGGTCCCACATTTATTTCTGTGTCAACCGACTTGACCCATTGCTCTGCGGACTCCAAATTTTTACCAAATACCGGCTGTCCTTTTTCGCCCTGACGAACACCAAATACGACTGGCACAAATTTCATTCCTATGGCTTCATCGTTATCAACCTGTATCTTGGTCACTTGTGTACTACCGGGATCGGCTGTAATCAAAAAACGTACCGGACTAATGGTAAATGCCAGCGTGGGTGGCGCCCAAAAAAATGACAATGCCAATAAGAATAGTAATTTACGCCACATAAATTGCCAGCACAAAAAATTAAAAATTAGCGGAAGCGGTCAAAACTACCGTTTGACTATAACTACCCGCCACCGTAGTCGAACTAATAGCTGCTTTAAATTCCAATACCGTAGCACTGCCCACAATCGGCGCGACAGAAGCGGCAATAAGCAGACTGCTGGTCACCGCCACATCACCGCTAGTAAGTTGATTCTCTGCTCCGCTGCCGGCCACACCAAACGCTTCAGTGCCGGCTGTCACTGTACCCCCAACCACATCCTGCAGACTACCACCCGACCAAATCGCACTTCCAACTGTTAACGAATAACCTGTCCCCGCGTCAGTAGAGACCGTTGCGGTGGTAGAAGCACTACTTACCGTAGATGTACTCAAGGTGCCCAAATTCAAAGATGAGTCAGAGATACTCAAACTGATATACCCCCTATCCATAGCCTGATAACCGCCACGAATTTCATAAGTGCCGTCATTCATAATTCCCACCGGCGACTCTCCCAAACTGGAATCCAAACTATACTCGCCACCAATGCTAAACACACCACCGGAATCAATCGTGTCGGCATAGATGTAGTAATCTGTGGAAGACATGGCGGCAAATAAATTCGTCGGCAAAATTAGCGCGCCTAACAATAGAATTGTAACAATGAATAATCTCATTTGGCGAATATTAAAAACGGCGGCAAAATTATTGTTGCACTGGTGCGCCCACAAGTGATCGAATCTTATTTATAATATCTTTATTATCGGGATTCAAATCTTTCACTTTATAATAATATTCTAGAGCTTTAGCTTTGTCACCGCGTGATTCATACAACAAACCTAAGCTATATAAAGCATTAGAATAATTCGGCTGAATACGCACAGCCTCCAACCAAAATTTTTCGGCGTCAGCACGATCAGTACCCTTATTGCGATTGTAAATCAAGCGGCCATAATTGAACAAAGCGTCAGGATTTTGTAGGGCCACCGGCATAATTGTCTTATACGACTCTACTGCTTTATCCATTTCTTGTTTTTGTTCATAAGCATTGGCCAAACCAACATATGAACCAACATAATCTTGTTTCAAACGAATCGCTTCCTGATAACTCTTGATTGCCTCATCCCACTTACCGGCCAAACTGTAATTATTGCCAAGTCTCCACCACAATACTGGGTTGGTAGGTTCTAAATCCTTGGCTTGGGTAAGTGATTTGATCGCCCAATCACGCGCCTGTTCTACAATCAATGCCGCGTTCTCATACATGGTAGACAGGTTTTCCCAAATACCAACCGAAGCCGGAGAAATATCAGTGGCAGCTTTGGCTGCGTTTACTGCTTTGGCCACCAACACACTTACATCTTGCAAATTTGGATTTTGACCCTGACTCGCGTTAGATGCTTGCAACAAATAAACTTGCGCAAGCGCGGCATTATAAACATCAGAGCTACTGCGTTGTGCCAATGCTTCAGATATTTTTTGTTCCGCTACTTTGGCATCAGTCGCCTGCAACGCTTTGGCATATACAGTTTCAGCGTAGTAGAGCTTGGCACCCCAAACACCCACCATTACCACCGCAGCAATCACTACGATCAAAGTAAAAGAAAAAGACAAACTATATTGAGGAGTATCATCTACTTCCCAAGACAAATATTTTATAACTCGATCACTAAGGAAAGATAGTCCAACTACAGTTAGACTTAATAAGGATACCCAGAGCCACCACAACACTGGCCCAAAAAATAACACCGCCATACTACCGGTCAAAACAATCCAAGCCACCGCTACCAACAGGATATCCAGCCCCACCTCTTCTCCACCAAATGGACTAATAGTAATTTTCCCGGCTTTGGCTTTCTTGTACCAAGCTTGGAAAATATGCCCCAACAAAAGTACGAACAAAAATATAAAAGTTAAAAAGACCACAATGCCCCCCTCGGCTAAAAGCGCTATTAGGGTGCTAAATGGTTGGTTGAAACGTAAAGACCATGCTGTAGAATCATAATTGAAATCAGCCGGACGAAATTTGGAAAACTCATAACCAAACGTTCCCAAGCCACTACCAATCACGAAACTTTTTACACCCGAAAACGCGGAATTGTAAGCGATTGTCCATGATGGCTTGAGCCCAAGTGCCACTTCGGCCGGTACAGCGGATTGTAAGGACTTTGGCGTACCAAACGCAATAAATACCACAGTAAGGATCAAACCCGCAAACAGTGCTGATACACACCCCATACGAACTTCGGACACAAAACTAACACCCACTAATAATAAAAGTGCCAAGCCAATCAATAACACCCACCACAAGACGTTGAAACTTAAAAGTACTAATGATGTAAACGCCAAAATAGTAACAAAAAAGTACAACAACGAACGCCCGGTGGGAATTTCTTTGCGCAACAAGTGACCGGCCGACAACAACAGAACCACAATTAACCACAAACCAAACTGACTATTCAGTTTATCTATAAGATTCCATGCACCCGGAGCCAAAAAGCCGATGAGATCCCACTTGAAAACCATCTTAAAAATAAAAGTAAGTGCGGTTAGTCCACCTACTGCAATAATCGCGTCGATGATTCCACGCCAACGCTTTACGGTAGTCAAATGATTTGTGTTGAGAAAAAAGTACAATACCAAGAAGAACAAAAACATGAAGTTGAACACAAAATATTCATTACGGCCAAGAAAGCTGTCGTTGGCATTAACAGAAAAAATACCCGACACCAATGTCACTAACAAGAATACTAGAAGCGGTAAATCAAAAATTGAACGGCGGTATTCAAATTGTTTTGACAATACTACGCGCGCCGCATATAACAAAAATGCTACCGATACCAAACCAATGAATACATACTGTTTTGGTATGATAAACGAATTTAATAAATTGCGATCCACAAATAACGACATTGCTATTCCCGCGACTAAAAGCACCACATAGGTAAGCGTATCCAACACCTTATAGGCTGATTGGTTTGACATATTTAAATTAAAAAAATAAGTAATTGTTGCGACTTTATTTTATTATAGCATATTTAATAGCAAGGAACAATGTGGATAAGCCCCAAATCCCAACACTTAAATTCCTAAATTTATTCTAGCTTTCAACTACAAAAAACGGTTATTAAATAGTTGTGTTTTACAAACACACAACCCGCTTCAAACTGTTTATGAACAAAATCATTTGTTTCACGTGAAACATAATGCCCAAAAATATAACACGTGAAACATAAGAACTGGGTAGTTAAATAACGACCCGAAACGATTTCTCCATAACTATACAATTTTAGAACACACTAATACAAACACAGCTAAGAGCCACAAACTTATCAACCACAACTCCAAATGAAGCTGGCTTGACTTTTGTTTCCCGTGAAACACAACACAAACAAAATTAAGTGTCGACGGGGACTATAGTTTCATAAAACAAACTTTTATAACTTAGAACACAACCAACCTAAACCAACGTCGTATCGCATGATGTATATAATAGATTAACCGTAAAATCACTTTTGCCACCCTTGACATACTAAATAAACAAACGATCACACATAGCATATCGTTTACGGCCTAGCCTACACAGTAACCAAAAAAACAATTTATTATGTATTTTCTACATACACACATATATTTTTGACAATGTTTCACAGGAAACATCTCGTATAACTAGCAAAATATCATGTATTATGCTCGTAATTTGTATACACTAGTCTATACAAACTCACAAATCCACTGATTTATGCACAGTTTTATCCACAGGGCAATATAATAAAATTATCACCATAATAACTGTTGTTTGGGGTAATGACCGTCGCACAGCTGTTTCAAACGAATAAGAGCCAACGATGCCTTTTGAGAGTATAATCCTGGTCAACAATATCAATCTATGGCTAAAATTTAGAGTTTTTAAGGATTAAAAAAGGGCCTTTCGGCCCAAAAGTGTTTGCTAGAAACAAGTCAAAGCAACAAATTACAAAAAGTGTCTTAAAGCAATAGTCCTAAAGAATATCTCCATACTCATAGGCCAATCTGGCAAGCCGGTTCTGCTCAGCTCGATAATACCCCTTTCTTTTTGGTATTTTCCGACGGTTGAGGTGTTCCTTTGGATTGGGTGGAAAACACGTAACCAGAGCATACACGGCTTCAGATTTGGTGCTTGGCTCCAACACAAACACCATTCCTATGTCCTTATTGAATAAGTAGACGCTTTCCGGATGTAGTTGTAGCCGAATCTTCCAGTTGTTGAGTTTCGTAACCGAAATCTGCGTAGACTCGTGCAACTGCTCGAGAATCAACTCTCGTATCTCGACTGCATTGCGGGGCACACTGATACCACATTCGTTCTGACAGCGAATGCGATATTGCAAAATCGCATGTCGCGTGAATATCATGTTGGACAACATGGTGTCCGACTGCGTCATCATGACACCACCTCCTTATTGTTAGTGTTATAGCACTTGAAAGATCGTATTATAAAATCTATCACCACTAGTGAATCATGTCAAGATAGACTAAACACATGTGGACCAGAGGGGAGTCGAACCCCTCACCTCAGCAATGCGAATGCTGCGCTCTACCAGATGAGCTACTGGCCCGCGTGCGAATATTCTACCGTATTCATACAAAAAGTCAACTCTTGACTTACGCGACTTTCGGCCAAGCTACTAATACATACTTAGTTAGTATGTATTAGACAACATTCTTTGGCTATGCAACCGAAGCTAGGTCAACTTTATCCTCATAGGATAGAACTTTAGAAACAAAAAATAAACAACCGCTCATCGGCTGTTTATTCTTGAGGTACCGGTGGGAATTGCACCCACGCATAGAGGTTTTGCAGACCTCTGCCTTACTACTTGGCTACGGTACCGTTTAATGGTAAAAGATTACCATTAATTAGATTTTTTTTCAAGAGCATTATTACCTAATATAACCAAGCGGATTCACGCGCACGCCATTGATCTGGATTTCGAAATGTAAATGAATACCGGTGCGCCCACGCACCTTACCGGTATTTCCCATAAGACCAATAGTCTGGCCAGCAGAAACACGATCGCCCACAGATACCAGCAGTTCGTCGTTATGACCATACAACGTACGCACGCCTCCGCCATGATCAATAATAATATAACAACCATAGCCACTATTCCAACCGCACTGCGAAACCGCAACCGTACCCGCTTTAGCAGCATAATTGCGTGTATGCCAAGGACCAGCAATATCCAAACCATGATGACTCCAGCCATAGTATTGGGTAATCGTGCGCACCCCGCTCGGCCACACAAAACCAGAGGCAGATGCACCCGCAGTAGATCCCGGCACCACCCGACGACTCACCGTACCAGTACTACGCGGCACAGTCGCGACCACCTGGCTCTGCGGCATAATACCATTCGGAATCATAATAGTCTCACCAATCACCAAATCAGTGCCATTCTCATTCAGTTTATTAAACTTAGTAATGTCTTCTATCTTTGCACCATAGGTGGTGGCAATCTTTTTCAAATTATCTCCTTTCTTAATAGTATGCATCACACCGGTAGTGGGTGGAATCTTTATAACCTGACCGAGTTTGAGCAAAGATCTGAGACTCAAATTGTTGGCCCACATCACAGTAGCCACACTCACATCAAAATTATACGCAATACTAGATAAAGAGTCACCGGGTTGAACTTCATAATTTACTACTTTATCACGCGTGGTAGCACCGACCGCTGCCCCAGAAATTAATATTGGCTTAGTGATCGCCATGCCCCCTGCCACTACATTACCCAATTCTTGATCATACACCAACAGGTCGCTGGCCAAACCACTACCATAGTCATTACTAAGAGCGCCTTCCCGCCAAGAAGGTGCGCTTTGTACTGCCGGGGTCAGGCTCACCGACACTTCTTCCAAGCTGTAATCCTCTGCATCCGCTACAAACAATTTGTAAGCGATGGTTTTACGACCAAACAAATTCGGATCTACTTTATTATATAGCTTGGTTTGGGGTATAACTAAAATCAAAAATAGTATCAATATAAGAAGTTGCAGATTGTCACGCTTAAAAATCCAACTCCCTTGGCCGGTAAAGCCAATCCGCTTCAATACATAGTTAACCTTGTAGTGCACAAACACCAATGCGCGCCAAACCTTGCGAAAAGGAATACTAAATAGTCTGGCTGTACCATATCCCGCCCACCACAAAAAACGCTTGATTTGCATCAAACCGCGCAAGAAAAACAACAAAACGCGATATTTCATGGTTTTTGGTTACTTGACTGTTGTCGTATTTTATCATAGAATAACGCTCAAATCAACCCTCGCGGGTTTTTTCAATCTTTAATTAATTTATAGTATATATGAGCCGCTCTCATATATACTCACTTGTTTAGAAACAGTTAAACCACTTTAATTGTTTCTCTCACTCAATTTGAGTATGACCACTACCATTGTGGCACTTCTAGCGCTTCTACCGGCGGTCTTGGCTATCGCCTACGGTGTCGCGCTTATCGTTTGGATCAATCGTCAGCCTACTGGCGACGAACGTATGCAGTCTATCGCGCGCGCCATACAAGAAGGCGCGAAGGCTTACCTAGCTCGTCAATACAAAACAGTAGCTTGGGTAGCCGGTATAATTTTTATTATTATCGGATTGGCAGTAGATTGGTTCACTGCACTAGGGTTCGTGGTGGGCGCGATTTTGTCCGCCCTTGCCGGTATTATTGGCATGAACATTTCCGTACGCGCCAACTTGCGCACTGCTGAAGCTGCCAAGCAAGGTATAGTCAAAGCGCTTACTGTTGCCGTACGCGGTGGTTCGATTACCGGTTTGTTTGTGGCCGGTCTTGGTCTTTTGGGTGTATCTGGTTTTTATTTAATTTTCAATGACATTTCCGCTTTGGTTGGCTTGGCTTTCGGCGGATCTCTCATTTCAATTTTTGCTCGTATTGGTGGTGGTATATTTACCAAGGCCGCCGATGTGGGTGCCGACCTCGTCGGTAAGGTAGAAAAAGGTATCCCCGAAGACGATCCACGCAACCCGGCGGTGATCGCCGATAATGTCGGTGATAATGTTGGTGATTGTGCCGGTATGGCCGCAGATTTATTCGAGACCTATGCGGTGACTGCTATCGCCGCAATGGTGTTGGGTGATTTGCTGTTCCCGGGCAATGATCGTGTGGTGGTGTATCCTTTGATACTCGGTGGTGTCTCTATCATCGCTTCTATCATCGGTACCTTTGCTATTCGTTTGGGCAAAAGTCAAAACGTCATGAATGCTTTGTACAAAGGTTTGGCCGCTGCTGGCGTCCTCGCTCTCATCGCATTTTATTTTGTCACCAATTGGCTCATGAAAAATATCGACGGTGTATTAACTTGGAAAATTTTCCTCACCGCCGTTATTGGTTTGGCCATGACCGCGCTTATGGTCTGGCTCACCGAATATTACACTGCCACCAAATATAATCCGGTAAAAAATCTGGCCAAAGCTTCTGAGACTGGACACGGCACCAATGTGATTGCTGGTTTGGCTTTGTCTATGCGCTCTACCGCATTGCCGGTGCTCGCTATTGTGGCAGCTATTTTGGGTGCTTATTGGCTCGCTGGTATCTATGGTGTGGCTATTGCCGCCATGAGCATGCTTTCGCTCACCGGTATTATCGTAACCATTGATGCATACGGTCCTATTACCGACAACGCTGGTGGTATCGCCGAAATGGCGGAACTACCAGAAAGCGTACGCGCCATTACTGATCCGCTCGATGCTGTAGGCAACACTACCAAAGCTGTAACCAAAGGTTACGCGATCGCTTCTGCCGGTTTGGCTTCGCTCGTATTATTCGCTGATTATACTCACAAGCTACCTTCTACCGTACAATTTCTAATCAACGATCCGAAAGTCTTGGCTGGATTGTTTATCGGTGGTCTGTTGCCATATTTATTCGGATCCATGCTTATGGAATCTGTAGGTAAAGTAGCTGGCAAAGTAGTAGAAGAAGTACGTCGTCAGTTCCGTGAAATTCCAGGAATCATGGAACACACCAACAAACCGGACTATGGTAAAGCCGTAGACATCGTCACCAAAGGCGCTATTGGTCAAATGATTGTGCCGGCTTTGATTCCGGTGGCGGCGCCGATTTTGGTTGGGTTCATCTTGGGCGTAGAAGCTCTAGGCGGTGTGCTACTTGGCACGATTATCACCGGCCTCTTCGTCGCGATTTCCATGACCACTGGTGGTGGCGCTTGGGACAACGCGAAAAAACATATTGAAATGGGAAACTACGGTGGTAAAGGATCCTTTGCTCATCAAGCCGCTGTCACTGGCGACACCGTGGGCGATCCATACAAAGATACTGCTGGTCCAGCTGTAAACCCAATGATCAAAGTAGCCAACATTGTGGCGCTACTCATCGTGGGACTCTTGATTAAATAATTCAAACAAAAAATATAAAAAAGACGCTCGGCAACGGGTGTCTTTTTTGTAACATTCTAAAAAACACTAAAGAACCAAACTTTCGTCAAGGGTTGACAACCGCCAAAAAATAATATAAAATTCCGCATACTTATTAAATAAAATCAATATGAAACACGAACTCAAAAAACTAGACAAGTCGATGGTGGAAATCAAAATCACTGTCCTGCCCGCCGAATATCAAAAAGATTTGGAGGCGGCCGCAGTGCGCCTATCCGAACGCGCCGCCATCAAAGGCTTTCGTCCGGGCAAGGCCCCATACAACGCTGTCAAAGAACAGCTTGGTGAAGTAAAAATTTTCGAAGAAGCCCTACAAACAATCGTTGAGATGAATTATTTCCGCGCCGTCCAAGCCGAAAAAATAGAAACAATCGGACAACCGGAAATCACTATTGAAAAAATGGCCCCAAACAATGAATTTGTGTTCATTGCCAAAGTAGCTCTGTTGCCAAAAATAGAGTTAGCCGACATCACCAAAATCAAAGTGGAACGCAAGGCCAAAGAAATTACCGACAAAGAGGTAGATAATGTGGCAAATGATTTGCGCAAAATGCAGACCAAAGAAACCATTAAGAACGGACAAGCAACCAAAGACGACAAGGTGGTAATAGACATGGACATGTTTGTAAACAATGTTCCAATGGAAGGCGGCCAAGCCAAAGGTTACCAAGTCTATCTGAACGAACCACATTATGTAGAGGGTTTAGCCGATCAATTGGTGGGTCTGAAAAAAGATGACACCAAGGACTTTACACTCAAATTCCCCAAAGATCATTACGATAAAAACTATGCTGGTCGCGATGTGGATTTCAAAGTCAAGGTCCACGACGTGTTTGAATTACAAGCCCAGGCGTTTGATGATACCTTTGCCAAATCTCTGGGGCAAGAAAGTGCGGAAAAACTAAAGGGTCTGTTGCGCGACAATTTAATTAAAGAAAGCGAACACAAAGAGGACCAGCGCGTTGAGGGTGAAATCTTGGAAAAATTAATTGCCGAAAGTAAGTTTGAAGAGATCCCGGAAGTATTAATCAATTCGGAAAAACAAAAAATGTTCTACGAATTGAAGCACGACCTGGAACATCGCGGGATCGCTTTCGAAAAATATTTGAAAGATATCAAAAAAACTGAAGAACAAATTTACAACGACTTCACCGAAAACGCCACCAAACGTGCCAAGGCGGCGCTGGTCTCGCGCCAGGTGGCCAAAGACAATAACATTGAAATTTCCGACGAGGAATTGAAAAAAGAAATTGACTTAATCAAAACCATGTATGATGGTGAAGAATTAAAACGCGTAGAAGAAAACATCAAACGCCAAGAAGTAAAAGACACCATCGCTATTTCAATACAAAATCGCAAAGTGATGGATTGGCTCAAAGAAAAAATCTTGGGCGAGAAACCAAAAACCGAAGACAAGCATGAACACGGACACAGCCATGGCGCACCCGGACACAAGTGTGATCACTGTTAAAAAAGTTTGAATCAAATATAAAAATCCTGTATGATAAGTGCAGGATTTTTAATTATTATTTATGTATTTCGGCGCACATGTTTCGATTGCGGGCGGCATCCAAAATGCTCCGCTCAATGCGGCTGCAATTGGTTGCGAAGTTTTTCAATTTTTTACTCGCTCCCCACAAGGTGGTTGGGTGCCTCCGTGTGATGCGGATGTGGCGAAAATTTTTAAATTCAACTGTAAACAAACCAATCAAAAGGAATGGGTGGTACACACGCCTTATTTTATCAACTTTGCTTCGGCCAATCCGCGTATTTTCCACGCTTCTATTTCGGTGGTGCGTCAAGAACTAGACCGCGCCTCAATGCTGGGCGCAAAATATCTGATGACACATCTTGGTAGTTACAAAGATCTTGGCCACGATAGCGGACTGAAACAAGTTATTGCCGGACTTGCCGAAATGCTCAAGAATTACAAAGGCGAAACACAATTCCTCATAGAAATCTCTGCCGGTGCCGGAGAAATTATTGGTGATACATTTGAAGAAATTGCCGAAATTATTTTCGCGCCAAAATTAAAAAAATACGACATCGGCGTGTGTTATGACACCCAACACGGATTCGCGAGTGGGTATGATGTGCGCACGCCCGCGGCGGTGGATACCACTTTCAAACAGTTTGATAAAACCATCGGGCTGGGTAAATTGAAAATGTCACATTGCAATGATTCGCTCACCGAACTCGGATCGCGTAAAGATCGCCACACCGGTATCGGCGAAGGAAAAATCGGCCGAGCTGGATTTGAGGCGCTCATCAAAAATCCAAAATTAGAAAAAATAAATTGGTATCTGGAAACGCCAGATGATATGGCCAAAGATTTAAAAATTTTGAAAAAAATTCGGGGATAATATGATAACGAAAGTTCGCGTTCTCCCACGCTCGTCGCGCAATGAAGTAGTTGGTGAAATGGCCGACGGCACTCTCAAAGTAAAACTCACCGCGCCACCGGTGGATGGCCGTGCCAACATAGCGCTGGTGGATCTGCTATCCAATTATTTTACGGTCAAAAAAATACATATAAAAATTATATCCGGCTTGACGAGCAAAAATAAAATTGTAAAAATTGAGGAGCACCACACTTGACACGCGTCCATACCAACCATAAAATACATACCAGTTACTTTCACCCTCAACCCGGGAGGCAAACATGCGCACCAAAACACGCGACAAAAGATCGGTATTAATGATTAAATTACTAAATCATTTGACCAGCAAAGGTGCCATGCTCAATATTACATCAACGCAAACACGTAACTTTTTGGTTTCTCAACTTTATTATCACCAACAAATTCACGCTGACACAAAACCAGAAGAAGTGATTGCGCTATCAACACAAATACTGTGGGATAACCAAATCAACCCGTTTTGTGTGTTTGACCGTGACAGGGGCATCTCGGAGTATCAGCCAGACATACTAATTTGGGATATTGTTACAAACCAACTAAGAGAAGCCGGGGTCACACCGGAGCGCATAACCGAGCTCCTCGCAGAGGGAAAACAGGTTTGGGATGAAGGCACCACAATCGATCAAATGTGTGGACGTAGAATAGACGGTGCTTAGGGCAAATCCACCCCACCCCTATTCCAGGGGTTACACCGCAACACCCTCCAAACGGCCTTTATGCCTCCGCGCATTAGGCCGTGTTTTTTTATAGATAAATACGAATATTCGCTACAACTAGGATAAAACCGGCAATACCCGTGCGGAAAACGATGCTTAAAAAAACCATGATCTGGCGAAATGGTTCTTTGATATAACCTAATCATCCACAAAACTGGATAGCGAAAATAATAAATTGGTGTTTTCATAATAAAACCGGATAAAATTTCTTTTAAGCGGGTTTGGGCCATTAGGCTCACCTCGAGCCCTCGCGGGCGAGAAAATCGAAAAAGATGTTTTGTCCGGTTCAAATATTAGACCAAAGCTTTTATTTTCCGCAACAATGTTTCCACTTCTTGGCTAATTTCAGCGTAATTTTTGTCCTTAATACTTGGCTTTGGCACAAACATCAGAAAAAAACCACCTTGCAGACGACCGGCTTTGATTAGAAGCCTCACCACCTCACGTAACTGTCTACGCACTCGGTTGCGCACCACTGCGCGCTTATCCAACTTCAAACCCACAGAAAAGGCTAATTTCAGCTGTTTTTTAAAACTTTCTGGGTCATCTTTTTTGGGGAAAAACTGTTGATTTTTGGCCAAACTCAACCATTTGATGGTCAAAAAACTACCCCCAATCCATTGACCGTGGTTTACTATCAAGTCAAAGTCACGTTTTTTTCTTAATCGGTTGTCGTTTTGAAGCATATGCCTCTATTATACCTTCGGTGAAATTACGTCGGGGTTCACAAATGAAAAATTTATTTTTCATTTGGCTCACCCCTAGTAATTATAGCACAAACCCGCCAAAAAAACTTCCTGGCGGGTTGTAAAAGTTTTGTTTTTTGGCTAAAACTGGCTATTTGCGCAGTCTCTTACCCTTTTTTTCATCAGACACAGTCAATTTCTTGCGTCCTTTGGAACGACGACGAGCCAACACGGCACGACCTTGCTTGGTGTGCATGCGGGCACGAAAGCCATGAGTGCGCGCGCGTTTTCTCTTTTTTGGTTGATAAGTTCGCTTAGTTGCCATATATATCAAAATTATTGTTTAATAATCAAACGGAATATTACACCAGTCGTTCGAATTTGTCAACCACCTGTACTTATCCACAATCTCTCCACAGTTTGTTCACAAATCACTTTTTGTGGCCCATGGTCGCCGCAAAACACATGTGTTAGAATATCCATTGCTAATCTAAAATTAAATAAAAAACGAATTTATCTCTCCAGATAAAATCGAAATGCTTATGACTAACCACGAAATTTGGCAAGCAGTGTTAGCCGAACTAGAACTCTCTATCTCCAAGGCGAGTTTTGTTACTTGGTTCAAAGACACTGGTATTGCTTCTTTTCAGGATGGGGTGGTGTTGGTTTGCGTCCCAAATCAATTCTATCTGTCTTGGATCCAACAAAAATATCACCAAATGATACTGAAATCTCTAGAACGTATTAGTGGTAAGCCAATTAAAAAGCTGGAGTATAAAGTAGAAAACATAAAAAATATCTCTACCCAAGCCCCGGTGTTGTCACCTGTCACCACCGAACCACAGTTGGAATCACAAACCGAATCATTACCGGTGTCAGCTTACAATCAGTCTGTCCAAAGAAATTGTGGCGGCTTCACTCTCAACTCAAAATATACTTTTGGTAGTTTTGTGGTGGGCAAAGGATCAGAGTTGGCTTTTGCCGCCGCCCAAGCAGTCGTCAACAAGCCGGGAGAGGCCTACAACCCACTATTTATTTATGGTGGTGTGGGTTTGGGAAAAACCCACCTACTCCAAGCTATTGGTAATGAACTACTCAACCGCAACCCCAATACAACCATAATGTATGTCAGTGCCGAAAGGTTCTCGAATGATTTTATCACCTCAATCAAAGACGGTACGGCCAAAGAATTTCAAAACCGCTATCGTAACATTGACCTACTATTAATAGACGACATTCAATTTATCGCGGGCAAAGACCGCTCCCAAGAATCATTTTTCCACACCTTCAATGAGCTACACCAAGCCAACAAACAAGTAATTCTTACTTCCGACCGCCCACCCAAAGCCATTCCGGCATTGGAAGATCGTCTCAAATCTCGTTTTGAGTGGGGCATGATTGTGGATGTGGCACCACCAGATTACGAAACCAGAGTGGCTATTTTACAAAAAAAATGCGCAGAAAAAGGTTTCAACTTGGAACAAAAATCCATTGAAGCCATAGCTAGCGCGGTACAGACAAACATCCGTGAGCTCGAAGGTTCACTCAACAAGATAATTGCCTACCATCAGTTGAAAAACATTGGTCCGACCCCAGAAACAATTAAATCTCTATTATCCAGCGCCGAATCTGCCGGCATGAAACACTCGGTTACACCCAAACAACTAATTGACGCGGTTAGTGATTTCTACAGCATTGCCGCCGACGACATCTTGGGCAAAAGCCGTGAGAAAAAATTGTCTGCTCCACGCCAAATTATTATGTACCTCATGCGTGAAGATCTAAAAATGTCTTATCCGGCCATTGGCGAAGAGTTGGGCGGCCGTGACCACACCACCGCTATGCACGCTCACACCAAGGTACGTAGTGATATCGAAAACGATCCTAAGCTCCGTCAAGAAATCGATAATATCAAACAAAAATTATATATTAACAATGTATAGATTAAATAAATTTTGTTGATAGACTGTTGATAAACATCTCGACGCTTGTGAATAAAGTAAAAAAATTGTCCACAAATAATCCCCAAAACAGAAAAGATATACACAACCAAAGTTCGTTGCTCGGAGTTTTCCCCACCTCTGCCACTTGCGCCCCCATAGTCTATCAACACCAAAAAAATGTTTTCTACCCCGAATTCATTAAACAAAAAACACTTGTCCCCTCTGTCCACACCCCTTATTGTTACTAATCTATTTATATATAAATATATAACGATATAATAAGACACTATGAAATTCTCATGCACAAAGGAGAAATTGGCTAAAGCCCTCTCCCTTACAATTGGGGTGGCAAACAAAAGTGTGAACTTACCAATTTTGGGTAATGTACTAATCCGAGCCGAAATTCAAAAAGTTGAAATTGTCGCCAACAATTTAGAGATGGCTATCATTGCCAATCTTCCGGCCAAAACCGAAACCGCCGGATCGTTTACTGTCCCGGCCCGCACCCTCGCGGACTTTGTAGCCCTCCTACCAGATGAAAAAATTGAGATAGAGTTAAAAGAAAACGAACTTGCTGTCACCTGTGGTAAATCATCGACCAAAATTAAAGGGTCACCAGCCGAAGAATTTCCAATGGTGCCAAAACTAGAAGAAGGTAAAGGTTTTACTATCAAAACCGACGATTTTAAAAGAGGTTTGTCACAAGTTTTGCCGGCAGTAGCCCGCAACGACATCCGCCCCGAATTATCCGGCATTTGTTTTAATTTTAACAGCGAGTATTTTGCTGGTTTGGTCATGGCCGCCACCGACAGCTATCGCTTAGCAGAAAAACGTATCAAATTGTCCCAGGGCGCAGAACAAGTGCGCATCATAGTGCCCGGGCGTACCGCGCAAGAAATAGGGCATGTTTTGGCCCAAGCAGATGGTGACCAGAGTGAGGGTGTGCGTGTGTTAATCGGTGAAAACCAAGTTGCGGTAAATTATGACAGCGTTCAACTTGTTTCTCGTTTGGTGGACGGTCAATATCCGGACTATACCCAAATTATTCCCAAAGACTTCAAAACCACCGCAGTGTTCCCAACTAACAACATGATGAAAGAAATAAAAGCCGCTAGTTTGTTTACGACCAGCGGTGTGAACGCGGTATCGTTGGATTTGAATGTTTCACAGGGCACCTTGGGGGTGTCATCCACCTCCACCCAAACCGGTGAGTACACATCAGAGATTAACGCCGAGCTTACTGGCGAAGAAAATTCTATTCTACTCAACCACCGCTATGTGATTGATGGTCTCAACAATATCACTACCGACATTACCACCCTCAAAGTAATCAATGGCGATAGTCCGTGTTTGTTTGCTCCACAAGGAGATGAAACATATTTGTATATTGTCATGCCCATCAGACAATAATTTTGTATAATTAAAAAACACCTTGCGAGGTGTTTTTTAATTGGTTGTATTTTATTTTACCACCACTTCCATGGTGCGCTCGCTTGTGCCGCCAGACTTTCCGGTTGTTATTGTTTTGAGTGTGTATGTCCCCGCACCCGGATAGTTTTTCCAGATAAAATTTAGTTTTCCGTTTTCGTCCAATTTTTCATCTTGTGGTCGGAAGGTATAAATTAGTTTGTTGACCCCACTGCCGATTAAAAACACTTTGATATCTTTGCAGTCCAAATAGCGATACGGCGTAATGTACATAGTACGCGGGAAATCATTTTTAGTGATACTTATCATCATACCATCTGCCCAATCAGCACTGGCCGCGTCGTCTGGTACATCAAAGTTTATTTTAATACTGGCTTCACCGCGTATTCCTTGTTCGTCTTCGGCTTGCGCCAACAAAACATGTTCGCCGCGGTGAAAATTGTTGGCAACCACACTCAAATCAAATGGGTAAGCGGCGGATACGCCTATGCTTTTTCCATCCAAATAATAATACACCTTTGATATTCCGCGTGGAGCAGTAGCACGCACCGAAATATCCAATTGTTTGGAGTTTAATTTTATACCATCGGTAGGCGACACAAACTCTACTTGTGGAATTTGTTCTGAAGAAAAAGTAGAGTCATCCAACGCCGCGGGAGGCTCCTGTAGGGACATTATGTGTCCGGCCAGGTTCAACCGCGCCACCCAGCTTTTTAAAGCTGTCTCCCAGTTGTCGTATTGCGGATCGTCTGATGGGTTGGTTGGCATCTCTCCTCTGGGGTCACTACGTTTCACATAAAAAAGAATATCATGAGGCGGTAAATATGTTCGTTCTTCTTGTACCCCAGGTGGAGTGGACGAAGTGGCGATTTTTCCGTTTAATTTGTTGATCATTAGTTTTATGCCACCATCAGATCCACGCAGTACCGGTTTGGTGGCGTCGTTGGCTGGTGGGGTAGGAAACTGTTCAGCCTGTGTGCCTTTGAGTGATTCACTCATAAAACGATTCCAGATTTTGCCAGCCAATGTGTTGCCACCACCTTTCATAGGAGCGGGGTTGGTGTTGCCCACCCACACACCCGCAGCTAGTGATGGTGTGTATCCCATGGTCCAAGCATCCTTGTTGTTGTTGGTGGTACCGGTTTTGGCGGCTACTGGTCTATCTGACAGTGCCAGAGTACTACCCCGCCCGAAAATATAGGCGCGAGCGGCATCGTCGGACAAAACATTACTAATAGTGGCCGCGAGCTCTGGTTTGATGGCCTCCGTACCATCGCCGGGCTTCCATTCGTACAACACATCGTTGGTAGAGTTGGTTACTTTTAAAAGCGACACTGGTTCGTGGTATAAACCATTATTGGCTAAGGTCGCATAAGCATTGGTGTGTTCGAGCAAGTTTACTTCCGAACCACCCAACACCATACTTAGTCCGGCATCTTCTTTTAGAGTGGTGTAACCAAATCTTTTGGCAAAATCAATTGTTTCTTTTACGCCGACCAGATACAGTGCTTTCACAGCTGGAATGTTGAGTGAACCTTGTAAGGCGGTGCGAATAGTTACTAAACCACGTTCTTTGCCATCATAATTTTTGGGAGTGTAATCTCCGCCGGCACGCATATCAAAGTTAGTGGTGACATCATATAATACTGTTTCGGGTGTATAGCCTTTTTCAAAAGCGGCGGTGTAAACAAAGGGTTTGAATGATGACCCGGGCTGGCGCAAACCAAGCACCGCAACATTGAATTGGCCATCAATTTCATCGTTATTGAAGTCGCGTGAACCCACCATAGAAAGTACCTGGGCAGTTTTGGGGTCAATGGCTACCAATGCCGCATTGTTGGCATTCGCTTCTTTGGCGAACTTGTCTCCCAGTTCTTTCACTGCTGTCTCAGCAATTTTTTGTTTGTCATAATCCAAAGTGGTGATCACTTTTAGTCCACCAGTATCAATGGTTTTTTCACCAAATTGATCAGCCAGCAATTGTTTCACATACAAAACAAAGTGCGGTGCGTCCATAATTCCACCACTACGATAAATACGCAAGGCTTCGTTTTGGGCGGTGGTTTTTTCGTCCACCGTGATGATGCCTTGGTTGGCCATGAGGGCGAGAACAGTGTCGCGACGCATTCGTAGGGTATCCAAATTGTTTAGATACCTGGTTGGAGCCTGAATTAAGGCGGCGAGAGCGGCCGACTCACCCAAACTTAGATCCTTGGCGTTTTTATGAAAATAACTTTGTGCCGCCGCTTCTACACCGTAGTTGGTTGATCCGTATGGCACCTCATTCAAATACATTTTTAAAATATCGTCTTTGGTGTATTTTTTTTCGAGACGCAACGCCAAAATCGCTTCTTTGATTTTGCGGAAATAGCTATGCTCGTCACCGATGATGGTGTTCTTGATGAGCTGTTGGGTAATAGTCGAGGCGCCACCGCCCCCCGATCGTCTGCCCAAAATATTATTGATACCTGCACGTAAAATACTGAGCGGGCTCACTCCTTTGTGATTATAGAAATTTTTATCTTCTATTGCCACTACAGCCTTGGGGACCCATGGTGACATTTGGTCTAGACCAATTAGTGTGCGTTTTTTGTCTTGATAAATTTCGTAAAGTAAGTGAGTACCAGTACGATCGTAAATTTTGGTACTTTGAGCCACCTGTCGGTCCACTAGTTTATTTGGGTCGGGTAAGTCGCGACTAATGAGTGCTACTGCGATTGTTCCACCCACAAAACCGGTCGCACCCAACGCTAAAAGTGTCAGGATTATCGGCTTGACCCAACTTCTTTTGAATTTGAAACGAAAACGCGGCCGGTGTGGGCGCGGTGGAGTGGGGTGTTGCTCCGGGTTGTGGTCAATTTTACCGTACGTACGAGATAGATGTGGTATGGGCATATGTTTGTGTCAGTATTATACCTCAACTTTTTATACTTGACAAAAATACCATTTTGTGGTATCCTATTGTGTTATAAAGCGAGAGTATCTTGTAATAAGGTACTCTTTTAAATTAACCCATTATGCGCTTTGTTAAGCCAAAATTAGACCAAAAAATTATGAAGAAAACCTTACAAATTATCGCCTTTTTGGCTGTAATTAGCCAAATGCTTGTGCCCTTCGGGGCTTGGGCAGCTGGTGATAGTGTTTTGGCTACTATTAGCCAAAATGAGCCTCACTATGATGATTTGACACTAAAAGAGGCCCCGGGAGGCCGCTTGGTGATGCCGCACATGGCTGTGGCCAACGCCGATCAACCGGACCGTGTGGTAAAAGCGGTTATTACCGCCTATACTTCTACGCCGGATCAGACTGATGACAGTCCGGACATCGCGGCTTGGGGTGACCACGTGTATGATGGTATGATTGCCGCCAACTGGTTGCCACGTGGTACTAAAGTGAAGATTCCGTCTTTGTTTGGTGATAAAATCTTTACCGTGGCCGACCGCATGAACCCTCGTTATGGTTTTGGTCGTATCGACATTTGGTTTGATGCCACTAAATCCGAAGCCCGCAAGTTCGGTGTAAAACGTGCTGATCTGGAAATCTATTACCCAGAAAAGCCGAATACAGAATTGGCGATGGCTAAATAATACTATAAATAAAACAAAAACACCCTGGCTCAAGTCGGGGTGTTTTTAATTGGGCTTTATTCCTTCCCCCGATATTGTATCGCCTCGGCAACATGCGTGAGCGCGATATTTTCTTCACCAGCGAGATCGGCAATGGTACGTGCCACTTTTAATATACGATGATACGCACGTGCGGATAGGTGCATTTGGGCGACGGCGTTACGCATTAGTTCCATTGAGGCAGCATCCAGTTTACAAAATTCTTTCATTTGCGCATTACCCATTTCACTGTTCGTAAAAATATTGTGCTCAACAAAACGACGTGATTGTATGGCGCGCGCTTCTTCTACGCGTGTGCGGATTTTTTCGGACGATTCCGCCAGTTCGGTCGCTGATAATTTTTCGAATTCCACGCGCGGCACTTCGACATGCAGGTCAATCCGGTCGAGCAGGGGTCCGCTAATTTTTTTCTGATAACGTAAAATTTGTTGCATGGTACAGATACATTGTTTGTCGCTGTCGCCACTGAATCCGCACGGGCATGGATTTTGTGAGACCACCAGAATGAAGCGTGCCGGGAAGGTGGTGTTACCGCTCGCGCGTGCCACGTTCACAATACCATCCTCGAGCGGTTGGCGCAGCGCTTCGACTACGAAACGAGAAAATTCCGGGAACTCGTCTAAGAACAATACGCCGCGGTGCGCCAAAGAAATTTCACCTGGTCGGGGGATGCGACCACCTCCAACCAGCGCCGCCGCGCTACCAGTGTGGTGCGGTGCACGAAATGGTCGCGTGCGGAATAGACTGTTTTGCAATAATCCAGCCACAGAATAAATTTTGGTTACTTCCAATATTTCTTCAGTACTAAGTGGTGGCAGAATCGAAGGCAGGGTGCGCGCGAGTAGTGTCTTGCCAGATCCGGGCGGTCCGGACATGGCGATATTGTGTCCGCCAGCCGCCGCTATTTCAAGTGCGCGTTTGGCAAATTCTTGGCCCTTGATCATACCCATGTCCAAATCATAGCTGGGGTCGACAGTATCATTAGTAGTGGGTTTTATGTGAGGTGTTATGAGAGCAACTCCGGCTAGATGAGCCATGATTTGTTTTAGACTCTCCACTGGATAAATATTTAGTCCAGTGATCAGCGCTGCTTCGTCGGCGTTCGCGCTAGGTACAAAGATTTCTTTTAGCCCTCTTTTTTTAGCGAAGATTGCAAGCGAAAGAACCCCATTCACTCGGCGTACGCTTCCATCAAGTGCTAATTCGCCAATTATTAGCGCGCGGTCTATGTGTATGTCTAAGTGATTGCTAGCTGCGATTAGCCCCACCGCCATGGGCAGATCATAAATTGGTCCTTCTTTATGTAAATCAGCTGGCGCCAGATTGATCAAAATTCGGAAATTGAATGGATAATCAAAACCCGAATTCTTGAGCGCACTGTGAATGCGGTCGCGTGCTTCTTGAATAGCTGTATCAGCTAGACCGACCACATTGAAGGCGGTCTGTCCGCGATTTACATCCACTTCAACATCGACCGGAACACAATCGAGGCCGACTGGGGCGGCGGAGTTTAGTTTAAAAAACATAAATCATCAAGTGATAATGAGCATTGGGAACAGAAGGGGTTTTTTGAGACGAAGTGATGAAGGATCTAGAAGGTATCCGTCGTGTCTAGGGTCGAACTAATTAGCCCCCTCTTGTTGGCATCTGGTTATTTTAACCTCTTTTGTCGCATCCGAACAATGGAAGTAACTTCCCGCAGAGGTTGCCACAGGGGTAATATAGGCTTTATTGGGACGGTATTTAGAGGGTGTTTCATATGGTACTTCCAGCTCAACGTTGCCATTTTGATTTTGCGTGCTATCAACAATGCCCGGCCGTAAAGATGTTATAAAATGTTTTATTTCATCGGTTGCCATGACGATTTTAAATTTAACGTTTGAACCAGAGTCACAAGCTTCCAGGGATTTAATTTTTGCATCAACAACGCAATTGGGCACCGTCTTTAAAAAATTATCTCCAAATATTTCTTCAGGCTCAATATTGTAAAGTGTGAAAAATATATTTTTATAACTTGTGCTATTTGTTGGTCCGCAGATGTGTATCTTCATTTTAATGTCTGATTGTTGGTAAATACCACCCCAGTCGCCTCCGCATAAGGTCTTATCGCTCTCTCCCAAGTTTTCAGTTTTGTTCCAGCCGCCGTTTTTTAATTGGTTCTTATAATATTCATGGACATTGCCACTGTGTGTTTCGTATGTTATGTAGGTGGCCCCGGAGTCATCCTTTTTCATCCCTATTAACATAGAACCAGGAAACAGGAAAGATTGATCTCTGTTTGGACGACTATCGTTTTTGTTGTAGTTTTTACAGTTTATCAATATCAAAATGAATACAGCAGCTAGAATGAATATGCCGATTATTGCAGAGCCGGCCACCTTTTTAGTCATATTATTTGATTTAGTATTTAGATTTTATAAACACCCCTTTTAATAATCTGGTACAAGTATAACACAAATCCGACGACGATTAAAACATCGGCGATATTGATAATAGAAGTAAGTACGAGCAAGTAGTCAATTGTGTGGCCGTGAATTATTCGGTCGATAAAATTGGAAATCGCGCCGGTGAAAATAAACGACAAAGCAAAAATTTTCCAATGATTATTTACATCACTTTGTCCCACCAGCATTAGATAAATCACAAAAGCGAGGATTGCGAGAGTTAGCGCCAGAGTCAGGGTGTTTGGGACCGGAATACCAAAACCAATGCCTGGGTTGAGAAATGGTTGCCAACCAAAAAAGTGACCGGCCAAATTGGGGCGACTCCAACTGTGGGTGGCTAAGTGTTTTAGCCATCTATCTAAAAATAAAAAAAGTCCGTTTACTACGATCGCCGTAAGCAAAAGGACTTTTTTGTTTGGCATATTACAGTTCTTGAGTGATGGTTTTTTTGCATTCTACACAAGCCGAAGAAGTCGGTCGTGCTATTAGCCTTTTCTCTTCAATTGGTTTTTTGCAATACTTGCAAATTCCGTAAGTACCCTTTTCGATATTGGTGAGCGCCTTGTTTACATCGCGCAAAGTTTTTTCCAAGTTGCCTTCAATTGATAAGTTAGTCGCATACTCGGCCACCTCGTTGGCGTTTTCGTCTTCTTTATCGCCATAATCAGGAAACTTGCTATCATAATCATCGGTCACGTGAGGATTTTTCTCCGTGAACAGTCCGAGCTCTTTTTCTAGGCGTTCTTTTTCTTGAATTAAACCATTTTTGATTTTTGCTAGTGCTTCTGCAGAAACAGCAGCCTGTGTTTGTTTAGCCATAACAGCTAATTAGTTGGATAAATTATGTCTATAGTGTAGCAAATTTTGCTTAGATTAGTCAAGCCAAGCCCGGGCGGGCCCACCTGATTAATTCTGGGTAAACAAAAAAGACGAGTTGTACCTCATGAAATATAATTTTAAAGGTTGCTCGTCTTTTTTCACTAAATAAGACGAGGGTTTTGCCCCAGCGAGGCTGGAGCTAGACGATGTCGCTTAAGTAGTGTTGGATACACCTACCGCTTAGTGGCAGGGCCTCGGCGCCAGCCGTCTCATACGATCGGGCTAGTAAGAAGTGAGCTAGGCTCACAAGGAGGATGCCGTGAAAGAAGTTAAGCGAATCCGCCTCTATTTCATTTTTTAATTTGATAGTGGTGGACTAACTTCTTTTTATAGTATTCCGCTTATTAGTTTTCGGAATGATGAAGCAGTGATTGTGTATATACTTGTGTAAAGAGCCCGCTTTCCAAATTACGTCATAGTTTTTACCTCACATTATTAAGTATAGCACAAAATAGAAGTTTTGTCAAGGGGGTGGCATTTTTGGCTAATTTTAGACAAAAAATCGGTAAAAAGGCTAATTTTAGACAAAAAGTTTGTATAGACTAGTGTATACAAACTTTATTTAGCTGAGCTTTGCGGAAAAAGTGTGTATGATATGTGGAAAACCCATATATTTTGATCATAGTTATCCACATTAAATGTAGTTTATCCCCAGAGTTATCCACAGTTTGTATAGACTAGTGTATACAAACTTATGCACAATTGAGAATTTTATCTCGTTTTGTAGAGATATAAGCCAAAAATCAGAGAGTGTGTGCTGATAATATGCAGGAATCTCGATTACTTGTGGATAAGTTGCACTTGACAATACACCTATTTAGGTGCATAGTACATATATCAGACTTAATAAGTATGTAGCAATATGGCTAAGTTAAGCCAAAAAGAGCCGATAGAACGGGTCACAATTAAGTTGCCAAAATCGATTGCGGACTATTTTCGCAAGGCTTTTCCGCACGGAAAACGTAGTGATTTTGTGGCGGATTGTATTAATCGTTACCGCAAAGAGCAGGTGACTAGTGCTATTGAAGACGAATTTCGCGATATTAGTAAAAAGCATTTTAACTAATTATAAACATATGATCGTCACCGACAAACCTATTAATTCGGTGTTCGACGACCTTTTTGCCGAGGACCAGGTATTTGTGGCCAAAGTACGAGGTGCCCTAGATAAAGACCAGAGATTGTTAGAAAAAGTCTGTCAATTTGTAGTGGAAAAAATCGGACATGAAAATGTGGTGAATTTTGGGCAATTGGCATCCAATTTGAAAATGCATGCCTGCCTAGATTACTTAGCGATTGGTATTGTGTCTGGTAAAATCGGCAAAAGCGATATCCTGAAAATGATCAAGGTGTAACTATATGGATTTTGAACTTGATAAAATGTATTGTGGTGCTGTACGTCGCGGGGATGTGTTTTTTTGGGAAGATGAAAAAGGTGAAGAGAAGGCCGGTTTGGTGCTACAAGACGATATTTTAAACGAACGATTACCTAGTGTGTTGTTGGCTGGACTCGAGCCACACGATAAAGGCGAAAGAATTTTTAAAAATGAAGTGTTACTCAAAAGTAACGAAACCGGACTGGGAGTAGACGCGGTATGCAAGCTTTATAAAATTTATACAGTGGATAGACGCAAGATCGTGGCGAAAAAGGGTGAGTTGGTCAAGGAGAATTTATTGAAGGTTCTACAAGCGTTGGATTTGAACTTGGGACGGTTTCGAGACGAATAGTGTAATAAATTGGTTTACGCGAGGTGTAGAAAGAGAACTCGGGTGAGCTCAATTGAATATTTTGAGTGTTGCTATTTGTGAGTTAAATTAACGAATAGATAGGAACAAAGGTACTTTGACATGTATACAAAAACGTTACGTTTTGGAAAAGGAGAATACCATGCTAGGACCAACAGTTCAAAAAGTTGCGACGGTGGATGAAGTGACTGGCGTCGCGAAGATTCCGCGGGTCAAGAAAAAAGGAAAAAGTATGAGCAAGAGGATTGTCCTCTGGCTCAGAATTGCGTGGTTCGCAGTGCTGTATCTGGCGTGGCCGCTGTTCAAACGGTGGTTGTCGCCGGCGGCAGTGTTCTTTGTTTATCCGGGGAAGCCCTCGGACAAATACGCCTTCTTCACTCCATGGATGGAGAAGCGCTTTCGCCCAGTGTTCCCACTGGGTGTCATGCGCCTGCCCGGCGGTCGCTTGGGTTTGATGATCGCCAAGCCGATCACAACCGCGGAAATGGACCTGGATCCATCGTTAGCATTGCAAACGATGGAACAGATCCAAGCCGAGGTGCCGAAGGCCAAGGCGGTGGCATTGGCGGGCCGGTTCCCTGGTTACGTGCACAAGGCGGGGGGCAGCTTTCCACAACCTTTCGTGCCCGGAATTAATGGAACCGTGTTTGCCATGGTCAGTGCCGCGGACGCGTTGGCTCAAAAAGCCGGACGCCCGGCTTCGGAGTTGGCCATCGCGGTGCTCGGTGGAGCCGGCACTGTTGGTAGTAAGGTGGTCGAATCAACCAGCCACGCCTTCAAGAGTGTGGTGGCGTTCGACATCCGCTACGCGGAGGAGAGCACGAAAGGCAATGTGGTATTCAGTAGCGCGCCGCAACGCTTGCGTGATGCCGACGTGGCCATTGTACTCACCGCCGAAGGTGACCAAGTCGCCGAGCTGGCCCCGTATTTTCGGGCTGGCGCTATCGTCGCGGATGATACCCATCCGTGTATGTATAGCGAAACACGCCGACTGTTGACGGCACGCGGGGTGGATCTCTATAAGGTTGCCATGGAAGGCGACCTGAGGATGTTCCCGCGATTGCCGAACTTCAACGCGACCGATGTCCCCGGGTGTCTCCTGGAGGCAGTAACTGTTGCGTTGCGAGGGTGGGAGGTGATTGAGGACCAGGAGGAATTCAATCGCGCCGCTACCGCCGTTGGCTTCAAGCCGCGGCTGTATCGCCACCCCGACGAGAACTGAGGACTAACTCGTCGACCGTTCTTTCTTACTTAGAGGGCTACCCGTTGGGAGCCCTCGTTTTTTTTATTTATAAAAAATCAAAAATGTGCTATGATAATATCTGTATATCAGAATCTATGATATTATTGGATTTTCGTAATGTAGTAGTATTGCTGTCGTTGGCGGTAAACTTGATCTTGTTGTCCATTATTTATCGCTATGGGCGTAAAACACCGGGAGGCAACGCTTATGCGATTGCAGTTGCTAGTATTGCTGGCTGGATTTTGCCTATGGTGTTCTATCGTTCAGATTTTTTGAACCAGACTGTTTTGTGGGTGCGTGTTTTGTATATAATGGCGTCGTTTACCTCAACGACATTTTTTTATTTTACTTTAGTTTTTCCCGAAGGGAACAAAATACCTTGGTGGGTACACTTATTTATTGCTATTGAAAATTTGGCGATAGTTGGTTTGTGTATTCATCCCGACTGGTTTATTCGAGGCGTTGAATGGGTGGTAAATGATGAAAAAATTATTTTGTGGGGGCCGCTGTATATTGTATACGCGATGCATGTGAGTTTGTTTTTTTTGGCCGGGTTTGTTGTGCTGTGGTTGAAGATAAATAAACAGCAAACCAAAGAAACAAAGAAACAAATCAAAATGATTTTGTTGGGGTACTTTATCGGCGCCAATTTAGCTATGGTCACCAATTTAACTTTGCCTTGGCTCGGTTATTTCAAACTGAATTGGGCGGGGCAGGTGTGCTCTACCGCCCTGGCAGTATTCTCCACTTATGCGATTTTTAAATATCGTTTGTTGAATATTCGTTTAATCTTGACCGAGAGTTTTGTTTTGGTACTCAACCTGGTATTGTTTGGACAGTTTTTGTTATCTGGTTCGGTCGGCGTGTTCATCGCTAACGGTTTGATATTGGCCGCTGTCATGATAATCTCTTATGGTTTGATAAAAAGTAGTTATAATGAAATATTGCGCAGAGAAGAGCTGGCAGAATTGGCTCATAATTTGGAACGCGCTAATCTACGTTTGCAAGAATTGGATCGCCAAAAAACAGAATTTTTGTCGATTGCAGCTCACCAACTACGCACACCGCTATCTATTTTGAAAGGCTTCATTGAATTGATCAAAGATGGCGCGTATGGAAAGCCGACCAAAGGCATTACCGATTCATTGAATAACATGAATGAGAGTAACGAACATCTTATTAAATTAGTCGATGATTTTCTGGATATTTCACGTATTGAGCAGGGGCGTACTAAGTATGTGTTTGAGTCCACTGATTTGAATGCTATTATATCTGAGGCGGTACGTGAACTTGCTCCCAAAGCAACTGACAAAAAAATGAAAATAGATTATCGTAAACACAGAGGGCCATTATTGGTAGTGTTGGATAAAGAAAAAGTTTATAATGTAGTTTATAACTTCGTTGACAATGCTATAAAATATAGCGATATTGGCGCGATTGTGGTTGATGTAAAATTAGAAGATAGTGGTGTGGCTGTCCGAGTCAGCGACACCGGTGTTGGTTTTGGTAGAGAAGATGAGGCTAATTTCTTCCAGAAATTCTATCGCGGGAAAAATGTAATTGGCACAAACGTCACCGGTACTGGTTTGGGTCTGTATGTTTGTCGTCGTTTTATTGAAGCACATGGCGGCAAGGTGTGGGCGCACTCCCCAGGTTTGGGTAAAGGTAGTGAGTTTGGGTTTTGGATACCACTGTCAAATGTTGCCAAAAAAGTTTTGGTTGAGCAGTAGAGCCGTAATCATTTTTGAGTTTTGAAAAAATCGGGCAACCGATTTTTTAAATAAATGAGATTTTTGGCAATAAAAATAGGCAGCCACATGGTGGCTGCCCGCCCGAGTGTCGGGGAGTTATTGTTTGCCGCGAATGTGCCGCGAAATTGCTGAAGCAAGCTTCGCCAGCTCGGCATCGTCCACTCGCGGACCGTCATGCGAGGACAAGTAGCCTTCGTAGGTGGTAAAGAACTTTGTGTCCTCAAACAGGATAGGCTTCCACTCGCACATGTTGCCGGTGCCGTGCATCGGTACCAACTTGGTGTGCGCGTGGTCGACGCCGAAGCCTTCGACGATCATGCCCGTGCGTCCAACATTCGGAAAGAACGTATCCAGATGATGCGCTACCACTTGGGATGCTCGCATCAACTTACGATACTGTTCTTTCGGAAGGTCGAATACATAGGACGTGAAGTGGCTTTTTAGCGCCACCACCGTCACTCCTTGGGTGTTGGGGAAAATGGACAGGAACGCGATGCAGTCCTCGTCTTCCCAGATGATGTGGCTCGGAATTTCTCCCGCCACGATTTTGCAGAATACGCACTCGCACTTTTCCATTGTTTGCTCCTTATGTCAGGTGGTTCGGGTAGCTGTTGAGAAATAGCAATATATTAGTATACCAAATAATGACTTGTCTGTCAATAGTTTTTTGTTCTTGTTAGATTGAGATTTTTATAATGAGATTGTTTGATAATATTAAAAGAACCCAACCACTGGTGTGGTTGGGTTGGTTGAGCGGTGTCTCATGATGTTAGAACTTGTAGAAACCTTCCGCGTTGGAGCAGAAGATTCTTTCTTTGGCCTCTGCTTGATGGCGAATTGGCAATCGTTCGACAGCTTGCCTAATGGCCGTGAGGGCTTCCCAATGCGAGTGTGTCGCTTTGGCCGCCAAGTGTCGGTACTGCCTGTGTTCTGCTGGGTCGGCCCAGTGGTAAGGAATGGCTGTGACAAGTCGTTCGCCCAGTTTTGGGTGAACATACGATGCCCAACGCACCAGGTGGAATGGTTGGTCGGAGCCAAACATGAGTCGAGTGGTGCCGACCGTATTGAGTGCAAGAGTGACAATTTCCGGATCCGGCACCAAGGCGGTGTCGAAGTTGATCTGGTGCAAGCGAGCGAGAACTTGCATCGCCTCTTTGAGTCCAGGTATTACGCGATCTGTGAGGCTGATGTGAGCCAGGCAGATACGTAATTTGGGGAAATCCCGCACCAATTGCCGTATTTGGTCAAGGCATTGGACGATGTCGGTAGGTGGATGTAGGACAATAGGTATGTCCAGATCTTGTGCCGCCTCCAGTATCACAGGAGTGAAGTACTGATAGATATGTGTGGCCGGCGGGTTGAGGTGAAAGTAGTACATTTTCAGAGCTGACACGCGTGGGTGGTGTAACAGAGCTGTTGTATAGTCTGGATTTTCGGGTATTCCATAGAGCGCTACCCGATCTCGAGCCGGACTGTGTTTGAGCAAATAGTCGTTCGCGGCTTTTTGATCAAGACCGCGCCATACCCCAGAAAAACGCAAAGTGCGAATTGTCTTGGTGGGGTGGAATAGCCGTTGCCAGTCGCAGGATTCTTCAATGCTGAAACTGGGAAAGGTGGAGATAATATGGTCGTATGATTCTTGGTCCATCTGTCCGGCGTGTTCTGGTAGGCACGAGTGCGCGTGGCAGTCAATGATTTGATCGGGAAGCCAGCCTTCGAATTGCTTAATGAATTCTTCTTCTGCTGGCGTCAAACTTCGAGCGTGTTTTAGGTAGTCAACTCGCGGGATTGGTTGGATAGTCATGTGGCCTCCGACGGTTGGGTGGTTTTGTGAATGAGCGGTTAATTGTGGTATGGCAATTATATTGATACTAAAACACAAATTGGTTGGTTTGTAAATACTTCCTAAAATAAAAAGGCACAGCGTTTGGAACGCTGTGCCAGAGTAACTGTTGGCGCTGATTTGAACTAGCGCATCAACGGAAAGAGGATGACGTCGGTCAGGTTGCGCTGATTGGTGAGGATGGCCGTGAAACGGTCGATGCCGATTCCGGCGCCGGACACTGGCGGCATGCCGTATTCGAGCGAAGCCAAGAAGTCGGTATCGAGGAACATGGCTTCGTCGTCGCCGGTGCCACGCAATGCGGATTGTTCTTCGAGTAAACGCCGTTGCAGACCGGGATCGCCGAGCTCGGAATAAGCCTTGGCCATTTCCCATCCGTTCACCAGCACTTGGAAGGCGTCGATGACGCGCGGGTCTTGATCGTTGGGACGGGCGAGTGGGATTAGCACCGCCGGGTGGTGGAGCAGGAAGGTGGGTTGCACCAACTTGGGGCGCGACACCTTCTTGTACAGCTTGTCGATGAGGTTGCCCAAGGAAATGCCGGTGGGGATTTCTCCCAGATCGATCTGGTGTTCACGGATGATTTGCAGTAGGTCTTCGACCCGGTCGTAAGCCAGCACGTCGATACCGGAATCTTCCAATACCAGGTCGCGGTATTCCACTTCGCGCCACTCGGCGCCGAAGTCCATATCCGTGCCCTGGTAACTGATTTGCAGTGTCCCCAAAACTTCCATCATCACGGACCGCATGAGTTCTTGAATGAAGCTCATGTTGTCGCGATAGTTCCAGTACGACGCGTACCATTCGAGCATAGTGAACTCTTGCAAGTGAGAGGCGTCGATCCCCTCGTTGCGGAAGTTCTTGCCGATCTCGTACACACGATCCATCCCTCCGACGATGAGTTGCTTCAGGAACGTTTCGGGAGAGATGCGCATGTACAGGTCGATGTTCTTGGCATCGTGGTGGGTCACGAAAGGATTGGCCGAAGCGCCGCAGGGGTTCTTTTGGAAAATGGGAGTTTCCACTTCCATGAACCGGTTCTGCTCCAGATGGCGCCGTATCGAAGAGATGGTCTTCGAGCGGGTGTGGAAAATGCGCCTCGCCTCTTCGTTGGCGATGAGGTCAAGGTAGCGTTGGCGGTAGCGAGTCTCCAGGTCGCTCAAGCCGTGCCACTTTTCCGGCAGGGGCATTTGAGCGGGGGTGAGCAGCTCGACTTGGTCGCACAGAATGGTCATTTCGCCGCGACGGGTACGGAAGACGTGGCCGGTGGTGCCGACGATGTCGCCCACCTTGACCTCCTTGGTCAGATTGGTGTAGCCGTCTTCGCCCAGATGGGCGGTGTCTCCAAAACACTGAATCTTGCCATCGCTGTCGGCAATGACAAAGAACGTAGCCTTGCCCATGATACGCATGGCCATCACGCGACCAGGGACAGAGACGGTGGTGTTTTCAGCCAGCAACATATCAAAGTTGCTGACCACTTCATGAGGCTGGTGGGTTCGCCGAAACGAATCTCGGAAAGTAGCGTTTGCCATTGTCAGTTCTCCTATTGAATGGGGTAGAGGATCGTTTCTTTGATGTTGTAAGGCAGATTGCCCAACATCAACATAAGCAGTCGATTGACACCGAGGCCAATACTGGCGGTCGGTGGCATGCCCAACTCAAGCACCCGTAGGTAATCCTTGTTGAGCGTATTGCCGGTTTCAGTTGCCTGTTGTGCCAGAGCGGACGAGATTTTTTCCGGATCATTCTCATCGGTGTAAATGTCGGCCAGGAAACAGCCTTGACTGATCAAGAACGAACGTTCGCTGGTGCCGTCCGGATTGTTGTGCACAAACGGCGACATGCCCGTTGGCAACTTGGTGAGAAAGGTAGGTACGACGATGTGTGGTACGATCAGTTGTTCGACCACTTTCATGAGCCAGGTGAACCTGGTCATTTGGTGATTGAACGCTTGTGGGAAACGCTCGGTAAGAGCTTCTCGGTTGCAGGTCTGATAGTCTCCCACCCATCGGTCGAACGCTTCTTGGAAAGGCAAGCGCACAAACGGCGTTTGGTACGAGACCGCTTGGGATTCAGTGCTGTTGTCAGTTTGAAGCATTAGGGTCTTATCGCCCTGACAATCCTGTACCACTGTTGCCACTATCTCTTCGAGCAGGTTTTCCATGTCAGTGCAACGCGCCTCTGCGGCGTAAGCCTCGAGCATGGTAAACTCAGGTGAGTGAATGTGGTCGATACCCTCGTTGCGGAATGATTGACCGACTTCAAACACTCGTTCGAATCCACCGGCGATCAAGCGTTTGAGCTTGAGCTCGCTGGTGAGGCTGAGGTGCATTTGTTTGCCGGTCGCCCGACAGTGCGTAGAGAATGCAGCGGCTTGCCCGGCTTCGAATGTCTCTTGTAGGACGCCGGTTGGGAACTCTCTGAAGCTGTGGGCATGGAGAGTTTTTCGCATGGCGTGTAAAGTTGTTGATATCTTTTTGACAAACAAGAACACGTCCTCATCTGTCATGAGATATTCAACACGATTGCGGTAGCGTAAAGCGCTACTCAATCCATGGTGTTTGTCCGGCATCGTGCCGGTGTAGATGAACATCGGCTCAGCATTGGTTACTTGTAAGGTGGGCATGCCAGTACGCGTCACGATTTTGTGACCGCGTACAGCAATGATGCTACCGAGTGGCAAACCGACCAACTCGGAGTAATTTGGTAACTGGTTGTTGAACATGATTTGAACCTGATCCTCTTTGAATCGTGCGCCACAAAAGCAGACTTTGCCAATATGACGCCGACTGAGCAATCGGGCTCTTCCTGTGAACTGGTCGCCATCACGGGCGAGCGTAAGCAAATCTCCGTTACGCATGACTACCTCCTGGAACGGTTTGGGTTGTTGGTTAGGTTGATTTGTAAAAGGGCCTTTAAATTTCTCCTTCAAATTATAAAACCACTGCCAGTTCTCTCTTCTCGGTGTTCATCTCTACTGAATTTCCGATCGGTAAAGTAAGCATGGGATCTGTGTGACCGAAGTCAACCCCCATGATTACCGGGATGGTTAGATTATTAAACACTGTGGTTAGTATGTTTTTTAAATTTTCCGAAGTCACCCCACTCTTATTTTGGAAACGACCAAACACCAAACCGCGCACTTTTTCCAAATAGTTGGCTTGTTTCATGTGGGTAAGCATGCGTTGAATGGTCGCAATAGATTCTTCCTCATCATCTTCCAAAAATAGTATGGAATCATCTAAATCAAACATGTATTTGGTGCCAAATAGTTTGCTCATAGTATTCAAATTACCAGCTACCAGTTTGCCTTGGGCTGTACCCGAATTTATTATTTGCCAGCCGGTATTTGATGTAAAATTTCTGGCACGCACATCTTCTTTATCCCAAAGCAACATCTCCTCTGTCCAGTTTTCGGAGCTGGGCAGGACATATCTTTCGCCAGTACCGATTTTTGATAATACTTTTACAAATGATTCTTTGGTAAAGTTTTGGATTTCCGGATATTCCCCAAATTGTGGCAACACCATCGGGCCTAGCAAACATTTAATGTTGGCTAATCGAGATAGTGCACCGTGCATAACCGTGATGTCACTATAGCCAATAAATGGCTTGGGGTTTTTTGCAATTAAATCATAGTTTAGTTTTTCCAGCACATCATTGGCACTATAGCCACCAATGGTAGCCATGATAGCCTTTACCTGCGGATCGGCAAACATATTATTGATGTCGGAAGCTCTCTGTATTGCTGTGCCGGCAGTAAAGTTTGTTATCGCCGAAACATGCTCGCCTAGTTTTACCACAAAACCCATCGATTCCAGCATTTTTACCCCACGTTCTAGGCGCTTGGGGCAAAAGCCCGCGATAGGCGCTGAAGGTGAAACTATACCAATTGTATCCCCCTGTTTTAATGTTAACATAAAATTATTTTTTGGCGATAATCAGCAAAGCATTGCTACGACCTACAATATTGGTATCAGCATAATGCGCTAATTCTAGATCTAAGATTTTATCAAAATTATTTGTATCGGTTAATTTATTGGTGATTTGTTCAGTACTACCGTGCACTTTGGTCTCTTCCATGCCCGGATAAATAAAGTTTGGTCCGCCCAGTACGCGTACCTCGCTAAAACCATTATCTAAATAAATTTTGCGGGCTTCGTCGGGGGTGAAGCAATGAATAGCAGGCATGTCATCATTGAATCTGATTTTGGAAGTTGCACGAATGCTGTCTAGTTCTTTAAGGCGATTCGTGAGAATGGAGAAGTAATAAGCATGGTATTTGTTTACCACAATACTGATGTGCAAACCACCGGTTTTTAATTTTTTTGAAATTTCACTTAAAGCTTGACCGGGACGTTCCACGAAACTGATTACATTATAAAATGAGATCGACCAGTCAAATTTTTCGTCAGCAATGCTCGACAGGTCTTCAATGTTGCCAACCGAACAAGAATATTTTTTGTCCAATCCTTTTTGAATAATTTTTTTCTCTGCCTCGGCTAGCATTTTTGGTGAAATGTCCATTAATTGGCCACCGGTAATTTTGTCACCAAATAAATCTTCTAGAACCATAGTCCAGCGACCGGTGCCGGCGCCGGCGTCGAGTAGTTGTACGTTTTTTTTGATGGACAAATCGGCGCCCAACTCTTTGTGTAATACGGCTTTAAAAAATTTATCTGATAACACCCAGTATAACTGTTGATCAACATCATCATAGGCTGCGGCCTTTTGGTCGAAATACTCCACCACGTTTTGATAATAGCTGCTCATATTTTATGGATAAGTAATTATGTTTTTTAATCGTGGGTAGATAATGACATCGCGAATGCTGCTGCGGCAAAGGGCCCAGGCCAGAAAGCGTTCGATGCCCAAACCAAAACCGGAAGTTGTTTGATAGCCGGGCTGACGTCGTAAGTTAATGTACCATTCATATGGATCGGCAGATAGATTTTGTCTGCGTAATGAATCAAACATTTCTTCGGGGCGATCTTGTCTTTGTCCGCAACCCAATATTTCACCACCAAAAGATTTGTCTGTTAGTGCGGGAAAGATTAAATCGGCGTTGATTACCTTATTTAAATTATTGGGATCTGGTTTTTGATAAAACGGCACGCGATCGCGGTCGTAATGTGTTATCCAAAATGGCGTTTTGGCCTGTAAAATTTTTGCCAACTCCAACTCTCCTCGTGCGCTAATATCTCGGCCGTGTTCAGTATAGTTGACCTGATTTTGATGGCCGTTTTTTTCAAGCAAGCTCACAGCTTCATCAAAAGTTACACGAGGAAATTTATTGGCGATGATTGTATTTTGTAAGGCGGTTTGGGTAATACTGGAGCAAGTGCCGATTACGTCGACAATATTTGGTAACTGTAGTAATGCATAGCACAAGGTTTTGACGTACTCTTCTATAATCGGAAATAAATCTTCCAAGGGAGCGCGCATTTCAGCCTCACAATGAAAGAATTGATTCAAATGTCGATCGTCCCAGTCCTCGCCGCGCATTGATGGTAAATAGCAGTACACCAAATTAAGGCCGTTTAGGAGCAGCGGTTCAAATCCAAATTGCGAAGAATCTGTTAAAAAAGAATGTAAGTTACCAAATTTAATTGGGATGGCGGCGGAATTTGATCCCGGCCCCATAGGCGAAGAAACACTCGGAGTTAGCATGAATAGGTCGATTTTTTGAGCACCGTGTTTGTTATAAAAATAATCATCGCAGGTGGCTGAAATGAAACTTCGCAGAATTAGAAGTGCACGGTAGTATTGATTGTTGGTAAGATGCAAATAATGCTCTTCCGGACTATATGTCGGAAGCGCAAAATCACTCTTATCAGCATTTTCAAAATGCGTATTTATTTGGGCAGCGTTTTTTAGTTGGTGTTCAGATAACATACCTTAATTATAAATAGTATGATTAACTATGAGTCTACAACTAATTTTGGTATTTGTCAATCCGCACACCCAACACCCAAAAGTTGGGTTGTATTGGCTATCATCTTCGGATTTTTACTACGATGTATAGCAAAAAAGCAGCTTTACGAAAAAGGCGGGCAGTAATTTTGTTGAGTTTACTGAATATGCCCACTGGGGTCTCTATGGTGAGGGCACTTCCGACGTAGCTAGTTGTTATTTGTTCAATGTTTATTTGCAGTTCTGCTGCTGAAATGCGCAAAAGTTCGCGCATTGTGCTTTCGTTGTAATTTTTTTCATCGAGCAGCCGATATCCTTTTATCCAAAATGTAAATGGTTTTAAAACCTGTAATGATAACAATTTTGCTTTGATTATCGCCGGGGAGAAAAAATTTGGCACACCAATACACAGATATCCATCGTCGGCAGTTAGTTTTATCATGTTTTTGACGACTTTTTTGGCTTGATCAAAATCATAGTGCTCAATTACACCGGTGTTCCAGCATAAATTAAACCTTTTTTCAGGTAGTTGCGGGATAAAAATATCTCCGCTGTAGAATTCCACATTATTTACGCGATGATATTGAGCTAGTTGTCGGGAGCAATGTAATGCATTCTGGGAGCTGTCCAAAAGGGTTACTGTTTTTACTTTGTTTGCTAAACGCAGCGATGAATTCCCGGATCCAGAGCCATACTCTATGATGTTTGAAGTTGCATCCAGTGGGACATTGTCGAGGGTGAATTTTTCTATTTGGTCATAGCAGTCTACCCACCAATGGTGGTTTATTTCCTGGAATGATTCAACGGGGTGATTTCGCTCAAATTCGTGTTCCCAATCCGAAGGAGTGTTTGTCATAGTATCTTATTATGTTATTTTGTGTTTTAATTATACCTTATTTTGTTTTTTTAAAAAACGGTTGAGATCGTTGACAAGCTTCGGTTTTTGTGTGATGATTAGGATGGTTTATTCATAGTCATGGCGAATAGGAGGCCAACATGTTTGGATGGTTTAAACGTTTGTTCCCGAAAGTTGTCCACGACATTGACGAGTTTGTCTCGGCAATTGCGGTGGATCACCCTAGACTGGCTACAGTACGGACACGCGTCGCTTGTGGAGGTGTACCGTTAGTAGCTGCCCGTTGTCTTTCGGCATATAAGCCTAACTGCTATTTGGAGGTCGTGGGTACAGATAGCGAAGGTGGACGAGTGATTCTGATCGTACCTGCCGGCACCAACGGTCAACAGATGAATCTGGCGTTGCAGCAGTTAGTCGCAGATTTGCACGCCCGATCCATTAATCACACTTTGGCTTGAGTTGCCAAACAGAAAGGAGAACTAGACAATGAGAAACACTGCCGGCATCGCTCTCTTTCTTGGCATCCCGGAAGTTGAGGTCATGATGGCTCTGGGGATGCAATTTGTGCCTTCCACTCAGGTGGAGGCTCGAGACTACTACCGCTTGTTGTCTAACGACACAAGCACCACTCGCCAAAATAAGGCTGTGATTATGCGGCTTTGGCGTAAATTCACGCGCGAAGCCGTGTTGTCTGCCAACACTGTCGATGAGGCTAAAAGTGCCTTTTTCCGAGCCCCGGATGTTGATTCGGAGAAGGTCGCTGCTTTGAAGAAGTGGCTAAGCCTTGAGCAGAGTCGTGATGGGCTACGAGAGATCGTACGCAACACCAATAACACTGGTCGGTTGGAGGGTGTGCGCAGGTCAGCTATTAAGAAGTTGGCCGAGATACACTTCTAGCTGCATGCTCTTTTGTATCTACGCAATATCAATACAGGTGTCTATCCGGATCTAGCTACGGCTGATCCGGTTTTTTGTTGACTGGCGTAAATTTACATGTTACAATTTTTGTAATTATTTTGGTAATAATAACTATTTATGTGTAGGAGGAGGGTCATAATATTTTCTGCTGCTATTATTAGCAGTTTTTTTGTTTGTCTTAATCCAGTATTTGCAAAAGTGCTAATCGGCGCGGTGGCGCCACAACTATCTACCGCCGAGAATGAATATGTGGAATTATATAATTATAGTAGCACCAGTGTGAATTTGGCTGGTTGGTCTTTGAAAAAAATAGCCAGCACCGGCTCATCGTCTACGTTGGTTTCGGATTTTGGCGCTGCCCACATTGTTCCTTTTGGTTATTTTTTGGTGGCGCATAATAATTATTTACCAATTGACGGTGTGGCGGCGGATAAAGTTTATACGGTTAACTCTAACAATCTAGCAGCTATAAATAACGGCGTAATTTTAATTGACGACGTCGGTCAATTAATAGATGCAGTATTCTGGGGTAATGTATCCTCGAGTTTGTTTGTTTCTGGCGTTGCCAATCCTGGTACTAACAAAAGTTTGGTGCGCCGGCCGGATGACGAAACAGGGAATTTTGTGGATTCTGATGATTGTGGTTTGGATTTTTTTGAGATTGACCCGATGCCGCGTAATAGTTTGAGTGAAGCGCGGCCGATTTGGATAGTGCCAATCGAAGCCACTACGACCCCGACCACTACCGTGCCTACCACTACCACTGAGGGCGATGTAGGCACATCTTCTCTTTGGTCAATGTTACGATTGAGTGAAGTGGTGAGCGACCCCAATGAGGGCGATGAATGGGTTGAGTTGTGGAACGGCGCCAGTAGTAGTTTGGATTTGTCGGGTGGTTTGATTTGTGACAGTCGCGGTATTGACGCCAGCAGTACTGCTTGTAAAGACTTGTTGGGGGTTATTAGCCCGTTAGATTTTTTTGTATTTTCTTGGGGTGGATATTTTTTGAACAACGACACTCCTGATAGTGTGGTATTGAAAAGTCCCAGTGGCGAAATAATTGATCGACTAGATTATGGTGATGGTGGGCGAGTAAGTGCGCCCGAAAAAGGCGAATCTTTGGCACGCTATCCAGATGGTATGGGTGATTGGTGGATTACTACCGATATCACTTCTGGCACAGCGAATCATATTGTGGCACCGACTGTGGGTGGGTCGGGCGGTGGGTCGAATTATTACCCAACTACTCCAATTGTCTCCAACACCACGACTAAAGTTTTGGTAAAGAAAGATTCTGCCACATTAAGTAAAAAAGACAATAGTATCATTTGGAAAATAACTTACCCCACAAAAATTATAATTGGTGTTACAACCACCTTTGTTGCTACCGGAACGTTGGATATGCGGGGCGGAAAATTTTCTTTTATTTGGAATTTTGGCGAAGGAGTTACTACTACCGGGGCGACACCCGGCGTAGTATTTGTTTCATCTGGCGTACATTATATAAACATTTTTGCAACCAGCACCGCCGGCAGTGTGGGTGAGAAGCAAATAAAAATAATGGTGTACCCCACTACCACTACTGCTAGTGCGGTAGTGATCAGTGCGGTGTTGCCAAACGAAACCGGCACGGATGACAGTGAATATATAAAAATAAAAAACACCGGTACCAGCACAACTGATATTTCACGCTGGAAGATTTTGTACAAAAGTGACGTGTACCAAATTCCGGCAAGCACTACCATCATTGGTGGTGATGAGCTGGTGTTTTACAAAGCGATTACCAAATTTAATTTAAACAATAGCGGTGGTGAAGTGGAGTTGCGAGACGTGAATGATTTTTTGGTGGATGTTTTTGGCTACGGCAAAACCAAAGAGGGGGTTGAGATTGTGAGTAGTGCGACGTCGTCGGTAGGTGTGATTAGTAGTTCCACCGGCAAAGTTGCACCTATTAAATTGGCCAGAGTGGTTGCTAGTAAAATAGCCAATGCGTATTTAGGTCTGGTTTCGCTGGAACAAGCTCGTGCGGCCGAAGATAATGTGGTGACGCGGGTGCGTGGTTTGGTGACAGCTTTGCCGGGCGTGTTTGGTAGTCAGTATTTTTATATTTTCGATGGTGTGCAAGGGTTACAAATTTATCAAAACAAAAAAGATTTTCCCGCTCTGCAGGTGGGTGACGGTGTAGAAGTGTATGGTACTTTGGGCACAGCTTATGGTGCGCGGCGTCTGCGGGTAAAGACCGATAGCGACGTGGATATTTTGTCTACCCAGAATTCTATTAAACCTTTGGTGGTCGAGATTTCGGAAATAGATGAATTCAATTTGGGTGCACTTATTAAAATTAGTGGTACGATCACCGAGATCAAAAGTAACTTTATGTATGTGGATGATGGCACATCGGAAGCAGTGGTGTATTTCAAAAAGGGTGCGCAAATAGATAAGAAAAGATTTAAAGAAGGAGAAAATATGGAGGTGGTGGGTGTGTTGGAGAAGGGGAGTAGTGGTTTGCAAATCTGGCCACGTTCCCAAGAGGATTTGGTGTCGTTGGGGTTGTCCGAAGATTTGATCAAGAGTCAGGCATTGTTACAACAGACACAGAATGACTCCAAGAAAATGGCCGAAACATACCTGACCACTACTGCCGGCGGTATTACCGCATTACTTCTGGCATTTTTGGCACGAGCACGTGGGGCGTTAATTGTGGGTGGGGTCAAAAAAGTTGCTCAACTAGCTGTCAAAATTATTGGTCGAGGATGATTGACTTTTTCTTTTTTTTGTGGTAATTTGCTAGCAGTTTCTTTCATGTGGCTAGTACGTAACTAAACGCTCGTAAGAGAAAGGCGGATATATAAATGGAGCACGTGTTGAAAGTTTTTGGAGAGGGCTACGCTAAGTGGCGCGGGTTGGTACGGCCACTGGCTAAAGTGATCGGTCGACGGGTAAGTGCCAACACTATTTCGGTGTTGCGCCCATTCGGGGCGCCGTTGGTGGTTCTGTTGGCCGCATTTGACCATCCCGGCATAGCCGTGGTGACATACATCATCTTGGCTTTGACAGATGCGCTAGATGGTGCGGTGGCTACCGCTCGTCAAGAAATGGGATATCAAGACGATCCCAAGCTCGGCGCATTTATGGATGCTTTCTGCGATAAGTTGTTTTGGTTGGTCATTGTGAGCGGTTTGTTCTCTATGGGTAGTTATGAGCATGTAGATGTGTGGGCTGTTGTATTATTTCTGGTGGCCTGCGTAGCGCTCGTCGTTACAGAAGGTGCCCTGGCGGTAGTACGTTTGGCGGATTACAGCTATGAGCGCACCCAGAACGGTCACGCGCACAAAGAACGATTATTACCCGCCACTCGTGCGGGTAAACTCAAGTTCGTGATTGAGTGTATTGGAGCCGGGGGATTGGTATTCACTCAACCGAACCTAGACTTTTGGTCGTTCTATGTGGCGTTGGGGTGTTTTGTAGCCGCTTTACCTTTCGCTATCAAGAGTTTGGCGGAGAAACTGCAAGCGAGACGATAGTCGAACTTGCAAAAAACAAAATCCGCGTCGGAGTCCCGACGCGGTATTTTTTTAAAGGATTTTTGATTCTAGCATTTCCGGCATAATGCCTTTGCTAAACGAGCATTGTCTGATACAGGTAACCACTGCTGCGATCACTTCTTCGGTGTAGCCGGGTAATCTAGTAATTGCGTTTGCGGCAATTTTTGCGCTTTCTTCGGTTTCATTTTTACTTTCATGGCTATTCTTTTGGTAAACCACAATATCGTGGAATAATGCAGCTGGTACTAGGATATCCATGTTGGCCTTTTCTTTTTTGCCAATCATTTCTACCAAATTAAGTACTCGAAGTGCGTGTTGAAAGTCATGGCTAGGGTCGTGTTTAATTTGTTTCTCTTCGGCAATCTCTAATAATTTTGCGCGGGTATTTTTTTCCATATTTTTTGCGATTTAAAGATTGTGTTGGGTAATTTTTATTACATGGGCATCTTCGGGTCTGGAATCTTCGGATAGTAATAATAATTCTGAATTACCAAAATGAAATTGGTGCAGAATATCTTGCCAGTTGAGTTGGTAATATGCAGCATATATCATTTTGCCAGTATCGCCATGGGTAACAAATAGGACTGATCCATCGCGGTGTTTGTTTTTGATAAATTCTATTATTTTGCGACCTCGCTCTATTAGTTGTGGGAAAGTTTCGGCACCATCTGGAGATAGAAAATAGGTAATCGTTTTAGTTTTGATAATATTGGGTCCACAAACTTGTTCGATATTTTGGTTGGATTGGCCTGTCATGATACCAAAATCGCGCTCTATTAGATCTGGGTATTTCGTTGGTTGGGGCAAATTTAAATAATCCGCCACGGTTTCGGCCGTGACGTAAGCGCGTTGTAGTGGTGAGCTGTATATTTTGTCGAAAGTTAGCCCCACTTCTTTGATATTTATGGCCAGCTGGCGCGCTTGTTCTAGGCCAATCGCAGTAAGCGGTTCATCGCGTTGGCCGTTTAGAATACCATTAGCATTATCCTGGTCTTGTCCGTGACGCGCCAAATATATCTTTAGCATAGTGTGACAAAATTTTTTGAAGTATTTACATTTTAGTTGATGCTATGTTTCGTGTCAAAAAACCCCTCGCAGTCGAGGGGTTTTTGTTTTACATTTTTTTCTCTGCTGTTGTGCAGCAGCCGCTCTTTTGGCAAGCCTCGCCACATTTTTTACAGCTGCAAGCAAGCAGCATGACCAAGGCGGATAAGCCTACCAAGATGTAGACAACCTTTTCTACTATTGGCCAATTTCCGAACAGAACGTTTACTAAATTAAAATTGAGCAGTCCCACTAGGCCCCAATTAAGGGCGCCCACGACAGTGAGCACTCCGGCGACCATGTGCACCGGGCACATCTTGCATTTCATCATAGGATGAAAGTTAAGAATTAAGTGTGGGTATTATACCACAAAACAACACTGTCGGCTATTTGACTGTTTTTTGTATGAGAGTGCGGAAGGGGAGAGATTCGAACTCTCGAGACCCTTTCGGGCCTACCGCTTTTCGAGAGCGGCGCACTAGACCAACTATGCGACCCTTCCAGTGTTTAAATATTATTCTAAATTAGCGAAAAAGTCAACGGGTTGACCAACAAAATGCATGGTGGGTACCTCTGTTAGTTGCCGAATGTCTGTTGGTGAAAATGTGTGGGGCAAAAAATCATCAAACAATTTACTTCCCTATGCATGGTATCTCTTGGCATTATTTTTGTTTTGTAAAAATTCAATCAAATCAGCAGTATCCGAATTGATTGAGTGTGTAATTACATTTGGGTTGACGAAAAAATCAGACATGGCCCCAAGGAATTGGTCGATATTTAAATCGACACGAAATATACAGATATATCTCCACACCGCCAGAATAGGGTCAATTTTATCTACCAAATGAAAAAAATTGACAGTGCAGTCGGCGGAATTATGTAGTTGATTAAGCGTGGTATTGTATATTGGTTGTAATTTTGTTGGGATGTGTCTGCAAATTATTTCAGCGGCTATGCGTTCGGCAGTTTTTTTATCATCTGGTAGTCTATATGTGTTTTTACCCAATTCCGGTGTGGTAAAGTCGGGTGTATCGCCGGCAATAATTTCTACCAGATCATGGTACGCGAGCATTCGAGCTAAGGTTGGCTTGTCTATATCTAGTCCTAATGCGGTCAATAAAATATCCGATTGATTCCCCAGATTAATTATGTGGTCAAGTAAAGACCTTTTGGGTAAATTTAATCCAAAAGTATCAATCCGTACCGCTTTGCCACTACGCGGTATTTGTGCCAGCTCGTTTATCAAATTTATGGATTTATCACCGATATTGATTTGTACAGTAGATAGCTCGGCGAGATATTTTTGTGTCAATTGTGCTACTGACATAAAATTTATTTTTGTTCACCCGGCATTCGTAATAGAATCGTAAAGTAGCTCGTGGAGCTGTCCACAGTAGGCACGCCCGCAACATCGGCTTGGTTTTGGTTGCGTACTATCTCGACTTGGGTGGCGCCAGCTCCGGCAGTGGCCATCAAGGTAGTGATTGCAGTAGGCGGTGAATCGATGTAATCATTATTGAATGAATATAATTTTTTGTAGTCATGATTTTCTAGTGCCTTTTGAGTGATTTGATCGTTGGCACGAGCCCGGTCCGTTGGTAAATAATGAGAAAAATCAATTGAGCCGACTATCAGCGTCTGATCATCTAAGTATGGCTTGAGCGATTCACCAAAATTTTTGGCACTGGCTAAATCAAAGGTGCTTTTCAAAATAATTGGCACAATGCGCGCATTGGGGAAATAGTATTTGATATACGGTATCAGATAATTGATGGAGTGTTCGGTGCGTAAACGATTTTCATCCCACGTCACTAGTTGGGCGGTATAGAGTTTATTGGCGATGGTATTATTTGTTTCCACCGATCCAATTTTGGTGTTCCACTGCGCAATGCCGGAAATGGCTTCACCTACCCCACCGTCGGTGTGGTTGGGGCCGATGAGTATGATAGTCGTAATTTGGTCGTCAGAAATTTTTTGGAATAGTTCGGCAGTATAATGCCCAGCCAAATCATGGTGTGGCACAATTGCACCAACCACATTACCGTGGTTGGCATTGGCTGTTTTGGGATAGGCATGAATGGCACCGGCGAATATTTGCCAATTGTAATCTACTGGAATGATATAGGTGGATTTGGTATTGGTGTGGGTTGTTGCGCTATCTTTATTTGATTGTGGTGGTGTTTGCCACAACCAAATACCGGCAATAATTAAAATTACTGCCGGTATCGAAATTATTATAATTGTTTTGGGTAGCTTGGTCATTACTTATCAATGTTGATAGTACTGTAAGTGGAGAATGATTTGATGGTAGCGCTTTTGAGTGATTGAATTTTAATTGGTTCCACCACATATTTGCCCGGGCTAACCACGCGGGCGTAGTAACGGAAGAAATTGTTGGCACAGCCGCCGAGCCAGCCTTTGCCTACGATAAATTTTACCTTTTGTCCGTTGGTTTCGTATGGATACCAGATGTCGCAAGCGTATCCCATATCACGACCGTACATTCTGGTAGCGAGCTGCAGACCGCTTGGTAATATGTCGGTAATTTCGTATTCGCCACCCAGTGATTTTTGGGAAATGTTGAAATATACACGCACCTCTACGAATTGGCCCTCTTGGAATGTATCAGTCTGCAAACCGGAGCGAGTGAAATATTTTTTGTCCACCCAAACTAAGTTGGAGTTATTTTTTATTTCTGAGGCGGATTTTTCGAACACCGAAGTTAGCCCTACATTGCCTTCTAGTACCCCAGTAGAGATTGTTTTAAGTTGATCGGACGACACCACTACGCGGTAACTCTCGCCGTTGTCCAAAGATTTTTCAGTACGTTTACCATCGATGGTAACAAAGAATTTGGACGGTCCGGCCGGTATGAGCGGTAGTGTTTTTTGTAGGTAGAGAATTTTTTCCAGGTCGGTCAAAATATCCTTGGTGTTGTTTTCGCGGGCATAACTCCAAAACATTTCCGAACGTGATTCGCCTAGCCCGCCGCTCAAGATGGCAGTGAGGGTAGTGGCGGATACCACATCGTCAGTGTTTTTCGACGCATTGATACGGGCGTAGGGCTTTAATTCTTCGCCCTGATCATTCACCACACGTGTATATATTTCGCGAGCCAATTTTTGGTCGCCTAATTGCTGGGCGGCCAGTGCCAAGAATAATTTATCATTGGTACTTAGATCATTTACTTTGGCAAAATCTCGCACTAGGATCAAGACTGGCTCGTTGAGCCCGGCCAAACCATACAGGGCGCGTACAATTTCGTCTTTGTTGGATCCCTCATTGTTTAATGTGCCGTAGAAGTAGCCGGTTAAGCTGGCGCGATCAAAACGATCGGCGGCTACGGCCGCGACTTTCGCACTTAATTCTAATTCAGATGAGCTATATGGTAATAAAGTTATGCCGCCATTTTGATCTTGGTATTTGGAACCATCAAATTCTTCTGGTTGATCGTACTCAGTACCAAAATATTTATTGAGTAATTCGTATCCCAGTATGCGAGCTAATTTTTGATCAACGCGATTGCCGTATGCCCAGCCCAAATAGTAAGTGTCATTCAGGAAGCGGCCACGATTTTTGTCGGTGAAGATTAAAGTGGTGGGGTTGATTTTTCCGCCTTCGATTTTGGGATTGTCTCTCAAGTCGTAAAATTTTTGTTCATTTTCACCCAGACGCGAACTTAATACTTTGATTGGCTTAATCACAGCGTCGCTTTTGCCTTGCGCTTCGGCGCCACTGCGGATTTTGTAATCACCCGGTAATAATCGTGGTAGTGTAAAGTACACTGCGTCAAAAGCTTTACCAGCTTCGTCTACTCGTTTCATGTTCAAGCTATTGGATTCGGCAAAGAATTTTATGGGAGTGCCGGTCTTGAGGATGTCGCCATAAGCGCGCACTTTGAGGATGGGTTGATCGCCCTCTACATATTCGCCGGCAATAGTCGGCTCGGTGAATAGAGGCAATGACACAGGGATTTCGGTTTGGTTGAGCCCAGCTTCGATGTTATCAGAGATCGCTTGGGTGGTGATTAACCACGAAGTGATATTATCTGGCAGTTTGAATGTGATACTGGCATTACCAGCGGCATCGGTGTTTACATTGCGGAACACAGCAATATCTGGGAAGAATTGGCGACCACTGCCTTCGCCCTTGTCGTTGTGTACATATATTCCGTTGGCAATGTAGGTGTGTTGTGGTGTTACTTGAAAATTGTAGACGCGGACAAATTCTTGCCTGGTTTCGATAGAGGTGATAGTTGTGGGTTTGCCCTTTTCATCAATTAATACGTCACCGATTTTAGCTTCTCCAATTGGACGCCAGACACCACTTACCAATATTTTGTGTTCGGCCGTGACCGACAAGCGTTTGTTGATGACTAGATAGGTGCGTACCGTGTGGGCGAAAGTTTTGGCTACTTCACCGGGTACCAGTTCTAATTTTTGCGGACTTTCAAATGTTAGCACTTTGTCACCAACTTTAATTTTTTCAATATTTTTTTCCGTGCCGTCGGCCATTTTGATTTTGGTGCCGGCGAGGAAACAGCCACCGCGTTCGGCGCCACCACGAATTACTGGCAGACGGTGAGTAAAGTCGGAAGAGATAGAACCCTCATTGACATCGGTAAATAATTCGGCGAGCGGATCAGCGACGTTTTTGCCCATGGCCACTATGGCGGCGTCCACCAAATCTATATTTACATTGGCACTAACCGGTTGGTTGTTTTTATCGGTAATATTGATATCCAACTTAACATTTTCGCCCGGTTTGTATTTTGGCTTATCAGTAGTAGTTTTGATATTCAATTTGCTATTCTCACGATTGTATCGCACGGTTACCGAGCTGACGGCTTTGAATGTTTTGCCGTCGAACCATACCGCTCCCAGAGATATGTTTGGTACTTTGTCACCCGAGAAAACAAACGAAGTGTAGGGAGTATTTTTTACTTCATAATTTTGTAATCCCGCTTTCATTTGGTAAAACAAGAAGTTACCACCAGCATTATCGCTAAGACGGCGATCATTTTTGTTGACATAGAATTCGGCCGACTCGCCTAAGTTGTAACCGTTATTATGCAATGTTGGTGCCGATAAACTGTAATACTCATAGCCTTCATTTTCTTCAATGGCAGTATTTTCGGTGGCGTAGTAATAGAGGTTGGAAATGAGTACACGGTTATTTTGGGCGCTGGAGGTTAGGGCGATTTCGTAAGTTTTCTTGGGGTCGGTGTTGAATTCGGTTGTGGCCACGCCATTTTCATTGGTAGTCATAACTGTGTGTGGCAATGGTTCCACTATGCGATTGTAGCGGTAAGTTTTATAAGTCAATTTGTTGATGAAATCATACTGAGTACCGGTCTGCTCGGCCACATAACTAATTTGATTGATACCAACATTAATTTGTTGTCCCACCACCGCGCCACCACTATAACCAGTTTCTGGTTTGTTGATGTCTACATACAATACTTTGGCACTAACCCGAGCTTTTTGTGCGCCTGGTACTGACTCGACTTTGGTTTCTTCAAACTTCATGTTTGGCCCAAATACTTCTGCGTAACCAGCGCCGCTAATATCGCCTTCTTCAGATTTGACCGGCGCGACATTCAATTCAAATCCTTCGGAATACCCGTAGTAATAACGACGATTATCTTTGTCGTAAGTAGTGGCAAGTTGCACAGTGGCTTCACCCTTTTCATCGGTGGTGATTTTGGCATTTTCGCCGTTACTGGCGTTGTAAACCAGTTCGATGTTAGATACCGGAGTGCCATCAAAGAAAGCGGTTTTGATTTTGAATGTTAGTGTTTCGCCAGCCCAAATTCTGTCTTTGTCTGGCACGACGTCGATTTTATATGCCGGTTTGGTATAAGTCTGTACGTTGATATAGCGACTGGTGACCACCTGATCGTTTATCAATAATTGTAGAGTATATGATTTTGGTACAATATTTTTTAGATCAATCTTGCCGCTGAATACTCCCTGGTCATTAATGTCGATGGATTGTTCCATGATAGCAATCGGATCGTAGTAATAATCATACATACCATCGCCCACCACGCGCACGGTCGCTTTTTTTACTGGTGTATTATCACCGCGCGGTTTGATCACGCCCCAGAAATTAATCTGGTCGGTTGGTTTGTACAAAAATCGGTCGGTATAAAAATAATTCCAATATTTATCGTTGGCGCTGGTGAAATAGCCGCCGTATAAATTTACCGAAGTGATAATTGAACGATTGCCGGAAGTGACTAAATAATGTTTTACCACATAGTCTTCGGGTTTGAGGGTGGGGGCTTCGAGCACGGCCACACCATCGTTACCAGCAGTAATAGATTTGCCAGTTTCCATGTCTTTGATTACGGCACCAGCAATAGCCTTTTTAGTTTTGAAGTCATTGGCCCACAATAAGATTTTGTTATTACTACTATAATTGGAATAAACTGCCACGTCGGAGATTTGCAAATACACGCGTAGATCCTGATTGTCATGTTTGGCAATCAGCAAATAATATCCAGCCGGCAACGGGTTGGGTAATACTAAATATTTACCATAATCATAAGACTGGGTTTTGACATTGTATTCCGCGACTTTGGGCAATTTGGAATAATCAAAGGCGGCGCTACCACGAGCGGCAGTGGCCCAATATGGAATGTTGTCGCGGGTTTTGAGAGCTTGTAAATAGTCGCCAGCGGATTTGAAACCGTAAATAGTGAGCGGTAATTCTTCGTCAGTTTGGTTGTTGGAATATAGGCCGATCACCGGGGCCATGTTGGTATTGAATTCGGCAGTGTCCACGTTGAACCAAATGTTGCTGTCCGTATTGCGATTGCCACTGTAAGTAGCTTGAGTCTCAAATTGGAAAGTAGTGCCGGCGGTCAATTTTTCGTTGCTGTTGTCTACTTTTACATCTGGTTTGACTGTGACCGTATAAAGTGTACCGGGCAACAATTGTTCTGGCACAAATACCGCCACGCGTCCGTGTTTTTCAAATTTACCTTTGGTGGCCGGGGTGATACTAAATGAATTTTCGAAGTTGTTGAAACCTTCGTAACTAAAAGCAATTTCAATGCCAGAATTAGTAGGTACGCCAGTGGATTGATTGCGCGGCAAAGTGCTGACGATTTTGAAATGATCTTGAACTTGAAATGCCCACGAATAGTCGTAGTTTACTTCTAGACCTTCTTCGTTAATATATTTTGATCCGATTTTTATTTTGTAAACTTTTTTGTTGGCCAATTCTTTTTTGGGAATCAGGCGAAATTCGTGATCGTTGATTTTTTTCAAAGTAAAATCTGCGGCCGGTTCGAGCTGAATGCTCTCGGTAAGAGCTTTTTGGTCGGTAATGGCTTCTTTGCTGGTAATAGTAAATTTGGTATTTTGCGCCACGCCCAAAGTGTCGGTGTCGGTAGCGGTGATGTCAAAATTATCATGGGCATAAGCAGTGTCGATCATGAGGCGCGCGAATTTGCCGTTTGGCCCAGTGCTGCCTGCCAACGCGTATCTTCGATACCGTGAACGAAGAACTGGAAATGTCCAAGACACAAAA
>CAYXJO010000009.1:0-59482 GCA_964465205.1 uncultured Gammaproteobacteria bacterium
GGCAGGGGATCGGTGTCCGCTTGCTTTACCACCCAGCCGGCATAACCCTTGACATACATAATGTTCTGCACGAAAAACTGCAGGACTATTTGGAAGAGCGCGATAAATGCGGCATTACGACTCCGTATCTCTGGGTGTCGGATAAAGGCAAAAACAGCCGCCTTGAAAAAAGCGGCTATGACCACTTAATGAAGCGTATCCGCGAAGCTAGCGGAGTGAAATTCCATCCGCACCAATTCCGGCACACATTCGCCGCCAACCTCGCCAACAAAGGCGTAGCCATGCCGACGCTTAAGCAATTGATGGGGCACAGATCTATGAGTATGACGCTTAAATATCTCCGCTATGTGCCGCAAAAGATGATGGCCGCCGGAATAGAAAAACTTGATTTGGACGATCTGCTTTAAAGATTGTTTAACGGATGCTTGATTATCTGCGAGCGCAAATGTTCGGCGGTGGCAGACAAATAAATGGTGGTGGTTTTTATGTCGCTATGCCCGAGCATGCGCGAGAGCGAGTAAATATCGCACCCGCCTTCCAAAAGTAAAGTCGCAAAAGTATGCCGCAATTTGTGGAGAGTAAAATCAATGCCGCTTTCCTTTCTCATCTTTTCTGCCAGCCGCTTAATCCCTATATCCCTAAATCCCATATTGCGGTTCATGGAAGTGAAAAACTCGGGGCAGGTTTTATTGAGGCGCTTGCGCTCTCCCAGATATCTCTGCAGACTGTCCGCCAGCCGGTAAGGGATCGGGATGATTCTGTCCTTGCTGCCTTTGCCCTGTCTGACGAACAGCGTCATATTTTCCAAATCAACATCGGCCAGTTTCAAATTAAGCAGTTCGCGCTTGCGCAATCCGGCAAACAGGAAGGTGGCAAAGATCGCATGGTTGCGGTAGCGCAGGAAATGGTAATCGTAAGGATAATTGTACACCACTTCCAAAAGCCGCAGCGCGTCCTGTTTGGTAAGCTTGGACGGCAGGCGCTTCTCCAAACGCGGCACCTCGATGTCCTCAACGAAATTCTCCTGCATGTGTTTATTCTTAATGCACCATCTGAAGAAAACTCCCAGCGTCTTATGGTAAGCGATAAAAGTATTGGCGGTCCACTGCCTGGCGGTGCGCCCGTAAAAGAACAATTCCTTTACCATGTTGGCGGTAATCTGCATCGTATCGGTAATGCCGGCATGGCGGCTGAAGAAAGATATCACTTGCCGGTAGCGACGCAAGGTCATGGGCTTGAGGCCCTTGATGTAGCGCGCGTGGTCGCAAAACTCGCGCAACAATATTTGAATATCCATATAACAAAAACACTACAATGTATTAGTTGCAGTGTTCACGAGAGCCGGGAACAGGATTCGAACCCGCGACCCGCGCTTTACAAAAGCGCTGCTCTACCAGCTGAGCTATCCCGGCTTATGGCGGTAGCGCCTGCCGGACAGCCTGCCAGCGCGCATGGCGCTTACAATCAAGAGCCGTTGTCGGGACTTGAACCCGAGACCTACTCCTTCGCTTCCACCTCTATTTCTTGTATTAGAGGGCTAGACTGTATCTTGAGCTTGTCCCGCAAGCGGGATTTAGCTCCCCTTGTCAGTCGTTCGGGCCCGCACACTGCGTGCCACGGTCTTACCCTTTGCAGGGCTTTAACCGTTATTCGGGAGACAGCATTATATTTCTACAATGCCGGGCGGAGATCAATGCGATCCACCATGGAGTTGCTCTACCAACTGAGCTACAACGGCGTAATTAAATTTGTTAAATTTCTTATGATTGTTTATAAATCTGCTTTAGCCCGCGACCTTATTCACGGTAGCCGAGGATGTGTTTCGCTCTGGAACAAGTCCCTTCTTTCGTCTTTTTGGCTTTATTTAAGCCAAACAGGTACCTCGCCCATGCTATGTTCTTTACCATGGAGGTGCTCTACCAACTGAGCTACAACGGCATTATATTTTATCTATACGATTACGGAAAACCTCTAATTTTTGGTTATCCGGATTCACCAAACGCAATTCATTTAAATTATTTTGCGCCAGTGCTTTGTTGCCACATATTATAGCAGTTTCTATAAATAAGTCAAGATACTTGGGATTCTTGGGCTCAAGTTCCACTGCTTGTGATATGGCATCTAGCGCCACTTGGGGCTGGCCGATTTTAATCAACATTTCCGCCAAGTGAAAAAACCTCGGCGACAAAGCATCATTAACCAAAATCGCTTGCTGATAATAATCAATCGCTTCTTCCACATCACCCTGACTTTCGGCTATTTCTGCCAACTTGACCATTACGCTATCGTCATCAGGCTCCAATTGTAACACAAATTGGAAAGTTTGCCTAGCCTCCTCAAGCGATCCTTTAGCCAAATAAACTTCGGCCAGACCGCGATAAGCCGGGGCTGATTTCTGGTCCAATTTTACCGCCTTGATATATAACTCTTCAGCGCGATCCAAGCTTTTCACCACCAAACTTTGTTCTGCTTCTACCAACAAACTATTAACTTTGGCCACCACATCTTCAGTATTTATTTTTGCTGGCTCGGGTTGTTTTTTGGTGCTTTGTTCAAATTTCCACAAACGTTCAATCTTGCCCACATAAATTCTAAAGTTCAATTGAACAATACCAAAAATTTTACGCAGAGGAGACAAAATTTTGGCCCAACGCGCGCGTACTAATTTACTGTGTTCGTCAATACGTTTGGAAATCATTTCTTTCTTTTTGATGTTCTGTTGTTCTTCTGGTAATTGTTTTAAATTTAAATTTGCCAACTGCGGTAATTTGCGCACAACAATAAAAGCGATCACCGCCAAACAAGATAAAATAATAATTCCAAAAACAATATTCAACATAAAATAATTAAGATTTTTGCGCTTCCGCTACAATATCCAACCATTCATCCAACTTGGTTGACGCCCCGCCTACCAAAACACCATGAATATTGGATTGTTGTAAATAACCCGTGACATTATTTGGCCGCACACTTCCACCATATAGCACGATTGGATTAGATCCTGGAATTAAATTTTTACACAACCGAATCACCAGCTCATGCATACGATTGGCTTCGTCGGCTTCACACGCCACTCCGGTGCCAATTGCCCATACCGGTTCATAGGCCACAATCAATTCCTTATCCGACGGCCAATTCAAACTATCCAACGCGGCACGGAGTTGCACTTCTATCACTTCTTCTACCTTGCCATGTTGACGCTCTGACTCGGTCTCGCCAACACACAATACCGGAGTCAAACCAACTGCCAAAACTGCTTTCATTTTTTCATGCACATCGTGATCGGTCTCGTGAAACTGATGACGACGTTCGCTGTGCCCTACCAAAGCATAATCACAACCGGCCGCACGATACATGGTGGCCGATATTTCGCCGGTATAGCCACCTTTGTCTACCCAATAAACATTCTGCGGACCCACTCCAATACCCACATCGTGCAGTACCTGACCGACCGGATACAAGCTGAGGGCACTGGGGAAAATTGCCATAGAAATCTTTTTGTCAAAATTTTTGTGCTCTGCCACAATGGCATTGGCCAAAATATTGCTTTCATCAAAATCCAAATACATTTTCCAATTGGCGAATAGATAAAATTTACCGTTGTGGGTAGACATATTATTTAAAACATTTTTATTATATCTGTTTTTTCCACCGGACCGATCATTGCCACTCGTACTTGGTTCCAGTCAAAAATTTGCTTGGCTAATCGTAAGACATCTTTGGCTTTTACTGCGTTAATTTTTTTGCGCACCACGTCAAAACTTTCGATCTTTTTGTCAAACCAAAATTGTTTGGCAAACCAATCAGCTTGAAAACTTGAATCTTCCAAAGCCAAAGTCAAACGGCCACAAATATTAGTTTTGGCACCTTGTAATTCTTTGGCGGGAACGGGATTGGTAGTAATTTTTTTAAGTTCAGTTTTGATTACTTTTATCGCCTCCGCCAGACGTTTGGGGTCAAGCCCGGCTTGGATTTGCACCACGCCGACATCACGATAGCTGGATCCACCGGCGCGCACCATATACGCCAAACCGCGACGTTCGCGCACCTCCACAAACAAGCGCGATGTCATGCCGCCACCCAATATATGTAGCAAAAGCGATAACACATAAGAATCCGGATGATCGTGTGGTATAGCTGGAAAACCAAACAACACTTGTGCTTGATCAACTTTGCGCGTGTGTACGGCTACACGATTGGTTATATCAACTTTCTTTTTTGGCCAAACAAATTTTTCAAAATTATCTTTCTGAATTTTATTTACGCCATGATCATGGTTGACCGCGCTGGAACTAAAATATTTTTTCAATAATTCAACTTGCGGCTTACCTACTTGACCGGCCGCGACCACCACCATGTTTTCTGGGCGATACGCACTGCGATAATACCGGTAAAGCTCATCGCGTGTAACAGCGCGCACCGAATCGGCGGTGCCGCCAATATCCCAACCCAATGGTGTATCACCAAAAGTAATGCGATCAAATAATTGTTCTACCGCCATGATCGGGTTGTCTTCATACATGCGCAACTCCTCCACGATCACACCCTTTTCTCTTTTCACCTCTTCGGGATCAAACTGGGAGTCAAACAACATGTCGGACAACAAATCACAAGCCACGGCAAATTTTTCGCTATCAATCTTTACATAATAACCAGTATAATCTTTGTAGGTAAACGCATTGTACGCGGCGCCATAAACTTCCACCGTACGTGCGATTTCCTGTGCGTTGGGGCGACGTTTAGTGCCTTTGAACATCAAATGCTCCACAAAATGCGAGGCACCAGAAATTTTAGCATGCTCATAACGCGAACCAATCGGAAACAAAGCCATCACCGTAGTGGCCACAGTACCGGCTACCGGCACTGTAATCAAAGTCGCGCCATTTTTCAATTTGGTGATGTGTTGCATAATTATTTCAATCTTTCCAACAAATAATTTTTAAGATCGACGATAGCTACGCGTTCTTGTGCCATAGTATCACGATCACGCACGGTAACCTTCTTGTCTTCCAAAGAATCAAAATCAATAGTTACACAATACGGCGTGCCGATTTCGTCTTGACGACGATAACGCTTGCCAATAGAACCGGTCTCGTCATATTGAGTCATCATGTCGTCCCATAAATTAGCCCGCACTTCATGTGCTAAATTTTGTAACGGTTCTTTTTTGGATAGAGGTAGAATAGCCGCTTTTATCGGCGCGATTTTTTTGTTCAAACGCAACACCACCTCTTGTTCGTGTTTGGCGTCCTGCTCACCACTGCGCGCCTCCACCACATCGTAAGCATCGGCCAATACCGCCAAAAACGCACGATCCAAACCAAACGACGTCTCGATGATATAAGGTATGTACGACTCTCCGCTTTCCAAATCTTTGTGAGTAAAATCGGTATTGGAAAATTGGCCGTGGCGTGACAAATCCCAATCACCACGATTGTGCACACCGGCTATCTCTGTCCATCCCTTCCAAGCCGCGTTAAATTCGATATCCCAAGCATCTTTGGCATAATGAGCGCGTTCGTCGGGTGCGTGTTGGCGCCAGCGCAAATTTTCCGCTTTGATACCCAATCCCAAATACCATTTCCAACTTTGTTCTTTCCAGTTTTCATACCAATCAACGGCCAATTTCGGATTAACAAAAAACTGCATTTCCATCTGTTCAAATTCGCGCATGCGAAAAATAAAATGTTTAGTGGTAATTTCATTACGAAAAGCCTTGCCGACTTGCGCGATACCAAACGGCAGCTTGGCGCGCATAGCATCTTTCACCGCCAAATAATCCAAGTAAATCCCCTGGCAAGTTTCACCACGCAGATACGCTTCTGATTTTTCACCTTCTACCGCGCCCAATTCCGTCTTCATGAGTAAATTGAAATTGCGTGGTTCCGAAAGCTCGCCGCTACAATCCGGACAAGACAAATCGCTCACTGTTATTGGTTTCTCTTTGATATAACCCGGCTCGGCTTGTTTAGCCTCTAACAAATGATCGGCACGAAAGCGATGGTGGCATTTTTTGCATTCCACCAGCGGATCATGAAAACTTTGTAAATGTCCGCTCGCCTCCCAAACAATTCGCGGAGTGATAATCGCGCTGTCTAGCCCAACCACATCGGTGCGCTGTTGCACCATAAATTTAATCCAATAATTTTTGATGTTATTTTTCAATAACACTCCAAGAGGACCATAACCATAGCTAGCCGACAGGCCGCCATAGATTTCGGCAGTGGGAAAAACAAAACCGCGTTGTTTACAAAATGAAACGAGTTTTTCTAATTCTACAGCCATATTATTACACAGTATTAATTTCTTGCTCCTTTTTTTCGCCTATTTCTTTTATTTTTTCATTGTAATCTTTTACCAATTTATCCAAATCGTCGAGCAGTTTGAATTTCTCATCTTCACCAATATTGCCATCCTTTTCTTCACTCATCACCATATCACGCACTTCTTCGCGCACTTTACGTATACTAATACGCGCGTTTTCTAACTTTTGATGTAATACTTTAGTTAGTTCGGTACGGCGTTCGGTAGTAAGCTCGGGCAAAGCCAAACGAATAATTCTTCCGTCATTTTGTGGATTAATACCCAAACCACTATCGCGTATCCCCTTCTCTACATTGGCCAAAATACTTTTGTCCCACGGCTCCAACACCAAAGTTTTGGCATCTTGCACCACAATCGAAGCGACAGCTTTTAACGACTGATGCGACCCATAAGCCTCTACCATAATACCCTCTACCATAGCAGCACTAGCGCGACCAGTGCGTAATCCAGCAATATCGGTCTTCAAAAATTCCAACACTTTGTCAAAATCCCCTTTAAATTCTGTTATCAACATAAAAATTTAATTAATTATTTATCTAATACGGTAAAACCCATAAATATAGTACTGTTGTTTTTTGGGTGGACCCACATAATGATCGGGATAGTGTTGGTGGGTAATTTTTTAGTTACCCAGTTCACACCGCCATCACTGGTTTTATAAAAAGTAGACCGAACATGCACGTTCTTCTCGCCCAGAATAGTACCGGTATAATACATTTCACGTTGATTGCTAGGATTGATACCAAAACCATAAATATTCACACTGCCCGGCGGAGTGAGTAATTTCATTTCGTGCCAAGTGACACCGGCGTCGTCCGAACGCAAAATGCCGTATTTGGAAATCCAGAAAACACTATCGGCTTGCGCCGGATTCAGAACCAAACGATAATAATTTTTAGCATCGCTAAAATTATTCAAACCACCGCCAAGATCAATCCAACTAGTACCACCATCGTCCGATCGCCACAAACCATCACGATAGGCTGCAGCATACAAACGTTTGGGGTGCATCGGATCAGCCACTAGGGTTTTTATCTCAAAACCAAAACGTTGAATCGCACGCCAACTACGCCCCCCATCACCAGACATTAGAATTTCTCCATTGGCCTCGGCCGCATATATCGCCGAAGCATTCCCATAGTCTACTGCGAGCGCCACCAATCTCTGCGAAGGACGTTCTTCGGTATAAACTAATTGCCAACTGCGTGTACAATCGGTAGTCTTGTAAATATGCTGGCCATCACTAACATAAATTGTACATTTATCTTTGGTATCCACAGCCAGAGCATAGACAAACATACCCCCCAACTCACCCACCGCCTGCCAGGTTTCACCATTGTTATAAGTGTAATACAGACCTTGGCCACGAGTAGCTAAATAATAGGCATTGATATCACTCGGATCTTTGTGGACATCATAAACTTTGAGCCCTGCCAAACTGACCACTCCTTTGGCTGTGGGATAATTATTTATCTGCTGCCAGGTTTCACCCTTATCACTAGAACGGAACATGCCCAGCGGCCCTTGAGCCGACCCACCACCAAAATTTATACAACCAGCACCAGTCAGAATCAGCGCGGCGCACAATGTTGCTATGAGATAAATTTTGCGCATATTCACAAATTAAATTTAAAATTTGATAATAGTTTCTTCAATCAACAAACGCGGATTTACATTCTCGCCCATCAGTTGCTGAGTTTTTTTTAAATTATCGATAATCTCCACAATTTGATTTAACGAAAAACTATTGCCAGTGGATTCTCCCAGTTGCTTTTTCAACATCCAATCACGCCATTGCATCTGCCAAATATCCAGCACTGCTTTCCATCGGTCGCGTTTTTGCATTGCGTCATCGTCTTTTTTACCAAACAATTCTTCCAGTGCTTCCAGTTTGGCATAAAAAGGTGCGGTGACTATTTTTTTCAGACGTTCTATTTCTGCGTAATATTCACTGCGCTTGGTTGGATCCTGCCACATCTCTACCGCTCGACCGGGGCGACCCCAAGCAATTGAGGCGATATCTGCTGCGTCTTCACGAGAAACGCCCGCAACCATCAAGCCTTGAGCAATTTTCTGCTCATCAACCAAAGCGACATAAATACTTTGACAACGCGAACGAATAGTAGGCAACAAAAACGCATCATCAATTGTCAATAAAAATATTACACTATTCTTGGGCGGTTCTTCCAAAATTTTCAACAAGGCATTGGACGCTTCGTTATTTAATAACTCCGCTTCGTCAATAATGACTATTTGCCCTTTACCCAACCAAGAACTATTCTGTAAACGTTCGCGTACTGCCCGAGCTTGTTTTACAGAAATTTCTTTTTTTAGTTTACCAGTTTTTTCATCTGTCTCCCGTTCCAGATACAAATAATCCGGATTAGTGGCTAACTTATCTTCCGCTACCTGCAAAATTTGCGTCGCCACATATTGCGCCAATTTACGTTTACCTACTTGATGGGCACCAACCAAACAATAGGTGTGCCCGAGAGTGCTATTTTTAATAGCAGTATCAAAAAACTGGACAATTTTGTCGTGGCCAATAAGCATATGCTTTATTCTAGCAGATAAAGCCGTTTTTGACAACCAACCAACACTAGTGGTTTGTCACTTCTGAAGATAGGGCTTTTTGTCTATTAAATAAGCCAAAAATCAACACTGTAACCAGACACACAATAGGTGCAAACCAAAAACCCCAAGCAAAAGCAAAATATGTCACAATAATACCGGCAACAAAAGGCCCGGAAGAGTGGCCAATATCCATAATAGCACTAAGAGCTCCCATGGAGGCACCCAAATTCTCCTTGGGGGCGATATCGCCAACATACGAATTGGTGGCCACAGTGGAAAAAGACATCCCCACACCAAACAAAACACTAAGCGCTACGATAATGTAATAATTTACTGTTAATGGCAGCAATCCAACCGAGAGCACTAAAATACAAATACCCAAAACCACTTGCGCACGTTTGTCGATTCGATCGGCCAATTTCCCAAAAAACGGTTTGGTAAAAGCAATGGCCAAAATTTGCAAAGAAAAAATTAAACCAATCTTACTAGCGCTGTACCCATTATCGTGCAGGTATATTGGCAAATATGTTTCTAAAATACCAAAAGTAAAATAAATCGCCATCTCCACTAGGGCCGTGGAAAGCAAGCGCGCGTGTTTTAATAACCTACTAAACGCTTCAACAAACAATCTGAATGTAATTTTTGGTTTGTCATTTATTTTTGTTGTGTCAGATTGATTTTTTTCAAATTTTATAAACAACGAAAAAATCAGGACCGGCAGGGCCACTAACCCCGCAATCATATAAACCAAACGATAACTCCACAACCCACTTAAACCCGCAAACAATGTTAGGATCATACCACCAAACAAAGGCGCCAAAGTACGGCCAAACAATGTAGCGGATGAATAAAAACCTAATCTTTCGCCTTTATTTTCGGGATAAGCATGAAAAATCATCGTGGCGGATAGCGGGCCCAAGATGGCAGTTGCCAATCCGTGAAAAAATCGAATCGGAATCAAAAACCACGGATTAGAAACCAACACATAAAGTAGCGGCGCTAAAACAAAAACAACCGCCGCGGCCACTAATAATTTTTTCTGTCCAATGTGATCGATTAATATACCAACCGGAAAACTAAAAACAATACCGGCCAAAGGAGAGATGGCCGCAATTAATCCCAAAATTTCATTATTGCCACCCAAATCATGTACAAATAATGGTAATACCGGATTCTTGGACATCGTGGTAGAAAAAATTCCAAAAAATCCAATCAATGAGAGCAGGTAAATCATGCGATTTGAAAATTTTGATATAATTTGTTCCATATATTTAACGACGTCCCGGAAAAAATCCGGATCGCATTTCTGGCTCATGTCTTTTGTCCAAAAAATCATCGCCTAAAGTGTCTTTTTCGATATACTCATCGAGGTCTTCTTGCCCAGCATATTCTCCATCTGGCAACAAATGATCATTGCGGGCGATCGCTTCGGCTACTCCCGGCGGCAAATGACTCTTGGCCATCTCGGCTTTTAATTCTTCTATTTCGGCATCTTCTGCCGCCTTAGCTTCTCTCACCTCTTTGCGCCAACCAAATAACCATTTTATCGCCACAGCGCGATAATCTTCCCAACCTGTTCCCACACGTCGCTGTTCTTTCATTGCCTGTTCAACTGCTGTTATCACTTGCCAGCGTTCGCCATGACGAGGATCCAAATTTGGAAAAATATTTTTTGCCAAATCAACAATCTCTTTAATAATGCGTCTGTCAGGCACGCTCGCCGAACCATTATGATTTTGAACCATATAATTTATATATAACATCAACTACTTGGCGAGCAGTAAGCTCCCAAGAAAAATTTTTTATTCTTTGAATACCAAGCAAAACCAGACGCTGACGTAATTCTGGATCATACAAAACACGCCTAATCGCATCAGTTATTGCACCGATGTCATTCGGATCAATATAAATCGCAGCCTGGGCACCCACTTCGGGCAGGGCGGTGTTATCTGATGCCACCACTGGCACTCCGCAAGCCATGGCTTCGAGTATTGGGATACCGAACCCTTCATATAACGAAGGAAATACAAAGACTTCCGCACTTCCCAACAATTTCGGCATCTCTGCATTCTCCACATACCCCGGCGTAATAATACTGACACGATTCGCACTGGCCTCAATAGACTCTTTTACTTTCTCATAACCCACACCCGGCTTGCCGATAAGAACTAATTGCAAACTAGGAAAATCTCTTTTCAACAAATCAAACGATTCCACAATACGTGCGGTATTTTTCTTTTCTTCCAAACGACTGATTGAAATAATGTACGGTCGAGAGATTTGATACTTTTCAAGAACCTCGGGTGCGCTAGTTTGTGCGTTAGATAAATTATACAACTTATCATCATACGCCAGCGGCACGATCGCGCATTTTTGGCCAACACCATCGCCATAATATTTTTTTAACTCTCGCAAATTAAAATCCGCGGTAAGAATAATTTTTTTGGCTTTTTTGATAATCAGATTGTTCATCCAGCGCAAATACCAACGACTCGCCCACCAATAAGATTTGGGATCGGCCATAAAAGCACTGTCGTGTAACGTGGCTACTGTATTACGCGGGCACAACCATGGTATCAGTTGGCCTGGGGCAAAAAAAACATCGGGCGGATTTCGCCATAATTCATAAGCCAACCGAGTCTGGCTCCATAATTTACGCAGTGGCCAACGCAATACTTTTTCTTCCCAATTGGCAGGTAAATCTTTTAGATCGTCACGTAACGGTTCATTAGTATACAAAACTACCCGCGTATCAGCGGGAATAATTTTTTTGAGCTCATTAATTACATGGTAACAGTACCATTCCACGCCAGTGCGATGAATTTTGTTGGCGTGCGAGGCTTCGATGCCGATAATCATATTAACTAGCCATTTTTAGTATCACTTCAAGAACGCTGGGTAATTCGGTAATACCATCATCACTACTAAAATGTTTTTTGCCAGGCTCTAAAATTATCTTCGCATTCAATCGTGCAGCAAACATATCATGATTACGCTCCCCCACCCAATCATCATTATCGGAAAAAATCGCGACACAATCATCAAAATGGCTGATCACTTTTTCACAATCAATCGGCGTATCAATCCATGGTTTGGCAATTGCCGATTCTTCAGTCGAAAGATTATCGAGAACAAACCACCCGGCCACGAACACTACCCCACCCACTTTATGCTGTGTTGGCAAACTTTCTAAATAACGCATAATGGTTTGACAACCGATACTGTGCCCGACAAAAAAAGTATTTTTATCCGAATCGATAATTGTTTTCTGTAAAAAAGACACCCAATCATCAATAGTGGGTAACTCGGTGTGAGGCATTGCCGGTATTACTACCTCAAAACCTCTAGTGATCAATTCTTTTTTCAACCACGGAAACCACTCCTTGTCCGGCGTACCGCCCCAGCCATGAATAATATATACTTTTTTCATAGTTTATTTAGTCGCCATGATACTACGCTTATAACTATCCAAATTCTCGAGTGCTACACCTACACCTTTGGCAACACAGAGTCCGGATTCCTCAGCCACATATGTCGGCACACCGGTGGTCTGAGCAATGAGCTCGTCCAAATTACGCAGTTGCGCGCTACCGCCGGTGAGAATTATCCCTTTATCCATCACATCCGCAGACAATTCTGGTGGCGTCTTGTGTAAAACGTTTTTAATCTCATCCATAAGTAAATCCAATTCGTGTTGTAACGCTTCTGTCACATCATCGGAATTTACCGAAATAATACGAGGTAATCCCGTGACCATATCTCGCCCTTTAATTTCAACCGATAGAGGCTTATCCATAAACAACGCCGACCCGACTTTGATTTTTATTTCTTCTGCACTATGCTCACCCAAAGCAACATTGTATTTATGATGAACATATTCTACAATCGCACGATCAAATTGACCGCCACCAATACGTACTGAACCCCAAGCGACAATACCTCCCAAAGAAATCACTGCAATTTCGGCTTTGCCCCCACCGACATCAATCACCAAGTGCCCAGAAGCCGCCCCGATTGGTATATCCGCACCAATAGCCGCCACAATCGGTTGTTTGATAATATAAGCAGCACGTGCGCCAGCCGCAATAGTAGCATCAATCACTGCACGACGCTCAGTAGAAGTAATCCCGGCCGGTACAGCAATCATTACTTCTGGCCTAAAAAGTCGCATACCACCAATCGCTTTGTTCACAAAATAACGAATCATGGCCTCGGTGATCTGATAGTTAGCAATCACACCTTCTTTGACCGGCCTTTCGGCCACAATACTATCGGGCGTACGACCGATCATATCTTTGGCTTCGAGTCCCACCGCCAAAACCTTACCATCACTTTTGGAAATTGCTACTACACTGGGCTCATTCAATAGAATGCCTTTTTTGGGCACATATACCCGAACATTATTTGATCCCAAATCAATACCAATTTTCTTGATAAACATATTTTATTTTAGTTTAACTTCAAATTCATTATCCGTAATTAAGTCTAGGTTTTTAATATAAACATTATCCCCATGTTTATCAGCACCTTCACCCGGCCAAGCTCCAGTCACCATTTTACCAAAATCAATATTCAAATTTAATTTGGTAGCCACTGTACCAAGTTGCTTCTGTACTAATAAAGAATAACTGCCATTTTTGATTTGGTCAACTATGTTATTGGGTAAATAATATTCAAAAGTCAATTCGCCTTTTTTACCGGGCTCAATAGCGGTAAACGCCCCAAACCACTGGCGACCATTCTCTTCGCCTTGATCAATCGTGCCAGGTTCGGTACTACGATCAGTTTTGCGCGCACCAATTACTTTGATAAGCTTCGCACCAGCGGGCACATACACACGCGCATAAGTACGATAACGTGTAGTGCGCCAATCGAAACCACCCTCGTGTTCATAAGACATCTTGGCGGTAGCAATAAATTGACCGGAAGTCGCGGGGTGAATACTATAATGCAAATCGCGTTTTAAAATCCAATCTGTTTTGAGCGCGCCCAGATTGGCATCAACCCACAATAAATAATCTCCGGTGCTAGCACGCATTTCCCCAGACCATTTTGTATCCGCAAAGGCATTCTGTAAATGTTCATCAGTGGAATATAACATAACCTGTTTTTGGTCAACCATTTTTTGCCATAAATCATAATATTTCGACCAATGCAACAGAAAATCAAATTTAATTTTGTCTAAAATAACTTTTGCCAAATCTCCAAGAATTCCTTTGCGATCACGACGGGGTAACCCTTTATCATTATAACCATATTCCACATGATATTGAATTTGCTCTAAAAAATTTTTATCATTCAATTCCATACCATTTAGTTTGACCGGGCCAGTAATGCGAAGTAACTCCGCGATAATTGTCGGCGTAAACCCAATAACACCAGAAATTCTATCCGCCTCTACACCACTCTCTTTTTTGTACAAATCCAAAGAATTGATGGCTGATAATTTGAAATCCGGCGACCAATTACTGTCGCGAAAATACCATTTTTTGACATAAAGGTAATCTCTAAGCGGAGTAGGCGGATCTGGCAACTTGGCGTCACTAACACTATAATCCAAAAATTCCGACCCATCTGTCTTGATGATTTCCGGCACGCCTTTATCCACTTTTATCACTCCATAGCTACCAATAAATCCACCACCCGGTCGCAGTTCGGTATTATTCAAAAATAATAAGAGATAATATTTAGGCGCGGAAAAACCTAACACTTCTTGAATCAAATTTATCTGATTGCCCCCCGTTTCTTTGATAAAACTTTTACCTACAGTAGTAAGTACGGTTTTTTGCAAATCTCCCGATTGATAAGCGCCATACAGCAGACCGGCCCCAATAGCCAATAGCACCAAAATTAAAAAGATAATAAACTTTTTCATAAATTTTATCTAAAATTTTAGCATGCTAATTTCTTTTTTTGGCAGAAACATTAAAACCTAAATACTTACCAAACATTAAGTGTGTTACAGCATCAATACATGGCAATGCGGAAAAAAACACCAGGGAAATCGGGAGTAAAATCCATTGTGCCAACATATATAAATATTTGTGAGGCGAGTGACCATTCGGGCGGCGTGGTAAAATCAACATACTCATAATAGCCGAAATGAATAACCCCAACATAGACAGGGTCATTAAATTCTCCAATACATATGGCGTATTAAAGTACAAAGCACTCTGACGCACTTCGCCCGGCGCAATCCAAAGCGGTAATCTGCCTAATAAAGTAATCAAAATAGCCACCACTGCCCAACTCCACTTCCCCTCCCATTCATGAAATAATTTGAGCCAGCGATCTTGCCAAGGAATCTCTTTGTGACTACGATACTCCCACAATAAAAACGGAATATGTTCTGCCCCCCACGCCCAGCGACGTTGCTGTAAATATAAATTTTTTAAACTTTTCAATAGGTTGCTGTCGCGGACAGTATCCATTGACACCGGAATATAGAGCGGGGTAACTTCGTAATCCCCGCCGTAACGCAACCAACATTGATAAAAAATACGCGAATCTTCACTGACAATATTTTTGGCATGAAAACCGCAATCAACCAAAGCCTGAAAACTCATACTATGAGAAGAGAAAGTCACTAAGTTATCTAAACGAGCTAGCGAAAAAAGCATCCAAAAACTAGTACCAAATGCCATAATTCTCAATATGGAGGGAGACTCCCATAGATTATTATTGTACAAAGTCAACGGCTGAAAAGAGCTGTGCGTGGGCCGAGGATGACGACAATACATGTAGCTTAAATGAGCAAAGTACTGGGGATGAACCACGGTATCAACATCAAATACCGATACAATAATATCGGCGTAATTCCAACCGCGTTCATCCGCATATTTTTGGAATGCCAATTCCGCACTGTGAATATTAGAACCTTTACCGGGAATTTCGTCCGGCAATCCCACGGCGTGAGTGTTGAATATCAAATCCGCGAACTTACCGGCAAACTCTGCTTTTACTTGAACCTGAATCTGCTCCCAATGTTCTCGTTTGCGTTCTTCTCCGGTAATCACAATATACATACGTTCGGCGGGATACGTAGAGCTCAAAATGCCTTTGAGTGTTGTGGCCACAACCTCGTAAGCTTCATTGTAAATTGGTAAAAAAACCACATGCTTGCGCTGAGCAAAACCGGCTGGAAAATCCGCCTTGGCTTTGGCCAACCAATCGGTCTGTACCGCACGGCGAAAACGAGTCCAAGACAAAATTAGATAAAAAGAAAAATATACTACTCGTAAAACCCAATAAACATCAAAAATCAAAATCGCATAAATCATCCACACTGGTTTAAAAATGGATAACAAAACACAACCAATCAGAGTCGCCCATATACTGACTCCTGGTAAAATTTCATATAAACGATAACGCTGATAATCCGATAACATATATAAAGGCATAACTATACCCCACCAATCCGAGCTTCCCCGCTATATTGCGCGCTAATATACACGCCCACTGGCTGAGCGACCACTTTGGAAACCCAATCTTCAGATTGGTCGGCAGCAACCACCGGTATTTGCAAGGCAAATGCCAAAGTGTTTACAAATGTTACCGCCAAACGCGTTGCGGTAAATTTACCTTTTCCAACCACCACCGCCAACCCTCTAATATCACCCAAGCCCACACCTACACGCGACAATATGATCGACAATAATTCCGGCAAACTTTTGTGTTCAAACGGCAAGTCATATTGAACAACTTTGTTGTTCAATGACATATAGAAGTGAATTTCTGTATCGTCGGAATTGTCCAAAAGCAAATACATAGATTAACCTAGTTGATAATTATCCACTATCATTACATGCTTAGATTCCAACACATTATACAAAAACTTATCACCAATTTCCCGTCTCTCATCAAACTCTTTCTTGTCCATAATAGTATAACGCACACTTAGACTACTATTATCCTCATACTCTTTAATTAGTCGATCGACTGTGCTTGATTTAATTTTGCCTACCAATAAAATATCCGTACCCACATCAGCTACACTGGTAAAAATACCCGTCAACAAAAGCAAATCGAGCTCGCCGCCTTTTTCCTTGATACGGTTGATAAATTCTTGCTCCTCCAGCACTTGAGTTTTCACGAGTAATGCTTTCAGTTCAGGACACATTAGACATGCCTGATTAAGTTTATAGTATTTGGAACGTTCGGTGCCGGTATTCTCTACCGAGGACTTTGTTTCGACACGAGCGAGAATACCTATTAATTCCAGATTGGCTATTTCACGTCTAACGGCGTTCAGCTGTGTTTCGGCCAAACGAGCCAACTCGCGCACATATAATGCGCGCTCCGGGTAACGAAATAATATTTGCAAAAGTTTTACTCTTGTCTTTGAACCAAAAAGGTGTTCAAGCATAAATTTAAAAATTTTTTGGAAGCAAGGGTGCTCTGTGGAACACAATAATAGCGTTGCCCTTTTATAATAGATATAGTATAATATGAGCAAAGCAAAAAGTCAAAAATATGTCCGACAACATCTTGCGCCTTAATGAATTTTTTGTCGAAGGCAAAGATCAGCAAAAATCGCATGTTTTGCTACATATTACCGAACCGGCCACACCCGAAGAAAAAGCCAAGGGTTATTTTTTTGCTGTCTGCGAGATAAACAACGCCACCACCGAAACCATAGTAAAACTACAAGAAATTATTGACGAAATCGAAAACAGTTATTATGAAATTGATGATAATGCCAACCAGACCGCATTGGAACCCGTATTGCAAAAAGTCAATCAATATAGCTTTTCATTAATCAAACCAGGTGTCAAATTAAGTTGTGTTCTAGGGATAATACGACAAAATGACATTGTCTTTTCATTTTACGGCTCGCCACAGATGGTGTTGTTCTACAAAAACAAGGCCGGAATATACCAAAAAATGGATCTGATCCAACTAAACGCTCCCGAAGCCGACGAACCTACAACTTTGCAATTATTCCCGCAAGTAATCCAGGGTAAAATTAGTCCCAATGATTATTTATTTGTAGGCAGCGGCAATATTACCAATTATTTCAATCTGGATAGATTAGAAAAAATTATCACTACGCGCCCAGCACGTCAAAGCGCAGAACATTTGGAACATGTGCTTTCTGAGCTCAAAAACGGCTGGTCGTTTGGCGGCTTAATCATCAACTTACAACCCGCTCCGGAACGCAATATTCACGACAAACACGTTTCTCCGGCCAAAAAGGGTGGTTCGGCCAAATCTCTCCATGCCTTTTTTGATACCGAAAAAAATACTGCCAACATATTATCCCCTTCACTATTATCGCATTTTAATGAAAAACAAAAACACGGCAGACCCACAGACCCACCTGTTGAAACCGAAGAAACAAATATACGTTATCCTCAAACAGTAATCAGTTCTACTCATCTACGTCAACACAAAACCGAATTTCGTCACAAAGACCAAAATGTGGACTATCGTGAAATTACATTACAGATTCTAAACTTTCTCAAAACCGCAACCATCGGATTATTACGTGCGCTCACTTGGATCGTATTGGCTATCTGGGCGACAATAGTGGGCATTGCTAGATTTTTGGGGATACTATTTTTTCTGGCCACTAATTACCAAAATCGACGCGCCCTAATAATGGATAATCTACGCCGACAATGGCGATCATACATTATATACATAAAACAACTGCCGTTAATTACCAAAATATTACTAATAGTGGCAACTCTGACAATCGCGATATTTATCGTTAGTATCAGTTATATTAACTTCAGTCGCCAAAGAGCAGTTGCACTCCGCCTATTCAACGAAGGTATCGTAACCATCAAAAACAAAAAAGATGCCGCCGAAAGCGCTTTGATTTATAATAATGAACCAGCCGCTATTACCGAACTCCAAGGAGCTCGAGATATTTATAATAAAATTTGTGATAAAACCAAAGATGACAATAAGGATTGCGCAGGTATCAAGGAACAATTGGATAATTTAGCCGTGCGCCTACGCAAAGAATTAGTTGCCCAACCCAAAATGCTACTTGATATTAATTCCTTTAATATCAACTCTAAAAATAGCCAAATCGTTAAAGTTGGTAATAAAATCTTAGCCTACAGCACCTCTTCTGAGATATTAGTGCAATATGATACTGTATCCAAAGAAAGCCGCACAGTTAGTACCACTATCAATGTGGACGGATTTACCAATGCTGCGGTGCCCAAAGAAAACGATTTCGGATTATTGCTTTATCAAAATAAAAATTTAGCTCGTTTTGATGCCAAAGACGGAACAATTAAGACAATAGAAGTTGGATATGCCAACGACAAAGCAAACATCACCGCTCTATTAGTATACAATCGTCGTCTTTATACACTTGACCCTGAACATAATCAAATTTATAAACATGACGTAATAAAAACCGGTTATGGTCGCGGCAATGAATGGGTAAAAGATACGGGTATAGATTTATCTAACAGTATTGATATCACAATTGACGGCGACGTATTCGTACTGAAAAATAACGGTGAAATTCTAAAATTTAACGCCGGGGAAAAACAAATATTTAGTGTACAGGGTGTAGAACCGGCGCTCGATAGTGCAACTAAAATTTGGACTTACACCGATTTGCAATATTTATACGTACTGGACGCTACCAATCAGCGTTTGGTGATTTTGTATAAAGACGGCCGTATCAAACAACAAATCACCGCTAAAGAATGGATTAACCCTACCGGCATGGTAGTAGACGAACCCAATAATATCGCTTACATTCTCGATAATAACAAACTATACCAGGTAGCTTTGAAATAAATTTTTACTAAACACAAAAAGACGGATAAATATGTTTTTGTGCCTTATGAGCCCACATTAATCTGGGATTAATATTCGGGCGAACTGGGCACTAAAATATATTTATCCGTCTTTTTTGTTTATGTAGTGATTATTTCACAGCCACTTTACCACCAGCCTCTTCGATCTGTTTCTTCATGGTTTCGGCTTCTTCTTTCTTGACGCCTTCTTTGATCATTTTCGGAGCGCCATCTACAAGAGCTTTGGCATCAGCGAGACCCAAACCGGTAATTTCTTTTACCACTTTGATCACGTTGATCTTGTTGGCACCGGCATCGGTGAGCTCAACATTGAATTCAGTCTTCTCTTCAGCAGCGGCGGCACCACCGGCGGCCGGAGCAGCCATCATCATGGCTGGGGCAGCAGCGGATACACCGAATTTATCTTCGAGGATTTTCACGAGTTCGGAAAGATCCAAGACAGACATTTTTTCAATTTGTTCTACGAGGGCCTTGAATTTCTCCGGCACCTCAACGATTTTTTGTTCGTCGGACATATTTTTATAATTTTAATTAAGCTTTGGCTTTCGCCTCTTTAATATTATTGATTACACCCACTAAATTACGTAGGTTGCCAGCGAGCACATTGACGAATCCGGAAACCGGAGCGTTGAGTGTGCCAACCAAACGACCCAAAAGTTCTTGTTTGCCCGGAAGAGCGGACAGGGATTTTACTGCGGCAGCGGAAATAAATTTATTTTCCAACACACCACCGTAAACTACCACTTGTTCGTGGTCTTTGGCAAAAGAACAAATAATCTTGGCAGGAGCAACTTCGTCTGTTAAACCCACGGCAGTGGCGACGCCACCAGTCCAGGATTTCGGGTCTACATTTTCGAGACCAGCTTCGTCACAAGCACGCTTGACCAAGGTTTTCTTGGCAGCGGTAATGACCACACCCTCGGCGCGGCATTTCTTGCGTAACTCTTCGGTCGCGGCTACGGTGAGCCCCTGAAAATTGGCAAAAACCACACCTTTACCGGCTTTAAGGCCATCGGTGAGAGTGCTAACAGTGGAAATTTTTTGTTGCTTTGTTTTTGGCATAAACTAACTAAAAAATCTGTGTTTCCACAGACCTAAAAGCACAAATCGACTTTACGTAAAAACGTTTTGTACCTCGGCAGGAGATTAAGCCTAAGGGCACCTGCTGTCTATGGTTAGTGACAGTATATATTATTTAGGGAAATATGTCAAGGGCTGGCCAAAATTGGGGTTATCCACAGATGTTTTGGCTAGAATTGGCCGTTTTTCAACTAAAAGGCTTGATAGGGACAATGGCTATCGCCTACAACCAAGTAGAACAGGATATCTGGGGAACGCAGCCAACAAAGCCTATGAGATGGCCATTATGCTCGAAGACGCGGCGAAAAAACTCCGGAAGTTCGCCGGCGAGACTCTCGCGGGCCAATGTTGGGTGGACGACAATGCCTACCCGCCGGAAACATTTCCGGACTTATGACCCGCGATAACAGTTCTTTCACGGGAGTGTGCGTAAGCGCGACTCCCGTATTTTTTTATTCAAAATCTATTTTATCACCGTCCCACTAACCTTTTTCCCATTCAGCATATTTTTCACCTGCATCATATCCGTTCCTTTTACGAACTGCACCGTCATTTTTTGTTTTTGCGCGAGTTTAGCCGCAATCGGATCAAACGGCACGTTGGCGCCTGGCACCCACTTATCCCCTACCAATTTACGCAGCTCCACCCACGATATCTCTTCTAGTCTTTTCGCGTCTTTAAATTTATTCGGATCTTTGTCACACACATAATCAATATTTGACATATTCACCATATTCTTCACACCATACATTTTAGCGAGCAGTGCAGCGTCGAAATCCGTACTGCACCCCGGTTTCCAACCGGCGGCGACAAGTATCGGTTCGGTCCATTTTATTTTTTTGGAAAAATCTTTGAGCACCACTGGATTGGCATAATCACGAAAAATTGTACGAACCAAATGTGCATTGAGACGAGTGGCATGAATACCGATCCAATCAACATCTTCGGGATGCAATTTACCAGTCGCTTTCGCCGCCGCTTGATACGATCGCGCTGTTTGTCCACCGCCAGTGATAATAATAAACCTATCTCCTTTTTTCACCCGCGCCAGAACTAGTGCTTTAAATTTTTTTAAAAAATCGGCATCAAGGCCGGTTTTGGGGGCGATCAATGACCCGCCCAGAGAGATGACTTTGTATTCCGCCATATTTTAATAATAAATTATTATTTTTGATTAAATTGATTATACCAATTAGCGTTGGTCTTTTTGTCCTCACGCCGCGCTTTTACGTCCGCCACAAAAATCGCCTTGTTCGCTTTGAACAAACTAGGCGTGCGATAAGCCGTTTTGCCTTTTTGAGCGCGATTGCTAGAATAATTTTTCATCATTTTTGTTTTAATTCTTCCAAAATACCGTTGCCGATATCTTCAAAAATATCCCGCACTAATTCTTCATCAATATTTTCTCCAGTACGCATTTTGTTCAAACGCGCAAATCCATCGTCCACATGATCGGCGCGCATCAGTTCCAGCCATTTTTTATCCTGGTGCTTTTCTTTTTCAGCAGTAGTCCAATCGCGAGTGGCGTTGATTGCGTTCAACATATTACGCATTTGATCGCCTACAAACCCAAACTCAAACATTTCTTCGAAGCTACCAAATTCTGGTAATTTACCTTGACGCTTAAATCTTTTAAAATCTGATTCTATTTTACCCAAAATTTCTGGGCAATACTTAGCAAACAGCTTCCACCCACGAGTACTGGCATCTAATTCCGATAGTTTGTAAGTTTTGGCGTCGCTGGTGCTATCCGGATCAAAAGTATCCACATGAGACAAACGTGTATTGAATTTCTCTTGCAACAAATGACCGACCTCGTGCAAAACCACCGATAAACTAAGAAAATAATCACCACGGCAATATATCACAAATAAATCACCCTTTCTCAAATTATCTGCATTGGGAAACCCTAATTCACGCAAACGTTTGGCTTTCTTCTCATCGCCATCAAAAACCCGACCACTACCCATACCAAATTCCGGTGGACGATTTAACTGTTTCCATACCTTTGGTAATTCGGGTGGATTTTTTAGCGCTACACAATGTTCTCGCGCCACTCGAAACTCAATTGATTTTTCTTTTTCACTAAGACCCCCTCCATACCCATCATAATTATGAGGCATAACATTGATTATTTTTTTAACAAATCATTCACCAACCATCCCACAAGCCACATCACGAGCGCCCCCCAAAACGCTGGCCAAAATCCGATAACATAAAACCCTTTGACAATTGTGGACGCCAACCAAAACACCAAACCATTAACTACAAAAGTGAATAACCCCAAAGTCAAAATATTTATCGGCAACGTAAGTAATAACAAAATCGGACGAATCAAGGCATTGAGCAACCCCAAGATGAGAGCGGCTACGAGCGCAGCCCAAAAGCTATGCACCGATATACCGGGCATATAATAAGCCACAAGCATTAGGGTGGCAGCGGAAATAACCCAACGAAGTAGTGTGCGCATATTATCCGATTAATAAATTAAATAATAATTGAATAATCGGTGAAATCAAATCAAACAACACAAAAACAAATAATAACAAAATAATAATTCCGTAACGTGCAAAAAATGTCTCTACTTTATACGCTGTACGATGAGGTAATAGCGCGAGCAGTACTTTGGAACCGTCGAGTGGCGGAATTGGTACCAAGTTGAAAATCATGAGCACCAAATTAGCATAAACAATCATGGCCAGAAAATAAGCCAACGTGGCACCTGTCGGCAAAGCACGCACTACGACAGCAAACGCACAAGCCAGCATAAAATTCGACATCGGCCCGGCTAGCCCCACCAACGCCGGACCCCATTTCTGATTTTTGAGATTATACGGGTTATACGGCACCGGTTTGGCATATGCAAACATAAAATTACCCCCAGATAAAGCGAGCAAAACTACCGGCATCACAATAGTGCCCCACATATCAATATGGGCCATGGGATTGAGTGTTAACCTGCCGGCATAGCGAGCGGTTTTATCGCCCAAAGCATCAGCCATAGCGCCGTGGGCATACTCGTGGATAATTGCCGAAGGCACGATAATAACAAAGTAAAAAAGAAATTGCATTGCCGCCATATTGACAAAAATCGTTATAAATGATATAATCATTATACTTTAAAAACAATAACTTATCAATCTATGTCTCGTTCTTGCGAACTATGTGGCAAAAAGGCTGTGCGCGCCAACCATGTATCCCATGCCAAAAATCGCGTGCCGCGCCGTCAAAAACCCAATTTGCAACTTTTGACCGTGTTGGGCGATCGTCTGCGCGCCTGCTCCACTTGCCGCCGTACTGTTGCCAAAAAAACCGCTTAATCAAGCCAACCAACCACCCCAAACGGGGTGGTTTTTTGTCCACTGTACAGATAAAATTTTATTTGATAAAATATATCAGTGTCCGACTTCAATACACACCAATTTAGTGTATTTTAAAGACATGCAACATAAATTCTATATTAAATTTCGATTATGAAAAATACTGAACGTAATGTTTTACTTTTAATTATTATCGGCATCGTCATTTTATTTGGCGGATTGATCTTGGCAAAAAATTATTCCCGTTCGCACCGTACCGATAATCGAGAAATATTTTTCTACGGCGATGGCTGCCCGCACTGTCTGAACGTAGAACAATTTGTGACCGATAATAAAGTAGAGGAAAAATTTAAATTCGAAAAACTAGAGGTATACAACCATCAAAATAATGTTGTATTAATGCAAAAATATACCACAAAATGTGGCTTGTCGGGCGATCGCGCTATGGGAGTCCCACTCTTTTGGGACGGACCTACCGCCCAATGTTACAGTGGAGATGCAGAAATAATCAACTTCTTAAAAACAAAAATTCAATAAATTCATAATTATTTATGAAAAAATATTTTTTGTTATTAATCACCCTCCTTATACCCACAGCCAAGGCACAAGCCTTTTGTCCGGTATGTACCGTGGCGGCAGTGGGCGGTTTGGGCTTAACGCGTTGGATTGGCATAGATGATACTGTCAGCGGCATATGGCTGGGAGGTATTACAGTGGCGGTGTCGATTTGGACATTCGAATGGTTGGAAAAGAAAAAATGGATATTCCCCTACCATCGCGCCATTGTTACGTTGGGTTACTACGCATTACTGGTCGCGCCGCTATATTTTTATGATATCATCGGCCACCCGCTCAACAAATTTATCGGGGTAGACAAAATATTACTAGGCGTAATATTTGGTTCCGCATTCTTTTATGGAGCCGGATATCTGTATCAATGGATGAAAAAGAACAATAATAACAAACCGCATTTTCCATACGAAAAGGTAGTATTACCTATTTTCACATTAATTATTTTGAGTGTTATATTTTATTTTTTGACCAAATAAAATAATATGTCAGAAAATCCTATCAAAAACGTCCAAGAGCTTATCGACAAAGTCGATAATATGAAAAAAGCAGATAAGATGGACTTGTCTTCCGACCAAGATCTTTCGATTGCTATCATGAACTTGATTAGCATCGAAGAACATTTTTTCTTCACCGCCGAAAAGACTGGCAAACCTGAATATTTTGACCTATTACAGGAGGTGCGTCAAATGCGTGGTGAATTATTGCGCAAAATTATCAAAGAATACGAAGGCGAAGTCTGGTGCATATCCAAACACTTGCTCGCCGCTTCAATGCGTCTCATGGAAGTAGGCACCAAACAACACAAAATGGGCAACAAGACCGAAGCCCAAGAACTTTTCGATAAATCTTACAACCTCTATTCCCTATTTTGGGCTCTCAACATGAAAATTGTTGGTACGGGTGATGTAAAAAAGATTGACGAAAATGCCCTCAATAAACACGATACCGAAAAAAAAGGCTTTATGGGTAAAATGGGTGAACTGGTTAAAAAAGCGATTGATTGTTGTATTGAATAACCAATCTGTGCTATAATATAAATAGGTTTTACTCTGAGCGGATAAAACTGTTCTACAACATATAAACTTGGACGGCCTATATCTGTGCGCCCCGTGGGGTCCACGTGCGGCCGACCACCCTAAATATAGGGACAAGTTTGAACCGCTCAGATGGTGAAACCTAACAAAAAATCCCGATTAATTCGGGATTTTTTGTTATTTGAAAATAATTATTCCAAAATACCATCTAAATTCACATCATACAAGATTTGTTCGGCCACCAAACGATACTTAATAATATCTTTCTTATCAAACCATAAAGCAATTTCACGCTGTGCCTCTTCTGGTTTATCAGAGCAATGAATCAAATTACGCACGGCACGACCGTCTACAGTAGACAAGTCATAAGAATCCAGTGTCAAATCACCACGGATAGTACCAACGTCAGATGTAAGGGGCTCAGTGCCGCCAACTATTTTCTTCACAATTCCAACCGCTTGATTTCCTTCCCAAATCATCGCCACCACCGGACCTGAAGTCATGAATTTTACCAACGCACGTACGATGTCTTTGCCGTATTCGATAGCCGGCTTTTCGACGGGCATGCCTGCCGCTTCGCGGCCGCGAATAGTATTCTGGCCTTTGGCCTCATACCAGGCATCGTCCTTATTGTAATGTTTCCAACACACATCCTCAGTTTGCACCACCAATTTGAGCGCCGCTAATTTCAATCCAGCACGCTCAAAGCGCTTGATAATCTCGCCGATTAAACCACGCTGTACACCATCCGGTTTGATGGCTACAAAACATTGTTCGTATTTTGGGTGATCCATATATTTGAATTATGAATTTAATTGTTGCGATTATACCAAAAAGAGTATAAAAAGTCAATATATTTTTACCATAATACTAGACGAAATTTCAAAGTTCGGCGTACTTTATCCAAAAACACTATCAGGCCAGCCAACACAACACATTCCTCACTGACATCACGACGATAACAATAAACTCGTACCGCTCGTTGAAATTTCATTCTTTTAAATCCAGTAATAGCATCATCATACGACAATGCGCGTTCCGTACGAGTTTTGACTTCAATAAAATAAATATCACTGCCCTTGCGAGCAATGATATCAATTTCTCCTGTAGTCGTATGAAAATTTTTATCTACAATTTCAAATCCTTGTCTAACCAAAAATTCACATGCCCGACTTTCTCCCCAATCACCCAAACTTTTTTCCCTCCTGACCATAATTATTTTGATTGGGGCAAATACTTTTCCCGCTCTTCACGTTTACGTTTTTCTTCGTGTATCGCCGGAATACGTTTGATGGTATAAATCAGGTTATTGATTCCCCACCAGGCACCCCCGGCCAACCATAGCAACAACCAAAATCTCCAAGCTAAAAAAGTAATATGCTCTTGACGGAAAAACATCCAGACCAGACCAAGCAAACCCATGGTAATGCCCAAATTAGCCCAACGGCGCCACACTTCGCGGCTTAAACCATCATTTACGTAAGTACGCCAGATCCTAGCCACTAAACCCAATAAAATTAAAATCAAAAAAGCTAAAATCCAAAACCACTTCACCCAACCAAAAGCGATAAACGGTTGTGAAAACCAATAATCCCAAGTTAACAAATTTCTAAAATTCATAATTTTTTTCGCCCCTCTACTTCTTAAAAATTAAACACTGATGATAATCACTTAGCGAACATTTGGATTCTAGCTTCAAGCCCATTTGTTGCGCCATTAATTCTAATTCATTAAAATTTATTTGCGATTCCGTAGCCGGTCCCAAGTTGGCCAGCTTCTTTTGCCAATCAATTATTACCAATTTTCCTCCATTCGTCAAGATGCGCACAGCTTCGGTCAACGCGGCGTTCTGGCTGGCAACCTGTGACATTACATTAATCATTAGACACACATCAATCGAACCGGATGGTATGGGCACTTGACCTACATCTTCAATATTGGCCCAAACAGTTTGTATGTTATCAAAACCATAACTTCGCACATTGCTGGCAATATTCTGCAGCACTTCTTCCAAAATATCAACCGCATACACAACGCCAGTATCCCCCACCAAGCGCGCGGCAGGAAAAACAAAGTGTCCTACCCTTCCACAACCCAAATCAGCCACTCGCATGCCTTTATCCAGGCCGACTTGCGACAAGACTTTATTGGGGTCGATAAGAGCAGTGCCGGAATGAGTAATCATACAAATTAATTATTTCCCGGGAATTAACAATTTACCAACTGTCGCCATCAGGAATCCCTCTTGCATGTTGGTGATAAATAAAAATCCGAAAAAAATTAACAATATCCCGATCACTTTATACATTATGCGTGTGCCACCACTATAGCCAAACTTCTCTTCCGCCCAAGCATTGGTACCAAAATTTTGAATAAACCATTCGGTTTTGAGCACCAACGCTACCCCTACAGCAGCCAATGCTATACCGATAAATATATGCCCCATATTTTTTGTTCTCCTTACTTTTTCTCCTTTTGGTGCGCGGGAGAGGATTCGAACCTCCAAGCCCTTGCGAGCGCTACCACCTCAAGGTAGTGCGTCTACCAATTTCGCCACCCGCGCTTAATTTAAAATTTGCGATCCCGACCTACAATCATATTGATTTTGCCGTGCGCCAGTTTTATTTTTACTTTAATTTCCTTGGATTTTTTACCATCCGCCTCCACTATGAATGGATCCTTGGCATTTATCTCCATTTCTTCAAACGGAAAAATACTTGGCTCCTCATATTTATACCCCCAAAAGCGTTCTCTTGTCAATGGTCGCAAGAAGGCTTCCAGTTTATTATCCTGCGGATGTACCATCTGTTGCTCTTTACTCTTTTTATGTTTTTTCCAAAAAAATGGCTGTAAATTGCATACCACCACTTCCATCAAATCGTTCGCATATACTTTGAAACGCTCGTCGTATACTACTTCTAATTTGGCCGGATAAACGTGCAACTGAGACACAAAGTATCGATTGTTCATCCAACCAACATCTAGTAACTCTCGACGACGGCGTGACAGTACTTCACACGCACCTTCGCCCACTGGAATACCCAAAACACTAGCAATAGTATTCTGAGGACCCACCGGCAAAAATCCAAACGTACAATCACAAGTGGCACTGCGTGACAAAACATGTCCAAAAGTTTCATCATTACCTACGATCACTACGGTTTTGGCACCACGCTTTATTTCGTCTTCAATAATCGGACGGGCATCGGTGTAATTGGTAAGACGCAAAATCTTACCCGCAATACCATAATCGGTCAAGCGAATCTCAATTGCTTTTACAACCTGCTCAAACTTTTTCTGACGCAGAAAATTGTCGTAGATATAGACATACATAATTCTTCTTCTATTCTCCTCCTGTATTAAGCATCCATTATCACTGTCTGCTCTTCGACTTTTTTACTTACACTCTTTTTATATGCTTTGGATTCCGCTTCAAGACCGGGCATAATAATCTTGCCTAAAATAAGTGCACCCGCCTCTACCGCCAACACCTTCACCTCAATATCCCCCAATACGCGCGCAGATGACATAAGTTCCAAAGTATCTTTGATTTTCATATTGCCACGTACTTCGCCGGCAATCTGCGCGCTGCCCGCACGGACGTTGGCCAAAATTTTTGCACCACTCTCCACCACCAAATGTCGGCTGGTATGAACACTGCCCGACACAGAACCTTTGACAATGATATTACCCTCGGACGAAAAATCTCCTTCAACATTCACGGAAGGACCAACTACGGTCTCCACAGTATCCTCTGAGCTGGGCGCATATTGAGTATTTTCGTTCGCGACTTCTTCATTCTCATAAACACTTTTTGGAGATGTCTTTTGGAAAATCATAGTGATATAAAATTAAATTTAATTTATAAAATAATTAAAATGATTTAAATTTAGTACAAAACAAAATTAATAATACGTGTTATATCCATTAACATAATTATACTACATTTCCGCCACGGTATCAATTGTAAGCAATCGTAAAGCATTTTCCAACACTTGTTTGGTGGCCAAAGCTAAATCCAATCGCGCTGATGTTAAATCGGCATTCTCGGCATTCAATACGCTGTGCTTGTTATAAAAATCATTAAATGATTTGGCAACATCGAAGACATATTTTACTATTACCGATGGATTATAATTAGCAAAGGCTTTGGCAATTATATCTTCGAATTGACTAAGCAACATAATCAGATTTTTTTCTTCCTGCTCTACCAGCAAATCATGGTTGGTAAGGGTAATATTTTTTATCTTGGATTTGCGAACCAAACTATTGATGCGCGCCACCACATAAAGCACATAGGGGCCAGTGAACCCATCAAAACTACTCGCGGCACTCGCGTCAAAAGTCATATTTTTTTCGGCTTCATGTTTGAGAAATTCAAATTTGATAGCGGCCAAAGACAATACTAAGGCGGTATTGACAGTTTTCTTTTGCGACCAATCTTCGTGACGTTGTTTAGTTTCGTGATAAATCTTGTTGTACACCTCGGCACGCACATCTTCGTACAAAACCACATTACCGGCACGTGAAGACATTTTACCAGACGCTAAACTCACCAGCCCATAACCAATATGTTTCATGCGGTACTGGTAGCCGGCTAATTCCAATATTTTGAATAGTTGATTGAAATAAAAATTTTGTTCTGATCCAGTCAGGTGCACACTCTCAAAAATGCCGGGATATTTTTTATTTTTTGCGAGCGCTAAACCCAAATCACTAGTCAAGTATAAACCAGCGCCATTACTTTTGCGCAATAGGCCAATATCCAAACCATATTTTTTCAAGTCGACGATGATCGCGCCACCTTCCCCTACCTGAGCAATTTTATTGGACAATAATTCATCCACAATATCTTGCCCGATCAGTTTCACATCTTGTTCGTAAAATACATGGCGATGAAAACAGCCAAGCTCTCGGAATACTTGGTCAAATTTTTTGATACTCCATTGGCGCGTTTTTTGATACAACGGCCAAACCTCTTTATCGCGCGCTTCGAGTTTGGTTTGCAAATCATATACTGCTGACTTTTCTTCTGGATGACTTTCTAAATACTGTGATGCTTGCGCATAAATTTGTCCCAACCATTTTTGCTCTTCACCTCTGGGCGGAGTTTCGTCAGTATGAAACTTTTGAATACCCCACAAACATTTGGAAACATGCGCGCCCAAATCATTTAAATAATTAATCGGTATTACTCTAAAATCGTTTGCTTCAAACAATTTAACCAATGAATTACCGATACAAATATTACGCAGATGGCCGACATGAAGCTCTTTGTGTGTATTATTACTCGGATACTCAATAATCACCTTTTTGTCTTTGCCGATATGGCCATAACCATATTTTTGTTTTGATCGCTTGATAGAACCGAGTGTTGTTTTGGCGATTGTGCCGGGATCCAGAAAAAAGTTAACATACGGACCGGTGATTTCAACCCTGTCTATGCCACAAGTATTCAAATCCATTTGGGCCAGTTTGATCTGTAAATCCTGCGCTGCTTGCACCGGGCTAATTTTTTGCTCTTTGGCCAAATCAAAACAAGCAAAAGCCAAATCGCCTAACTCCGCTTTTGGTGGCGTCGACAATGTCACCTCACCAGTCACACCGGCTGACTTTAACAGTCCTATTACTTGTTGATTGACCAATAACATATTATAAAACTTTTACAAACCAACGGCTACCCTTCTGTACAATATCGCCGGATTTTATCAAAGCGGCATAATCGCCTTGACCGACTTTACTGTCGTTGATTTTGACTCCACCCTGATCGATTACTTGACGAGCCTCGGATTTGCTCTTACAAATTTTACTCTCAACCAATACCGTGGCCAGATCATATGACGTGGGCTTAATCTCTGGCATTTCATCCGGTGTTTCTTTTTTACTAAAGGTGGAAATAAAATATTCCTGCGCTTTTACGGCTTCGGCATCGCCGTGGTACATGCGTACAAATTCACCGGCAAGCTTCATTTTAATATCACGTGGATTGGTTCCGCCGGCTAAAGATTTTTCATATTCCGCGATTTCAACCAAAGGAACACGGGTGGCGAGTGTATAATATTTAATAATTAAACCATCAGCAATTGACATTACTTTGCCAAACATATCATTGGGTTCGGACATGAGATTGATCGTATTGCCCCAACTAGAACTCATCTTGCGTCCATCAGTGCCTTCAAGCAGTGGCCCCATCATAATATCTTGAGGCTCTTGATTATAGTGTGCTTGCAAAGTTCGCCCAGCCAAAAGATTGAATCGCTGGTCGCGCCCACCTAACTCTACATCGGATTTTATTGCCACACTATCATAGCCCTGCATGAGTGGATACAACATTTCGCGCAAAGATACGCGCGTGCCTGCATCCAGACGCTTCTTGATATTTTCGCGGGCAATAAATTCGGCAACCGAAAACTCATTGGCCTGTTCCGAGATGTCGTGAAAGTTCAACTTACCTAACCATTCGCTATTTTTGTATTTTTCACACTCACGAATATCAATAATTTTAGCCGCTTGTTCAAAATATCCTTCCAAATTGGCTTCGACTTGTGCCTTGGTGAGCATCGGACGTTCGCTGTCTTTGTCGGAAGTGTCGCCCACTACACCGGTAAAATCCCCAATGATAAATACAACTTGATGACCAAGTTCCTGAAAATCACGTAGCTTGAGAAGCGGTACAGAACGGCCGATATGAATATTGGGGCTGGTGGGGTCAATACCAAGCTTGACACGGAGTTGTTTGCCGGATTTTAGTTTTGCTTCAAGATGCGCACGATCGATTATTTCTTCTACGCCACGGGTGAGAAGCTCCTCGATTTTTTGTGGATCGGTATTTATTTTTGTCATATATTTTAAATTACTAATTACAAACCAATTTCCTTACTACAATTTGCTCCTGTGGTATTACAATCAAAAATCTTTTGGCCCAACACATCCACAGTCCCGATCGTGCAATCATTAATATTCCAAGTTGAACCATGGATGGTGACTAATGGAAATTTTTTGGAACGCGCCAGTTCGTGTTGTGGAGTATACATAATATCGCCCGGTAATATATTAGCATGGCATTGACTAAATAAACTAATGGTGTTTTCACATTTTATACTATCCGACACGGCACTATTAATCAACCCACGAAAATTCCCCAATCCAATCTCTCCCCATTTAAAATTAAGATAAAAAACTACACTGTTATCATCATTGTCCAATTTACTCGAAACTGCTTCGACTAATAATTGTGCGGCGGTGTTTTGTTTGAATCTTTCTAGTTCGGATTTTTTTATTCTCACCACATCATTGGTTCGATGTCTCAAGTACATGTCTCCAACTTTTATATAATATGAAAAAGTATAAGTGTGACTATCGTTATAGCCGTCATTTTCCCAAATCCAACCCAGAAAGATGTGCTTATCAAAATAATCTTTGCTAATTTTATTAACCGACATTATTGATTGCTTCCAAATTTCATATATTATTTTTTGGTCATCGCCCAATCTAAAAGCTTGAATATTTTTTTCTGCGTCTTCTTTATTTTTTTTACAATAATTACTTATCTCGCTGGAATTATCAATGGTAATAAACCTATCAATACTGGTACCTGTTTTAAGCGAACACCCCGACGCACACAACACAATAAACAGCAACCCCAAGATAATTTTTTTCATATTAAATTGTGTTTAATTGCGAAGATAATTTTTTAATTTTTTCCTCCGCCTCAGCTAGTTTGGCACGCTCTTTTTCTACCACGGCTGGCGGGGCGTTTTGAACGAACTCCACATTAGCCAATTTGGCCTTTACCCCCGCTACATACCCCTCCAAAGCCTTAATTTCGGCCTCCAAACGGGCTTTTTCCTTGGCAACGTCAATCACACCGGCTAGGTCCAAAAACACCTCACAGGAGCCCACAACCACACCGACAGAATTGGCTGGTTTTTCCACTTTTGGGGCGATCATCAAAGATTCCAAACGAGCCATACCTTCGATGATTTTCCGATTGTCTTCAAGTAATTTTACTTGGCTGCCGGCACTGATAGATACGTTTATCTTTTTTGCTGGTTCGATTTTGTTGTCGGCACGGAGTGAACGGATGGCGGTGATAATATTTTCAACCAGATCGTTCTGCAACAGGACATCGGGATGGTAAGTATCTATTTTTATATATTTATCGTCCACAAAATCCGGGTTAAATTGTTTGTTGACTTGCGGCCATTTCTCAATCATCAAAATTTTATCCGCACCATACATCTCTTGCCAAATCTGCTCGGTAACAAAAGGCATAAACGGGTGCCAGAGTTTCAAAATGGTATTCAAAATATAATTAAGCGCTTCGGATTTACCACCTTCGATCTTGGCTTTCTCTAAGTACCAATCAGCCAGATAGTTCCAGGTAAAATCACGTAATTCATCCCCCGCAACAGATAGTTGATAGGATTCGATAAAACTGCGAACGTTCGCTGATACTTCCGAAAGCTTTTCAAGAATCGCCTCATCAGCCAAAGTTTTTCCTTTCGGTAATTCGATTTCAATTTTCGGTTTCTCAATCGTCATGAGCATGAATCGGCTCATGTTCCAAAGTTTATTGGTAAAATTACGAAAGCCAGCAATCTTTTCTTCGGATAATTTTACATCATTGCCCGGGGTGTTGCCCAGAATCAACGACAGACGTGTGGCATCAGCGCCATATTTACCAATCGTATCCAACGGGTCAATTACGTTGCCGAGGGATTTGCTCATCTTTCTCCCCTGCTCGTCACGCACAAGCCCATGCAAATAAACTTTTTCAAAAGGAATTTCGCCAAGATTGTATGTAGTCATTAGTACCATGCGCGCCACCCAAAAAAACAAAATATCATAACCAGTCTCCATAAGTGAATTCGGATGAAATGTTTGCAAGTCTTTGGTTTTTTCTGGCCAACCGAGAGTAGAAAAGGTCCAGAGCCCGGAAGAAAACCAAGTGTCTAGCGTATCGGGGTCTTGCGTCCAGCCGTCGCCGGCGGGAGCTTCTACTCCCACAAAAATTTCTTCACCGCGATACCACACCGGTATTCTGTGCCCAAACCAAATCTGGCGGCTAATGCACCAATCGCGCAAATTATCTATCCAATGAAAATAAGTTTTATCAAAACGTTCTGGAATAATTTCAATTTGCTTGTTTTCCACTACCTGACGCATTAATTTTTTCAAACTAACAGTCGCGCCAGATTTAATACCTTCAATTTTGGAATCTTTTAAAACAAATTCTTTATTGACATCGATAAACCACTGGCGCGAAGGCAAAGGTTCTACCGCCGTACCACAACGATAACAAACTGATAAATTATTTTGATAATTATCTTCAATGTGATCAATTAAGCCCATTTTTTTCATATCATCTACTATCGCAGTGCGCGCCTCTACGGTTGTCATACCTGCATACTTGCCACAATTAGCCATCATGCGACCATCTTCGTCAATAATTTGTTTACCGGCTATACCATGACGCTTGGCAATATCATAATCCGCAAAACTATGATAAGGAGTAACTTTTACCGCACCGGAACCAAAAGATATGTCGACCGCATCATCAGCTACCACAGTAATTTCAAACTCACCCAAAACACCTGGAATCATATATTTTTTGCCAACCATACTCCGATAACGTTCGTCTGCTGGGTTCACCGCCACAGCAGTATCGCCTAGTTTGGTCTCTGGACGCGTAGTCGCCAAAACAAACGGACCGTATTTAATCCAATATAATTTAGCATTTCCATCTGGCTTGTACTCCACTTCATCGTCGGCCAACGTGGAGTGGCAGCGCGGGCACCAATTTACCATTCTGTACCCACGATACACCAATCCATCGTCATACATTTTCTTGAAAACAGTTCGCACGGCAAAATTACGTGTTTCGTCAAGCGTGTATGCTTCTCTACTCCAATCTAAACTCGAACCCATTTTTTTGCACTGATTCACAATTGTATCATGTGATGCTTGGGCGAATTTTTTTACTTCTTCTAAAAATTTTTCTCGGCCCAATTCTTTTTTTGGATCTTTCGTGCCTTTTTCAATTAGCAACTTTTCTACTTTGGTCTGAGTCGCGATGGCAGCATGGTCGGTACCTGGTAGCCAAAGCGTCTTATCGCCCTTCATACGATGATAGCGCACGACGAGATCCTGGATAGCGAGCATCATGGCGTGTCCCACATGCAACGTGCCAGTAACATTAGGTGGCGGCAAAACAATCGAAAACTGTTTGGCATCAGGGGTGCAAACCTTTTCTTTTTCACAAGTATCCGGATTAAAAAAATCACTCTCCTCCCATTTTTTATAGATTTCATCCTCGTACTTCTGAGGTTCGTAATTTTTGGGCAATTCTGACATAAAAATATATAATAATAGAATACCGACTAACGGAAAATCGGCTCAATAAACACTAAAATATTACAAAGCAATTATACTAAAAACTGCCAAATTTTGCAATATTTTTAGTGTTTTCATAAAAAATACATTAAATTACTTATCCACAGGCCAATTTTGCCCATAGTTGACAATAAAACCAATAGTTGATAGTATAGTCTGTTGACTAATTTTATTCATATTTGGCATGTGAAAGAAGCTGTCGCGCTATCTATTGTAAACATTTAATTTCTTTTAAGTGTTTAGAATAGAGAGAGTCGAGAGAGGCAACCTATTGGAGAGAGAATTTGTGTTATGTTAAATAATATCGAACAAATTCAACAGTTGCTTTCGGATAAAAAAATTATCTTGATCGCACTGCCAACCAATGCCGATGGTGACTCGCTAGCTAGCGCGCTCGCACTCAAACTCGCTTTGGAAAAACAACACAAACAAGTAGATATTGTCTGTGAAGGTTTTGTTGTCCCAAAAAATTTAAAATTTCTACCCCAAATCGAAACAATCAAAGATGCATTGTCAAATTTACAAAAATTCATTATTAAGGTAGATGTGTCCAAAAATAAAATTGAAACTTTAAGTTATGACATCAAAGATAATTGGCTATCAATTTATCTCACTCCCAAACAAGGCGTAATTACCAAAAATGAATTGCGTACCGCGACGACTTCATTCAAATACGATTTAATCTTTGCTTTGGGGGCGGCCGAACTCAATAGCTTGGGCGACGTATTTTACAACAACACTGATTTGTTTTATCGGATACCGATAATTAATATCGACCATCGTGCAAGCAATGAACATTTCGGTCATATAAACTGCGTAGAAATAACCACGACTGCAATTGGCGAAATAATTTATCATATCATTCAGGCCATAAACCCGTCCGCTTTAGATGAAAAAATAGCTACCGCCCTATTGACCGGCATGATTGTAAAAACCAACAGCTTTAAAGCGCCCAATGTTACTCCTACCACTCTTAATCTAGCCAGCCAACTAATTAACGTCGGGGGTGACAGAGAACAAATTATTCAACACCTATACCGCACCAAGACACTGGCTACTCTTAAGCTTTGGGGGTCGGCTCTTACACACCTTCAACACGACAGTCACATAGGCCTCGTGTGGACCACTCTAACTCGCGAAGATTTTACTCGTACTGGCGCCAACAAAAACGATTTGGATGGCATAATAGAAGAATTGCTGACGAATTCGCCCGAAGCAAAAATGATATTGGTGTTATATGAAAATGGCGCGGATAAAACTGATGGAGATGTATACGCAGTGCTCAACGCGGACAAACATCATGATGCCAAGGCGCTCTTGGCGGAATTTAATCCAGAAGGCACTAAAAAACAAGCCACTATAATGACAAAAAACAAAACCATAAAAGAGTGGGAAGAAATAATTGTCAATTCTATTAAAACAAAAATCACCTCAAACTAATAGGGTGATTTTTGTTTTAAGCTATATTAACGGTCTACCGGTCATTTCCTCTGGCTGGGGCAGATTCATTAATTTCAGTACTGTTGGCGCCACATCAGCCAACATACCTACCGGCGGCAAAAGACTCAGATCATTTTCAGGCGGGTCGCCGGCTGGCCCAGCTTGACCTTGCAAATCTCGGCTAATTACGACAAGTGGCACCGGATTGGTAGAATGTTCTTTGTCCATTGCACCTGTCTGCAAATTGACCACTTCTTCCGCATTACCATGATCGGCGGTGATAACTATTGCACCACCTACCGCCAAAGTGTGATCGACGATTTCGCGCAAACATTTATCTACTGATTCACAAGCTTGAATAGTAGCATCCAAATTACCAGTATGCCCAACTATGTCCGGACTAGCATAATTAATAGCCACCAAGTCATAGACGCCACTATCGATTGCTTTGACCGCTTCTTTGGTTAGTTTAGTGGCCGACATTTCTGGCGCCTCGGCGTAACTAGCCACTTTCGGAGACGGAATAATCATGCGATCTTCGCCTGGAAATGGATTTTCAATAGTGCCGTTTAAAAAGAAAGTGATGTGCGCATACTTTTCTGTCTCAGCAATATGAAATTGTTTCAAACCAGCCTTACTAACTGTTTCTGCCAAAGAATTATGCACTACCACCGGAGGAAAAGCTACCACTACTGGCAAATCTTTTTCGTATTCCATCATGGTGACAAAAAACAAATCCTTAATATACGGACGTTCAAACTTGTCAAAACCAGGTAGAACAAAAGCTTTGGTGAGTTCACGCGCGCGATCCGGGCGATAATTGAAAAAAATTACCGCGTCGCCATTACGCACTGTGGTCACCGGTTGACCTTTCCGGTTGGTAATTACCGTTGGTACAAACTCCTCATCGTAATTTTTTGCCGCATAGGCTTCATCAATGGCCTGCATCGGATCTTCGTATTTACGCTCTGCGACACCTTCCGCAATCATGCGATAGGCTTTCTCGACACGATCCCAACGATTGTCACGATCCATGCCATAAAATCTGCCGGTCAAACTGGCAATTTTGCCTACTTTTAATTCATCCATTTTTTTCTGTAAATTACCTACGAACTCTTTGCCGGAATTAAAAATACAATCACGCCCATCTAAAATAGCATGCACGTACACATCTTTGTCTAATTTTTGCTCTTTGCACAATTCTAATAATGCATACAAATGCTCGTCACTTGAATGCACTTTGCCGGCAGAAACTAAACCTAACAAATGCAACTGCGATTTATTCTTTTTTACATGCGCAATAGCATCCAAAAAAGCTTTGTTTGAAAAAAACGACCTATCGGTAATATGCTGGTTCACTCGTGGGCAAGCTTGATAATAAATACGTCCCGCGCCAATATTCAAATGGCCCACTTCTGAATTACCCATTTGCCCAAACAACAACCCCACTTCGGAACCGGAAGCATAAAGCGTCATAGCCGGATATTCTTTCAAATATTTGGTAAAATTAGGGAGACTCGCTCTTGTAACAGCATTACCATCACTTCCCGGAGCCACACCCCAACCATCAAAAATTGTAAGTACTACTGGTTTATAATTTGACATAATAATATTAAAACAAACTTCTGCCGGTCATTTCTTTTGGTTTTGGTATATTCATGATTTTCAATATTGTAGGAGCAACATCACCCAGTTTGCCGGCGGGCAAATGTTTACGGTTCGACAAACCACATGATTTTAATGCGGATTTACTACCCACAAAAATACATGGCACTGGGTTAAGTGAATGTTCGGTATCAACTTCGCCGGTTTGTAAATTAATCATCTCTTCAATATTGCCGTGATCGGCGGTAATCACTCCCAAGCCTTCATTGCTAATAATGGCATCCACCAATCTATTAACTTCGCGATCAACTGTCTGGACAGCAATCTCCCCCGCTTTGAGTACACCGGTATGTCCTACCATATCCGGGTTGGCAAAATTGACACAAATAAACTCATACTGACCAGATTCAATTGCTCCAACTACTATGTCTGCAACCTCTTTGGCACTCATTTGTGGATCATCGGCATAGCTGGTGACCAATTTAGAATCCACTTTTGTCCAACGTTCGTCACAAAAATGCTGCGCATAACCGCCATTAAAAAAGTAAGTAACATGAGCAAACTTCTCTGATTCGGCAATATATAACTGCGGCCGCGGGCATAATACTTGCACTAAACTATTTTCAACATCACGACTGGGATATGCAGTCAGTACACTGGGCAAATCTGGGCCAAAATCAGCCAGCGCCACAAAACGAATATTTTTTGGGTAGCCATCGCGATTAAATGCTCCAGAATTAATTTTCTCAAAATCTGGTTGAACAAAAGCTTTGGTGAGTTCACGCGCGCGATCACTACGCAAATTAAAGAAAAATACCGCGTCATTATCTTTGATAGTCGCAACGGGTTTATTGTTATCCACAATTACCGTCGGCGAAATAAACTCGTCTGATTCGCCTTTGTTGTAGGCCCTAGTAAGCGCTTCGCTCACACTAGGAGATGTGGCACCTTTACCAAATACAATGGCGTTGTAAGCTTGAGCAACTCGTTCCCAAGTTTTATTTCTATCCATAGCATAAAACCGACCAGTAATCGTGGCGATTATTTCAGTACCATGAAAATGTTCTTCTAATTTTTTTAAATGTTTGGCGGCATCATGCTGGCCACTATCGCGACCATCGGTAAATAAGTGCAAATAAACTTTTTCTATTTGTTGTTCCCAAAACAAATCCAACAATGCGTATAGATGTTCCGGGCAAGAGTGAGCACTATTGTGATTGGACAATAATCCCATTAAATGCACAGCAGTTTTGTATTTTTTGACATGATGAATAGCTTGCGCGAAAGCCGTATTTTTGAAAAAAGTACCGTCTTTAATAGAATCGGATATATACACCGCGTCTTGTTTAACAATGCGTCCCGCGCCCAAATTCAGATGGCCGGCTTCACTGTTACCTTTTTCGTTTTTGAACAACCCAACCGCTTCGCCACTGGCAGACAGTTTGGTATTGGGAAATTTTTTAATCCAATCAAAATAATTAGGCGCATTGACGGGTGTAACCGGATTGCCTTTACTCTTGGGGTTGGCAATACCCCAACCATCCATGATAATTAAAACGGTAGTAGGTTTTTTGGACATATTTATATTACAAACCAAGCTCAATTTCTATTTCCATCAACCGATTGTACTTTTCTACTCGCTCCGACCGCGACAGTGAACCGGATTTAATATATTCTGCATTCACTGCTACAGCCAAATCCGCGATAAACGTATCGGATGTTTCGCCGGAACGATGTGATACTGCGACTTGGTACTTAAATTTTTTGGCTGTAAGGATTGTCTCAACGGTCTCAGACAGAGTACCAATTTGATTTACCTTAATCAAAATAGCATTAGCAACTTTCTCGGCAATACCTTTTTCCAAACGCTCGACGTCGGTTACAAATAAATCATCACCAATTAGTGCTACTTTTTTACCCAACTCTTTGGTCAATGTTTGCCAATTCGCCCAATCATCTTCTGCCAAACCATCTTCAATTGTGGCAATGGGGTATTTTTTTGTCCACTGTTCAAGGGTGGCGATCATTTTGTCTGCGCGCCAACCCTGTTTTTTGCCAACAAAATAATAGTTACCTTTATGATAAAACTCGGAAGCTGCTAAGTCCAAACCTAAATATATATGTTTGCCGGGCTCCCAACCGGTATATTTAATCGCTTCCAGTATAACCTGAATAGCACGTTCATTATTTAGTAGCTCCGGCGCGAAACCACCTTCGTCACCAACCGACGTCGAGAAACCTTTTTGCGAAAGAATATTCGCTAGAGCATGGAACACTTGCGAACCCATGCGCACGCGCTCACGGAATTCTTTGTGGCGCGGAATAATCATAAATTCTTGAATCGACAGGCCATTGTCGGCATGCCTACCGCCATTGACAATATTCATCATGGGCACCGGCATTCGATAACCTTTCTCTGGTATTTTATAAACGTGACGCAAATAAGCATATAGCGGCAAATTCAAAAACAGAGCACCGGCACGAGCGCAGGCTAGCGATACGGCCAAAATAGCATTAGCACCAAGATTGGATTTATTTTTCGTACCATCAAGCGCAATCATCTTTTTGTCAATATCTTGGATTTTTGTAATATCCATACCCACCAGGGCTTTGGCTATAATGGTATTAACGTTTTTCACTGCCTTGAGAACACCTTTCCCGCCGTAACGTTTACCACCATCACGTAGCTCCAAGGCCTCATGAGTGCCAGTAGAAGCGCCGGACGGAACCTTGGCCAGGCTAGAAATACCATTTTCTAAAACTACTTTTGCTTCCACGGTAGGATTACCGCGCGAGTCTAGTATTTCTCGAGCAAAAATTGATTTAATCTTCATAATATTCGATGTAAATAGACAAAAAATTAGTTCTAACTAACAAAATTTAAAACACTTTTAAACATTCAGTATTTTACCATTTTTCTACCATCTTGACAAATCATCGCAATTTAAAAGGCACCTCATAATAAGGTGCCTTTTTCGCTATAAATTACGATATTTTACCACCAGGTTTGCGGCGCAATTTCATAAACCACATTCACATTAATCACCACATCTTGACTACCACTCGAAATATCAGCAGGAGCCGAAGATATGCCGCCCATACCTACCGCGTCCACAGCCATAGCTTTCATCGGATAATAACTATTAGAACCCTCATATTCATTATACGAAACAACACTGCCCAAATTTACCCCCAAGTCATTCGCTAATTCTTGTGCTTTGAGCTTGGCGTTGGCCAAAGCTTTGGTACGAGCCAATGCTTTTAACGATTCAGAATCATCAATGGTATAACTTAACCCCGCTACTTCGGTCAAGCCATATTTGCCAACCAAACCTAAAATACCAGATGTTTTCGTCAAATCACGGATCTTGATGGTCAGCTTGTTTTCAATTTTATACCCATTTAATACTTGGCCTTTATCTTGGGTGTAATTATAATCCGGATACACACGATAATCGGTTTGTACATCTCGATCTTCCACGCCCATCGCCTTCAAATCCGCATATACTTTGTCCATCACCGCCTTATTATCTGATTGCGCTTTGGCTACATCTTTGTCGGTATTAGAATAACCCAAAGTAGTTACCGCCACATCATTGTTGCCAGTAATTTTGCCAAATCCAGAAACCATAATTGTGCGCTCTGATTTATCCGCCTGACCAATAAAATAATATTTCTTGATATTGTTGCGCATTAAAGTGCCAACGTAAAAAATCATATATACCAATAACACTCCAAGTAATGTAAGTAGGATCTTTTTACCCAACTTACAACCCCAACTACAACCACAGCCGCAACGACCGTTGCCGCATTCGCAGCCATCGTGCGCTATGGTTTTGTGACTATTAGACACCGGCATAAATAAACCTCCACCGAACGCCGCCATCGTGTGATGGCAAGTTCGAAATTAATTAATAATTATTTAATAATATTTTTGATACCTGGCAGTTTTTTGCCTGATAAAAACTCCAGCATCGCTCCCCCACCAGTCGAAACTAAATCAATATCATCCATTAATTTCAATTTCTGCAAAACTTCGACTGTTTCGCCACCTCCACACACCCCAAACGCCCTGCCTTTGGAGCGCGCGGCGATAATACGCGCGATAGCGTATGTACCATGATAATATGGGGACTGTTCGAATCGGCCCAAAGCCCCATTCCAGACTATTGTATTGGCTTTTTTGATATATTCAGAAAACAAACGCACGGTTCGTGGACCAATATCATAAATACCGCATTTTTTAGCTAAAGATAGCTCATCGGTGGACATAACTTTGGCTTTACGACCATTAGCCGGACCGACAACAAAATCAATCGGTAAAACAATTTTTTTGTTCGCCCCGTATGATAAAGCTTCTTTTTTATAGTCTTTATCAATCAGCGAATCCCCAATTTTATAACCCTTGCCCCAAAGATACGTATTCACAATACCTCCTCCAACCAAGACATGATCAGCTTTGGCCAATAAATTTTTTAAAACCGGAATTTTGGTTTCCATCTTGGCACCACCCAGAACAACAACTAAAGGTTTATGCGGTTTGCTGATAATTTTTATCAATCCGGAAATTTCTTGAGTTAACAACAACCCGGCATATGCAGGCAAGTATTTTGTCAAACCAGATACTGAAGCGCTATCTCGGTGCGCCACAGCAAAGCCGTCTAGCACAAACAGGTCGGCCAAGCCAGAGAGCGCTTTGGCAAATTTGATGTCGTTGGCCTCCTCGCCTTTATCAAAACGAATATTTTCCAACAAAGTAACTCGACAAAATTTATTGGTATCAAATTTAGACCAGTGAGTAAAGCAAACTTCAATGCCTAGTAATTTTTGCAGTGTCTTAACCAGTGGTCGTAGAGATAATTTACGATCGGTACCAACTGGACGACCCAGGTGGCTAACCAAAATCACCCGAGCTCCTTTACGCAATAAATACTTAATAGTGGGGATACTTTGCACAATTTTGAAATCATCCAAAACCTTACCTTTTTTAATTGGTACATTAAAGTCTACCCGCACCAATACACGTACATTTTTCAAATTCTTTAAATTAGAAACTGACTTGATTTGCATAACCAAAAAAATGCGTAAAACCTACCTGTTTAGGTATTCTTTATTATACCACATTTTTCACGACGATGCTAACTTGCCAATTTTTCATAACCCTCCTCATGTGGCCAAAGATAATGAGAGAAAATCCAATTTGAGATATCACGCGCTTCTGTAAACCGCGACTCGTTAGACTCTGATCCTAAAATTATAGTGCGAATCGCGCGATTATTTTTATCAATCAATCGCACTGCAAAATTATAATCAGAATCTGAAATATATCCGGTTTTACCGGCAATTTGTGCCGCCTTGTATTCACTAGGAACCCAATGATTAAGAAGCCAATTAGTACTCCAAACCCGACGCATACTTTTGCCAATTGGTTTGGCGTAATATTCCGCAATTTGTAAAGATTTCAAAATATTCTCTTTTTCCAAAGCTAGTTTTAAAAGTTTGGCAATGTCCTCTGCTTTGGCCATATTACGATTATCAAGACCGGTTGGATCAGCGAATTTCATCGAACGCAAGCCCAACCGCTGAGACTTTTCATTCATTTTGGCAACAAATTCTTCTTTGGATAATCCACTAGCGCGCACCAATGCATTGACCGCGCTATTGGACGAACCTACCAGCGCTATATTCCATAAATCACTCAATTGATATTTTTCTCCAGCATTAATATGATGACTACTACTATCAATATCATCGACAATTATTTCGGTGGTACTGCTCCAATGCATTGGTAAATCAGATAACACCAAGGCCGACATTAGTTTAGAAACACTGGCTAATGCACGCACTTGGTCACTATTTTTTTCAAATAAAATCGTGTCGGTTTTGTCATCTAAAATCAATACTACTGCCGCCGTAATTGTAGAAGCATAAGTACTGTTATTGATCGGCAAAGGTATGGTGGGTTTGGCTTTGGGCAAATTGGCAGCTTCTATGTCACCACCCACCGACAATGCTCTAGCCTGTGATTGAGGAAAAGCCAAAAATTGGGGATTTTTCTTTATTTCAAAAGATACTGAGCCTACAAAAAGCAAGACCACACCAATTAGCATGATACCGAACGAAGATAAAAAATTGAATAATTTCTCTGACATTTTGATTAGGGATTATCTTGCGGCTTCAAAACATTCATAACATTTTCGTGATGGTGTAATTTATCATAATCAGGTAATTCACGCAAACTATTTATTCCCAAATGACGCAGATAATCCATAGTAACTTCGTAAGTGGGCAGTAAGTTGGTCGGGTCTTCCACTTCTTTGACAAGACCGCGCATAAGTAAATTGCGTAATATCAAGGAACAATTCACGCCGCGGATAGTCTCGAGTTCTGGTTTGGTAATCGGGCCGCAATACGAAACCACCGTCAACGTCTCCAGCTGCGGACGAGTCAGTTCGCCAGACACCTCGGCCTTGAGAAAATTTTCAGCCGCTTCGCGATTGTCGGGGTTACTCACCATTTGCCAATCATCACTATTTTGCACCAAAATTATTCCCGACTGAGCGGTGTTATACTTGGCGCGCAACTGTTCCAGCGCGAGTTTCGCCGGTTCTTCTTCGACGTTTAATACTTTCATTATTTTCTTGGTAGATAATGGCTTACTGGCGACGAATAAGATAGTCTCAAGTTTCGATAGTATTGTCATATAATTATACTTTAACGATTTCGATATCATCAAAAGATTTAGATTGTTTAATAAAAGCTTTTTCACTCTTGATAATTTCAAGCAGCGCCAAAAAACTGACAATTATATCCGTGCGATTGTGGGCCGACTGTAACATTTCTTTAAAACTGAATTGTTTTTTATCTTTGAAAATATTATAAATCGCGTCAATCTTTTGTTTTACCGAAATAGTATGATCAATCGTAGTAGAAGGCAGCGGGTTGATGGGGCGCAAACGCGCAACTAAAGCATTCATTGATTTTTGCAAATCTACTACAGCAGCATTACCGGGCAACACGAATCCTTCCACCTTTACCGGCGGCTCGGTACGTCCATATGAAATACGATTTTGTTCCCACAAAATAATAATTTTTTTGCTTGCTTCAACGTACTGCTGATACATTTTTAACTGATCAGCAAGTGACGGCCCATCATCTTCTTGGGGATACAAATATGGCAAAAGATTTTTGGATTTTAGATATACAAGTTTGGTCGCAATTACCAAAAAATCCGCTAACTCTTCCGAGCGATTGGCTTCTAGAGTATCGAGGTGACGTAAAAATTGCTCGGTCACCTGCGACAGAGCCACTTCAGATATATTCATTTTTTCCAATTCTACCAACTGCAAAAGCAAATCCAGTGGCCCTTGAAATTTTTCGAGTTTTATTTCTGGCATAAAAATTAGAACGGCAATTTGGCTTGACGACTTTCAATCCACTCTACCCATTTTTTGATTCCAATACGAGTAATCTTCACTTCACGAATAAACCATTTTTTGGGAGTGCGCATACCATAACCCACGAGCAGTCCTTTATCTATCAAACGTTCCAAACACTTAGTAATAGTATTAATAGCATCTTTGCGGACTACTTTTTTGTTACGATAAAAAACGTGAAAAATGCGCCGATGCACAATTTTCCCCTTTTGCCCGAAACATTCTTTTAAAATGTAACGTTGTAGGGGTGAAAACATAATTAAACTTTTTTGATATGCGCGTCCTTGAGTGCTTGCTCCGGTAGTTCGGAAGGAGCACCCATCATGAGGTCGCGTGCATCACCGGTTTTGGGGAACGGAATAATTTCGCGAATATTTGGTTCATTCGCGAGCAACATTACGAAACGGTCAAACCCAATCGCCAATCCACCGTGCGGCGGCACACCAAAGCTAAACGCATCCAACATATGGCCAAATTGATCTTTAATCTGTTCTTCGGTGAAGCCCATAATTTCCAGTACGGTACGCAGGGCTTTGGGGTCGTGATTGCGAATACTACCACCACCAGCCTCACAGCCATTGAGTGCCAGATCATATTGAGCTGCGACAATCTCGCCAATTTTTTCTTTATTCATGAGCGCATCTTGCCACTGCGGCATCGCGGATGAAAACGGATTGTGGGTAAAAGTCCATCCTCCTTCTTCAGTTTTTTCGAAAAACGGAAAATCCACCACCCAACAAAACGCGAGTAAATTGGGATCATTTTTGTCTTCACGTAAATCTGGTTTGTCAGTGCCGTATTTGGCCATCGCTTCACTGTAACTTAGACGCGGGAATGGAATTTGTTGAATATGCTTTTCCGGAGTAACTGTTTGGACGGTTTTGATCATCATATCTTCGATCAAATTCAAAACATCATCTCGCTCCACAAAAGACATTTCCAAATCTAATTGGGTAAATTCAGGCTGACGATCGCCACGCTGATCTTCATCACGAAAACAACGCGCTACCTGAAAATATTTCTCTGCTCCCGAAACCATCAATAATTGTTTGAATTGTTGGGGCGCTTGCGGCAATACATAAAATTGCCCCGGATAAACCCGTGAAGGAATAATAAATTCACGCGCACCTTCCGGTGTGCCTTTGGTGAGGATCGGCGTTTCTACTTCCCAAAAACCTTGCTTGTCCAGATAATCACGGAAAAATTTGGTAACCTGATAACGCAAACGAAGATTTTTATTCATGCGTTCACTACGCAAATCCAAATAACGATATTTGAGGCGTAATTCTTCGGTGATACCACTCGTATCTTTATTTATTTCAAACGGTGGCGTCTCGGCTTCAGATAATACTTTCAATTCTTTCGCGAGTACTTCCACCATACCGGTCGGCATGTCTGGATTTTGCTGTTTGGCACCGCGCGCGTTCACGATACCGCGGATCTCAATTACCCACTCTGGACGAACGCGAGCTAATTCTTCGTTGGATTGTGCATCTAACTCTGACGGCACACCTACCACCTGCACAATTCCTTCGCGATCACGCAAATCCAAAAATACAATTTTGCCCATATTGCGACGGGCGTTTATCCAACCTTTTAGTACTACTTCTTCCCCCACCTTATTTGCTGTTTCAATAGATAGTGTACGCATAAAATTATTTATTGAATCATTGAAATACCACCAGGAGTGACTCTTATCTTGCCTTTCAACGTATTATTGCCAGCTTTAATCTCACCCTCCAACACAGCATCGAGAGTGTAAGAAACACCCTCTAAGTTATACACATAAAAACCATTGCTGGGATCTGAGGGTACGTTGGTCATATAAGGAGCTAGACATCCTCTGCTGGAAAAACCAGAACGACTACTTAAACAAACGGCGTTTGGATTTTTTCCTAAAATCAAATTCGTCCCCGATGGATAATGATTGTTATCTGTGTAATATAATTCTAACGCCGTCTGCACTTGTTTTAAATCGGCCAGACGCTTGGAATCTCTCGCTTTAATCCTAAAACTTTGTAAATAATTTACAAATACATCCTCGCCGGCCATCAATTGTTTGGCGAGTTGTTCATCAAAACGATCAACACCCAAATCATTTACTGCCACCAAAATAGAGGATGTATTGGTTTCCATCTCGGCTGTAACAAAATAATTAAACGTGCTCGTACTATCGAATTTTATACGATAGTATTTATAATCACCGCCAAAAGGATCGGTCGGTATCGCCTTCAAATATTTGGCGGCGGAACAAGTGGCCCCACCAGAAAAGCCATTAATGTCTAAACACTGGCTATCATTACCACCCAACAATTTGCCGTATCCGGTCGGATATTCATACCCATCTGCATGATACGATTTTAACGCTTTACTAATCTGGTTGATATCTGTCACACGAAGAGCGTTTCTAGCCTCACGTTTAATTTGTTCGGTGGTTGAAGAATTAATAATCTTCATGAAATACTCTCTTGGATTGGTGGTTTGTCCTAAGCCATTCGACGGGACGGGACTCACACTATTTTTCGTCTGGGGAATTTGAACATAATTTTTGATTGCATTCGGTGTAAGAATCACCATTTTATCTTTTGCTTTGGAATACTTTTCAAATTTGATCCTAATCTCGTATCCAGTTTTAGTCTTGCTATAAATATAATTTTTTTTCTGAGGATCTAAAGAAAATTTAAAGTAATACGGTGATACACACTTTCCTTTTGTCCAACCCTTCCGTCCTAAACATACTTGATTTTTATCTCCCAACTTGATGTTTTTACCATCTGGGTACTTGCCGTTATCAACATAAAATAATTCAAAAGCAGTCTGCATTTGTTTCAGGGTTGCTAATCTTTGACCATCACGGCTAGCCACAGTACTTTTGACGGCGGCAGACACACTGGTAGGCACTGAGACCAACCCAAATATCAAAATTGCTAGAAACGCCAAAAAAAATATTTTGCGCATAAAATTATTTAGCAAACAACTCCGCCATCTCCACCAGGCGATGGGCGTAGCCATATTCATTGTCATACCAGGCGACGACTTTTACCAAATTACCACCCACCACATTGGTAAGAGCCAAATCCACTATTGAAGAATGGGCGTCGCCAACATAATCCGAAGAAACCAACGGTTCGGTAGCACAAGACAAGATTCCTTCAAAACGTTTGGTTTTACTGGCCGCGATTAACGCTTCGTTTATTTCCTCTTTGGTCACATTTTTCTTGAGCACAACAGTAATATCTGAAAGTGAACAAGTTGGCACCGGCACACGGAAAGCCACACCGTCAAAAATGCCTTGCAGGTTGGTCTTGACTTCACCCACCGCTTTGGCAGCACCCGTGCTGGTTGGCACAATATTTTCCGCGGCAGCCCGAGCGCGACGCAAATCTTTGTGCGGACCATCTTGAATATTTTGATCGGCAGTATAGCCATGCACAGTACTCATCATTGCTTTTTCAATTCCAAAAGTTTCGTCAAGCACCGCCATTACCGGCGCGATACAGTTGGTGGTACAAGAAGCATTGTTGATTACAGTGGACTGCTCGGCGCCTACTTTGGCACAATTTACACCACGTACGTATGTCGGAACCTCGGTACCCTTAGCCGGAGCGGAAATAATCACTTTTTTGGCGCCGGCTTTGACATGCATTTCAGCACCGGCCTTATCTGTAAAACGTCCGGTGCATTCAAGTACTACATCTACCTTCAATTGTCCCCATGGCAACTGGGTTGGATCTTTTTGTGCATAAACCGGTACCTTAACTCCATCGACAATTAAATTAGCATCGTCAAACCCAACCTCGTGTTCGTACTTGCCATAAGCAGTGTCGTATTTTAGTAGATGCGCGAGAGTTTTGGTGTCAGTTAAATCATTGATGCCGACAATCTTTATTTTTTTATTCCCAAAAGCGGCCTTGAATGCTTGACGGCCAATACGGCCAAAACCATTGATTGCTAAATTGGTCATAGTTTAAATTTAAGCTAAATAAATGCTGGTTAAAGCATTGGTATTTTACCATAGCAGTACTGCTTTTCGCAAGAGTGAAAGACAACCAAAAAACCCGTCATTAGACGGGTTTTTGTAGAGTTCAATCTTGATACGGAGTACTTAAACTAATTGAACAATTATTGTATCTATCATTGTGCAAATATTGATCGGTAGCCGTACCGTTAGTTTGGCACAATTTATTTTCTCCGTTATTAAAATTTTTATAAGGCGGTACACCATTACCACCATACGATTGTCTCATTTTTGCATTAGCCGCAATATAGGCCTCACGATAATTCTTGTATCCATCAAAATATACCATCTGATCTGGAACAATAGTGAAAGTTGCGCCGGGATTATTACCAGAACCCGTACTTTTAATAGTATAATCTGTCACTATAAATTCATTATTAACAAGCTTAACCGTATACATTATCGCGTAAGCATTGGCGATGTTTCTGGAATTGTTCGAGTTATGATGATCGGGATAATCATTTACACCCACGCCATAAGTCACACTACCGGTTGCTACCGGCGCCGATATGGTAGTAAATTCTACTGAAGCACCTAATTTATTAGAATAACCCACATACCGAACTCGTACTTGATATTTGCCGTCTTTTGTAACCACCACAGACGATCTGCCCATATTAATCTTGATACTTTTTGACGTCATTTTACCGCCGGTTTTTATCAAGATGTATTTATTAGTAACAGTTTTAAAATTATAAATAACACCACTCACAGTATGTGTAAAAATATTATTTTTGCACATCAAAAAAGTACCATCACCACCACGACGTGAGCCGCATTTAACTTCTGCACGATCATCATAAGTAGTATTGGAGTTAACTCGAAACAGCGCTCTATTCCCCGCGCCAACACCTAAATAAGTAACTTCGATATACTTGCCAGGCTTGTCAGAAACATCAAATCTTTCCATTTCATTTAATACCAAATCTGTTTCGGTCTCGCTGGTATTATACAATTGCACATGGGCAGTTTCGCCGTCGTGTTCGGTAACTTTTATTCTAGTGCCACTCCAAAAATGATCTACGCTATATCCGGCGCAAACAATGAAAGTAACATTACCGCCACGCACATCAGAACAGGTAGGTAAATTACTGTCATCTAAACCAAAACCCTGGAACCAAACACTAATATCAAAGTCGTTATTTTGCTCCACTGGTGCGATATTGGCATCATCTGCTTGCAAGGTCAATTTATGTTGCCCGCTACTAAGCGGTAGTTGAACCAACGCAAAATGAGAACGGTTTTCTCCCGGTTTCAAAGCGCTGGCCGACTGACGTGAAACGCTATTACCATCGAACAATAAACTATTAGAATAACCAGCCGATGTTTGAGTGCCATAATTTTTATCTCGATAATCAACCGCAACGGTGGCATAGCCATTCCCCCAACTACGTACATCGTTTTGGGTCAAAGTGATGGAAGTACGCCAAGGCACTTCAATACTCTTCTCCCCTATTTTCATAGAACCATAGGGGGCGATAATCGCACCCTCGTTTTGCTCCTTTTTTCCATAACACTTACATTGGGTGGCAGATAATTTGCAAAAAGCGCTACCAACCTCTACTCCATCAGATGCCCCGCAAGTACCGGATTCATAACCATAAAAATCACGGCAGGCCGTATTACAATCGGCATACGCGCATTTATTGTTGGTGCATTTGTGATGAGAATTATATTTAGTGCAATCGGAATCAGCAGAACAAGCTAGCGGCTTACAGACACACTGAGTATTATTGGAACAATATTTTGATCCTTGCATATCACCTTCACTACCACCACAAACACCATCGGTCCCAAGACGTGTCCGACAAATAGCGCTACACTCAGAATTGTCCACCGGAGTGGCACAAGCTCCGTTTACACAACCATTGGGACATTGATACCATTGAGTATGCACTACACCATTACTACAGTGTTTTTCGGCAACAAATGGTCCGTTATATTCATCCTGACTACCGACCTGATAACCGCATGAATCCGTATAGGTAGAATTGACCCCGGTAACTTCATCTTTGCCTTTTGTGTCTCCGCGCACTGCATAGTTTAGACCACCGTCGGAATCGGTACAATATTGCGAAGTATCATACCTAAAATAAACATAATCCGACCAAGCGCCATAAATATTGCCGGGGAACATAGCGCGTACCCTGGTACGAAATTCATTGTCGCCGGCGAGCGCAGCTGTAGTATAATTGGTACTAACTGAATTAAATTTCAATACCGAACTCCAAACCGGATAACTACAAATATCACAAGCTACTTCAATATCATAAGTCTGAGCTTTATCAATACTACTCCACGACAGATTCGCCCGGCGCGGATAATTGGTTAATACTTGATTATTCGTCGGCGCAGAAATGTACGGCTTGGCAGTAGTATTATAAATATTGGTTAAGTCAAATTTAAAATACATCGGCACTACATCATCTACCTCCACCGGCATATTTGGCACTTCCGAAATTCCGTCATTGTTGCGTATAAAACCATAAACAGTCACATACTTACCGCGAAAATTACCAGCATTTAAATTATAAGTTTTGCTATTATTAAAATAAAGATTACTCACCAGATTACTCACAGTGTATTCATTAAATCTCCACACTCCAGCTTCATCGCCACTGTTCACCACAAAAGCATAAGAATAATTGCCCCAAGATACATTTTTCCACGGTACAATTTCGGCACTTATCGTATTAATACTATTTGGGATAGTGTAGGTCGGATAAGTATCAAGACTAGCATGTTGCTTGTTGGTCAAATAAGACGGACTGCTTTGATACAGACGCACGCCAGTCTCGTAATTGTTCGCGACGATCACAAATATGGGCGCCTGTACCTTCCCGGCTTTCTCTGCGTCGGTACACGCACGCCAACTAGTTTTATAACTAGTGTCATTAATACAAGTTAGCGTATAAAAACTTGCACCACTGTCAGTAATGCGACACTGATTGGACCCGGCCAATTCATAACTCGCACCCGTGTCAGAAATTAAATCCAAATGATTAGTGTCGGTTTGGCATCCGCGCACACCTTCAGTAATAAACTCACCCACACTACCTCCCGCATACGCATTTTGAGCAATCAGGGCGCACAATAATATAACAACTATCAGTGCACTTCTAAATATGTATCGCATACTTATAATATTAAAAAACTTTTAATTAACTTGAGTAAAAAAACACTTCAAATATTCTCCTTCGGTAAACGCCGCTAGTTCGGGATGATCGATACCATGAGTAAATGTTTCCAAAATTTGCACAGTACGTGCCGCTCGCCCGGCCGCCTCTGAAAACATATAACGAAAATCTACTAACGATAGGTGCTGAGAACATGACGCGCTTACTAAAATGCCATTTTTGGGCGCAATACGCATCGCCATTTCATTAATCCTGCGATAACCTTGCACACCTTCATGAATCTTCCTTCTATCTTTAATAAACGCCGGCGGATCCAAAACTATTACACTCCAGGGGTCATATTCATCCCCACTAGTTAATTTTTGCGATTCCTTAGCCAAATAATCTTTTACATCGGCACATATAAACGCACATTTTTTCAAACTAAAATCATTCAATACGATGTTCTCACGAGCGATATCCAAAGCCGCCTGAGAAGTATCCACACTCTCTACAAACTTGGCCCCACCACCTAAAGCATAAACACTGAAACCACCGGTATATGAAAAACAGTTCAATACTCGTTCCCCTTTTGTGTATTTCTCAAGTGCCGCGCGCTTGTCGCGTTGGTCTAGAAAAAATCCAGTCTTCTGCCCGCCAGCCAAATCTACCAAAAATTTATACCCATTTTCCAAAATAGTCACCCTTTCCGGTATTTTTCCCCAAAGCAATCCGGCCTTTTTTTCCTCTCCTTCTTTCAGGCGATTGCCAACATCACTACGCTCATAAATTCCTTTGGGTTTTACTATTTTCCTAAGCGCCGCGACGATTGGATCTTTCCATGATTCGATACCACGATTATGAAATTGCACAACTAGGTAATCAGCATATTTATCCACAATCAAACCGGGCAACAAATCATTTTCACTATTAATCAAACGATATGAATCTGTTTTGCTGGATACAATAAGTTTTTTACGAAAATCATAGGCCCGATCAATACGACGTACAAAAAAATCATCATCAATTTCTTCGGCCTCATCCCACCCCCACACTCGCACGGCAATTTGAGAATAAGAATTAAAGTAGCCAGACGCTAAAAAATGCCCGGCTTCGTCTTTTAATTTTATAAAAGTACCACTCGCAATACCATCCGGAATATATTTTATGGCTCCCGAAAAAATCCACGGATGACGATTGCGTACTGGGCCAATACGATTATTGTGTATAATTAATTCAATCATAATTTTTATTATAATATGCTAATATTTTAACCTAAAATTACCGAAAAAACAAGTAGCGACCTTTTCGGGTCGCTACTTTTAAAATCAGAATGATTATCTGGCTTCTACGGTAAATCCAACGCTATTTTCGGCCAATAACGCCTTGCTGGTGGCGTCATAGGCACGCAGACGAATTTGGTAATTACCTGCTGTTAATTTGTTATCCAAAGCTTGAGTAAAGGTCGTACTATCCTTCTGTCCTGCCTTAAGAGACCATTTGCCGTTCTTGGTTACCAATACTTTGCCAGCATCATTTACCAACTCACGCACCATGCGGATAGATTGAGTTTTTCCGGTGCTATTTTTATAGGTGTACTTGAGCTTGAGAGATGTTGGTAGAGCCACATTAGATTTCACCGCATTCAACATTTTGGTGTCAAACGTGAATTCGTTAGCCACAGGAAGATCCGCCCCCAAAATAAAGTATTTTTTAACCACAGCAATATCAAAACTGTTTTGATCAACTACTTTGCTCTTGTTATCCAGCACTTTTACTTTCACGGTATAAGTACCTGATTTCAAATTACCCGGCAAGGCTTCACTTACTTTATTGGTATAAGTAGCGCCTTTCTTGAGCGACTTGCTAATAGTAGACGATTTTACTACTTTGCCTTTAGAATCTACCAACTGACGTACAAATTTTACATTCACAGTCTTGCTGGTGGTATTTTTGTACGCATAGGTAAATTTGAGCGATGCGCCCGGATTGAACGTGGTGGTATTTATCTTGCTTATAACGACAGCTGATGTAACGGATTGAACTATCGGAGTAGTATTCACAGTAGTTACAGTAGTCGGCGTAGTGGAAACACTGGTAACAGCCAAAGCTTGAACGGTTACGTCAATACGATTGGTTGTTAAGGTATTGTAGGCAATTTTTATATCATTTTTCTTATCTCCATTCAAATCTAATTCTTTACTGGTACCCGGTTTTAGTTTGAATACCTGAGGATTGGAGCTAACCACAAATTCTACCTCTCCTGTACTCATATTCAAATCTTGTACTTTCAAATTATGAACACCGCCAGCTACCGTGAAACCAGCATTAGAACCAATATACAACACCACATTAAAACCGCTGACACTCAAAACTCCCAAATATTGACTACCATTCATGCTAATATTGTAAGTGGTATTACCGCTACCAGACGAACCGGAGGAAGAACCGCCGGCTGAACCACCACTTAAAGTGATAGTGCTCATAGCACTAGACAACTTGCCTTCACCACTACTGTTTACCGCAGCCACTTTGTAATAATATTGCGTACGAGCGGTTAAACCGGTATTGCTATAACTATTAACTGAAGCCGTACCAATGGAAGTGTAACTTGAGTCATTAGTACTACGATAGATGTGGTAAGTAGCACTACCCATGGCAGTCCAAGATAAATTAATCTGACTAGCAGAAGCGGCGGTGGCAGTCAAACCAGATACAGTTCCTGGTATGGTGTAGACAGCGGTATTTGCCGAAGAAGTAGCGGAATTTGTACTACTACTATTACGAGCAATTATCGCAAACTGGTAGGCGGTATTGTCGGTGAGTCCGGTGGCAACAAGTTCTGTGCCCCAAGTAGAGGTGGCTTGAAATATCGGTGTGGTAGTGGCCAAACCATCGGCATCTAAATAATTGCCATCAGTCACATTGTAAATAGCGTAGGTAATATTGCTTGGATTGGTACCACCACTAAACGACACCGAAAGAGCAGATACGGTAGTGGTAGCATCTCCAACTGTCGGCGCAGAAGGCACATTGGCCAAAGTTCGTACTACGCTGCTATAAGCAGAATAAGATGAGACGGTCGATTCGTCATTTAAATGTAGGGCCCGAACTCTAAATCTATATTGAGTGTCTGGATCAAGTCCGGTAATAGAACGAGTAGTCGCCGAAGAAGTCACTGTGGCTTCGGTATTTTCATTATAAATTTCATATACTGTACTCGCACCATTGCTATTGGCACTCCAAGTCAAATCAACTTGTCCATCACCAGAAGCAGTGGCGGTCGGAGTACCTGGTACCGCAGGCAGAGTCGCGGTGGCAGTACTGTTGGAAGAGTAAGCGGAGTAAGTACCGGCAGCGCCCAAATTCTCTGCGCGCACTTTAAATTGATAAGAAGTGTTCGGGGCCAAACCACTAACCGACGTAGTTACATTGGTGGTCGTCGCGATCAGTGTCCCATTGGAATAAGCCACATAATATACGGTCGCTCCGGGGTTGCTATTACTTGTCCAAGTAAGCAGCACCGACTCGGTAGTGATATCAGAAACAGTGGGAGTAGATGGCGCGGCTGCGGCAGTATATTCAGTTACTTGTTGCGCGGAATTGTAGGTATTATCGTGGTTCTGCGACTGAATATTGATAGTATACTGTGTGTTCGGTGTCAAACCAGAAATAGTCGCTGTAACCGTAGAACCGGCAGAGGTAACAGTAGAAGTCGAAACACCGGTTACATACGCGCGATAATTAGTGCCCGCCGGATTCGAATTGGCGGACCATTGCAAGCTAATAGTAGCCGAAGTAGATGCGGTTACTACTTGACTGGTTACTATTGCGGAGTTGGTATATGCCGGCAATGGTGCGGTAACATAAGATGAACTACCACCTGTATTTACGGCTTTTACTCTAAACAAATAAGCGGTATTCGGCGTCAAACCAGTCGCGCTAGTAGAAGTGGCATTAATAGAAGTAGTGGCGACTACAGAATAAGTTTCACCGTCGGTAGACTGCTCTACCACAAAAGCAGTTTCGTCGCTAGAATTATCTGCCCAAATCACAGTAATGCTGGTGGCCGCGATATCTGCCACATCTATATCCGACGGTGCGGTGGGTGGATTGGGTAAAGTAGTAACTTCGGCAGCAGTGGAAGAAACAGAGGTGCCGCCGGCATTACCGGCAATTATGTAGAAAGAGTAAGTAGTGTTGGCAGTTAAGTCAGTTGCCGCATAAGTCACATCGGTGGTGGTGGCAACGGCCGCACCATCTTTATACACTCTATAATATGTAGCACCCGAAACAGCCGACCAATTTACGCTCAAAGTGGTTTGGGCAATACTAGAAAATGTTGGCGTAGACGGCGCTGATGGAGGAAGTGGCAAGGTGGTAGTGGCGGCAGCAGTAGAAGAAGTGGACCAACCCCCAGTGTTTCCGGCTAAAACATAATAGGTATAAAGCGTGTCAGTAGTTAAACCGGTGCGATTGGAAGTAGTCGCGGCAGTGGTGGTGACCAAAGTACCATTTTCATACAATTTGTAATACAACGCGTATGTCACATCTGCCCAACTCACCACCAAAGAGGATGAGGTTACCCCGGAAAAAGTCGGAGCAGATGGGGCATCCGGGGCACCCGGCAAAGTGGTAGTGGAAGTACTATCTGATGCCGCGGAAACACCGCCGGAATTGCCAGCCACGATAGCATATGTGTACGAAGTGCTAGCAGTCAGACTAGAACGGTTGGTAGAGGTAGCCGAAGTGGTTACCACAGCGACACTATTTTGATAGACTACATAATATGTGGCACCAGACACAGCATCCCACCCTACAGTTAAACTATTTTGACCAACATTGGATAAGGTTGGAGCGGATGGGGCAGATGGGGGAAGTGGTAAAGTGGTGGTGCTAAATACTGAAGAAGTCGGACCGTTTCCACCGGCGTTGGTAGCCACCACATAATAAGAATATAATGTATCAGGCGTAATATTTCTGGGATACAAAGTAGTGAGCGCCGTAGTTGTGGCTAATTCGTCATTTTGATAAACCATATAACTAGTGGCGCCGGCAACTTCGGATAAATGCATGGTGAAAGAAGATGTCGAGACATCAGAAAAAGTGATGGTGGTAGAAGCCGTAGGAGCGGTGGGTGGGTTGAGCGATAAAGTACCAGCTGTAAAAGTCACACTGCTTCCAATTGTATCACCGGCCGCGTCAGACACATCACTGGTATCATAAGGCGCAAAAGTTAAATTAGTACTAGTAACAGTGGTAGTGCTAATCGCAAAATTAATTGTGGCAATAGTTGAACTGGATAAAGCCACCGGAGTGCTAACATTGTACCACAGATAACTCACCGTACCGAGTGTAGAAGTATTTACCAAAATTGTACCATTTGACCCGGTTAAAGCACTATCTGTATAACCAGTGCCAGATATAGTTAAGAGATTGGAGTCATAATACAAATCAAAGTTAATACCAGAAATTCCAGATCCAAATCCTCTGGCCATAATTGGCACATTGAGCGTACTAGGATAAGACCCAGTCATCGAACCAGCCACCACAGAATAGGCAGTGGCCTGGGCGGCGGTAGCATTGGCCAACGCGCAAATAACCACTGCCGCTACCAATAAAACCTTTATTTTTGATTTCATTCCCATACAAATTAAATTAAATATTTTTTAATAATTAAATTTTTTAAGTTAAATTGGTATTTTACCCATTAGTCCAACTCCCATTCACATCACCCATTTTTACCCCCCAGAAGTCAACGGTAATAGGGGCGGATAGGT
>CAYXJO010000010.1:0-49466 GCA_964465205.1 uncultured Gammaproteobacteria bacterium
TATTACGCTTTCTTTAAAGGATTGCTGCTTCTAAGCAAACCTCCTGGTTGTATAAGAATTAACACCACCTTTTACACTTAACATGAATTTAGGGACCTTAGACTGCGATCTGGGCTGTTTCCCTTTTGACAATGGCGCTTAGCCGTCACTGTCTGACTCCCGAGATATGACTACTGGCATTCGGAGTTTGATTGAAAACGGTATCCCGAAGGACCCAATTCTCATCCAGTGCTCTACCACCAGCAGGAACTCTCGAGGCTAGCCCTAAAGCTATTTCGAGGAGAACCAGCTATCACCGAGTTCGATTAGAATTTCTCTCCTATCCACAATTCATCTCCGCGTGTTGCACGGCGCGTGAGTTCGGACCTCCCATTTTATTTCTAAAATGTTCATCCTGACCATGGATAGCTCACCCGGTTTCGGGTTATGTGCATGCCACCGACGCCCTATTCAGACTCGGTTTCCCTATGCCTTCACTCCAGAGGAGTTTAAGCAAGCGACATACAGCATACTCGCAGGCTCATTCTTCAATAGGAATACCGTCGACCTTGCGGTCTCCGGCTCTTTGTAGACACACGGTTTCAGATACTATTTCATCGCCCTCTCCGGGCTACTTTTCACCTTTCCCTCGTGGTACTTGTCCACTATCGATCACCAAAAGTATTTAGCATTAGACCATAGTCGGCCCAAATTCAGACGAAATTTCACGAGTTTCGCCCTACTCAAGAACATAAACTATAATTTAATAACTCCTTTCGCGTTACGGGGCTATTACCCTCTACGGCTCCTCTTTCCAAAGGATTCAACTAGGAAGGTTATTATTTTACCCAAATTATCAGGTATTCGGCGTTTACGTCTTATAACCCCACATAAACAACGGCCTGGCCTTTAAACTGTGTTCACGAATAATCTTGCGACTAAACAGAAATACAGAAACATTTATGTGGTTTGTGCTATTCCCTTTTCGCTCGCCACTACTAAGGGAATCTCATGCGATTTTTCTTCCTCTGGCTACTGAGATGTTTCACTTCGCCAGGTTTACTCTATACACCTATGAATTCAGTGTACAGTGATCGTGTCTTGCGACACAACCGGGTTTCCCCATTCGGATACTCCCGGGTCAAAGGTTGCTTGGGACCTCACCGAGACTTTTCGCACCCTGCGGCGTCCTTCATCGTCTTTTGGTGTCTAGGCATCCACCGTGCGCCCTTGGTTAAATTGCGCACAACGAAAACACTAAATTGTGCTTTCATCGTATTTTGTGTGTTGCCTTGAACTACTTTGTTCAAGGGTCTACATACCCTATTTTGCTACCGTCGACTTTCGACGGCGCAACTATTGTTGAATTGACCAATTTGAATTGTCAAAGTTCCGACTGAAACTTCTATTTCTATCATTTCAATCCAAGTGAAAAATCTTGAGGTAAAATTTTTCGCTTTGATTGAAATTATTTTTGGAAAAAGAAAGGACCGCTCTTTCAAGCGGCCCCATAAAATGACAGAATAAAATCTGCTAGGCGCTTGAAACTTTGGAGTAATTTTGATTGTTGGTAAACATTGTTTTGTTGTTGTACCGTTCAAATTATTACCCAGAGGTCCAGGCGCCGCTAGATGCGGGATTTGGTTGGACATGGTCCCTATTGGGATTTAATCGTAAGTCGCATATTACACTATTTCGAAAAACCTGTCAAGAGCATAATATCCACATAGGTGTGGATAACTTTGGTATTCTAGACGAATCAGAATAGCCCTCATAATTATTACCTAAAAACACTCTATTTGCCAATGAATCAGAAAAAAATAATACAGCTACCACCTTCATCGACCACGCTCTCGAGTATGGGGTGCTTTTGTAGAATAGTCAAAATCTTTTCTTTCAGTTTGCCGGTGCCGATACCATACACAATTCGCACGACCGAAACGCCCACCTGCGATTGTGCGTATAGGAATTTCTCCAGCTCATATTCCGCTTCGGTGGGACTAAATAAATGCAAATCCAAAAGTGGCAACCTTTGGTCGAGCTCTGCGGCAAATAATTTGGCGGCGTGAGGATTCATAAGAAGAATTAAACCAGAAATAAAAAACGGGGTCAATCTTTTTTCCAAGAAGAACCCCGCGATAACAATCAGCAACTCAGTCTCAGCAAACCGGGAATTGACCGGATTCATAAATGATTTGAACATTGCTAATATCCAGGCTGGCAGCACACATCTCCATGTGCCGCTCGACAATATCGCGAATATTTTCGTCAAATATTACGCAGAGCAGCATTTCTGCCTTTGTGCCTCTCTGCCTGTAAGTATGGAGAGAGAGGGCAAAAAGCGGTGATCGAACTGTCTTTTTGAAGAACAGGTGGTGGCGTCGTTCGCCCAATACCTGATCTATATAAAGACAATTCCACCCTCCTGGTATAAAACTTTTGTACCCTGCTCCGGACACAAGATGCTGGCTATAACCGGTAGATTTAAGATCTGCGAGAATATTGTTAAGCGCCTTGTCCCTGCACTGCCGGTGATAAAAACGCCAATAACTGCCGACAAATTCAACCCGGGCATGGCCGTCTTTTTCGTGTTCTGTTTTTTCAATCGGATCTGACATTTTAATCCCTTTCTTTTTTGGATGTTGGAATGAACACATCATAAAATATTGTAACAAAAATGTTACGATATTTCCAACGTAACACAATAAAACAAAAAAGTCAAGATTGGTGCCGTGGGTGGGACTCGAACCCACAACCCTTACGGGACGTGCTTCTAAGACACGCGCGTATACCAATTCCGCCACCACGGCATTAGACGATATTTAACCACAAATCTAGAAAGAAATCAACCTGTTTATCGAGGTAAAATAAAACACCCCCAACAGCGGGGGTGAAAACATAAAGAACAATGATGCGGGGCGATCTTCACCGATTGATACTTTCCATCACGGTGATGATCTTGAATCGAGCGTCGTTCACCGATGTCTCCAGATTCGACCGGTGGTTGGGCCAAAATTGGGCGTTGATGTCACCGTCGAGAATGACCCATGGCGGATTGTAATTGGTGGCGTGCTCGAGCGACGCCTTCATCTCGGCGAAGTGCGGCATACAGCCGCGCTCGGTGAGAATGGTTTTATATTCCACTTCCACAGCGCGCATGAGCGCCAATACCGCATAGGACTGACCCATGGCCTGGTAGTAGTAATCGTCGACATCGCTGGCACTGATTGGACTGCCATCTTTTTCTTCCCATTTAGTGAGATTACGATGGGTGTCGCCCATTACTTCGCGCAACATGGAAAGAAAGGCATACAACGACTCGGTGTTGTTCACAAACGCGGCTTTGCGGTCAACTAGCGCACGACGATAATCTGCCAGACGATCCAATGCATCGTTGAACTGCATTCCTGTCAGAATTACCGTTTCCTTTTTATAATTGAGGCTCTCGGCCGCAATTGTCAGGTTGCGGTTGAACTCGTCCGAACCGCCTCCCGTACGGGAGACCCGTTCTTTCATGAACAGGGCCGTACGTTGGCACATTTCGACCACGCCGATTTGAAAATTCTTGACGTTGTCGAACGGCATAACCTTGCCATACCAGACAACATTATCAGGACGGTAGCCCCCGAGCGGCCTGTCCATCTCGGTGTCCAACAGGTTGATGAGGGTGGACACAAAATGGACGCCGACGACCTTTTCGGTGCCCGACGGCACTTGTTCCAACTCACCATCGAACACCGGATCGGTGAGATGGTTGATGACCACAAACCGGTCCAGAGCTGTCAGTAGCAGAGTCAGAGCGATGAACACCCCCAGAGTGCCAAAAGTCACAACTAATGGTTTCTTCAACAATTCCGTTGCCATTTTTTATCCCCTTTGTTTAATTTTTTCATGTGCTATCCGGATTTTACCGGACATTACTTTATACCAAATTTACACGAAAAAGTCAATACTATGTAAATCATTATGCAAAAAACGGCGCCCCAAATGGGGCGCCTTGGTAAAATAAGCAGTCTGTTCACTCCCCCAGAATCTGTTCGTAAAGGAAGTCCTCGTGACGCATGGCGCGCGTCGGATCGAAGACTTTCTCCCATTCTTTCCGGTGCGACTGATCGGCGAACACCTGTTTAAGAGCGGTATTCCAGCGTTCGACTGTCTCGTCGTCTGCAGCGAGTTGGGGGGAATGGCGCAAGACGCCACGCGCGATGATCTCCTTGATTCCGACCATAGGAGCGGTGGCTCTACCAGCCGCCACTTCTTCCAGACGGCGGACGATTTCTGCCTCGCTCTGAATCGGATACTCGCGCAGGAGTTGTGCGTACTGGGGCACCTCGAAGGCGTTGAACGCCGCGAGTTGCACCATCCTGTACGCTTCGTCCGCGTCCGGAACGATGCCCACGAGCCACTGCTTGAGCAGCTCTTTGGCATGGCTCGCCGCGTAAGTATCGCGGGAATCCACGATCTCCCGCAGCATGTTATCCGGGTACACCGCGAGCCCATTCAGGACTCCGGTGAGGACCTTTAGCGAGTTAAGGGTGACATGGAACAAATCCACCCAAGCCACGCGCTCGACGCACGACTGCTCAATAGCCCTTTCTTCCCAGGTGACGATGTTCATCATTAGCATCTGGACGTAGCCCAAGGCCATGCGCCCCATACCCTCAAGCTGTTCGGTCTTGATGGTATTCTTCTTTTGGGGCATCGCGCTGGAACCTTTCTGCTTCTTGCCGAAGGGTTCCTGCATGATCGGGCGACCCGACCGCCCACCCAAGCGAATGTCGAGGCCGATCTTTTCGATCGACAACACCAATTGGGCGAGCGATTGGGCGAGCGGAGCGTAAAGCTCACGCGGCATAATTTGCGTCACGCCCGGGTAGGGCCGCAAGTTTAAAACAGCGAGCGCTTCTTCCTCGATTTCCGGCGACAGGCCGCCATAGTTGCCGATCGCGCCCGACAGTTTGGACCATTGCAAGGCTTCGGCGGCACGCTGAATCACGTCGCTGTCCAGCCGCAGAATCTGCAGATACCCCAGCCACCGCCGCCCGAAGCTTTGAATTTCGGCTTCTTGCCCGTGCGTACGGGCCATCATGGGCGTATAGCGGTACTTGCGAGCCAAGTTCATCACCGGTTTGGCCAGCTCGGCCATGGCTTCGCGCACCATCGCCACAGACTCGGCGAGCATGATTGCCATCGCCGGCTCCTCTGTGTCATAGGAGGTCATGCCTCCGGTGTGCCAGAATGGCTGGAGTTCTATGGGCAGGTGGCGCCGGCGTTCGTCGAGGAACGCGTTGAGGTCATGTCCGACCTCTTGGTCGCGCGTTTCCCACCATTCCAGATCGATCGGAATAGGCGTGAGAATCTCACGAATTTTGTTGGCCACTTCTTCGTCGATGAGGCCGAGCGACGCCTGCGCATCCAGCGCGGCCAACTCGACCAGTTGCCAAAGGCGGAGCTTGTTCTGGTCCGACCAAATCTCCGCCAGCTTCTTGTTTAAGTATCGTTTATGCATCGGGTTACCTCGCTTTGGGTTGTGCGGAATTTTCCGCTGGTTGATGATAAAGAACAGCACTTTATGTATCCATACTTTGGCAAAAAATACTGAATTTGTCAACTGTTGGTTAAACGAAGATCACGGCTTTACGGGTGGGGTTTTGTCGGGCAACAAAAAAACGCCGTCCCCAAAGGGGGGCGGCGCAACATAATAATCTTTTCTCTAAAACTTCGCTCTCGCGAAATTTTTAGAAAAAATCACCAAGTCTTCAAAAGGGGTACCTCGTGGATTGAGGTACCGAATGTTGTTATTATTCGGTGAATCAATCACAATGTGGGATCGCAGTGTCCCGCACGGGTGCATGCCGGCCTGTGCGGCCGTGCGCAAAATGCCGATAGACGAACCACGGCATTCAGAATACGCTACATCCACGCCGGTATCTCCGAGGAATTCCAGCGCAGTCGTGTACAGCACCTTGGCCAACCCCAGACCGCGCGCTGCTGGTGACACGGCCACTTCGGTGATCTCGGCCATGACAAGGTCGAGATCGGTAAAGTCCGCTCGGTCAAAGAGCGCAATTGCGGCGATCTTTCCCTGATCGTCTCGCACACGCACACCGGAGCTGCCTAGCACCAAGGCACGAACTACCTCATTACTGAAGCTTTCATTGCCCTGGGCAAAGGCGACATAATCTGAAAACGCTGTCATGTAAATAGAGAGCACGTTTTCCAAGTCATCACCTTGCCACACCGCCCCGGCTACGAATACTTCGGATGAGAAGCCCGGTGGCAGGAGTGTGAGCGCCCCAGATGTAGCGCCAACTGTCGCTTGGCGCAACAGTTTCCTCTCCTGCGCCCAGACGTGGGTAGGCAACACAATACGTGGATCGCACCAACCGTAGTAACCGACATACCCAATACCGCCACGGTGTACCGGGACGAGCGCCTCGCACAATACGAGTTTTACACCAAACACAATCGGATACGACCACAGGTCATCTCGTTTCATGCCCTCGCCAATGAACACACGCGCACTCTGGCGCGCATATTTTTCTTGCCCGGAAAAGAACTCGGACACGTATTGCTCTACCTCGTCCAAAGATCTGGCAATGCGTGTCGGCATATTATCCGTGGCATAGAATTGCCAAGGCGGCATAAGTATTGGTGAGACGTCTAACGCCCCCTCGGGTAACTCTGCTCTCCGATGTCGCACAATCACTTTTCACCTCCTGTAGATTGTCCAAGTACACCAAACCAACCACTGGTGACGGTGTAAATTGAAGACTATGTCAATGAGCCAAGCATGAATTTTTTATTAAAAAGTCATTCTTGGCCCGATCACTTTGGTGATCGAATTGTTTAAGTGGCGGCAGTATAGTACATTTTTATCGTTTTGTCAAGATAAAAAAGTGGATAAGTCGATAATTTTTAAAATTTTTATAAAAAAATAGAGGCGCTTGCACACGTCCCTATTTTAATTTTAATTTTTATCTGCTTCTGCCACCAAATGGGCGACCGCCTCGGCCACCGCTGGGGCGACCACCACGATCTCCTCCGCGATCAGTGCGGGCATTAAAAGGAGAGCTATCCACATAACCTTCTGGTTTTGGTAACAATTGTCTGATGCTCAAATTTACTCGACCCAAATTATCTATTTCGCGTACCAATACTTTTACTTTGTCGCCCAAATTGAGGACATCGCTAGGTTTGTTGGTACGAGTCCAAGCAATCTCACTCACATGCACCAAGCCATCTTGGCCAGGAAGGATGTTCACGAAAGCACCAAAATCTTCCAAACGCACCACAGTACCTTCATAAATTTCGCCGGCGGTTACTTCGTGAGTCAAAGCTTTCACCCAATCGACTGCTTTTTTCATGCCGTCGGCATCGGTAGAAGTAATACACACGCGACCATCATCTTCGATATCAATCGACACGCCGGTCTCGGCAATAATTTTGTTGATCATTTTGCCGCCTGGACCAATCACGTCGCGAATCTTGTCCGGATTAATCATGATAGTGACAATGCGTGGAGCATATGGAGACAAATCAGCGCGCGGAGTAGAAATTGTTTTGGACATTGTTTCCAAAATTTTCAAGCGGGCTTCGCGTGATTGTTTAAATGTTTGTTTTACCAACTCCCAGGTGAGACCGTGAGTTTTGGTATCCATTTGAATCGCAGTAATACCATCTTGAGTGCCGGTGATTTTGAAATCCATACCACCCGGACCATCTTCCACATCTTGCAAATCGGTAAGAATTTTCCATTCGGCTTTGCCGCCATCATCGGCCAAACCGGTACTCGCCAAACCGAGCGCAATACCAGCTACCGCTTTTTTGATCGGCACACCAGCGTCCATAAGCGAAAGAGTAGAGCCACAAGTAGAAGCCATAGAGCTGGAACCATTTGATCCCAACACTTCGGATACGACACGAATCGCGTACGGAAAATCTTTTTCATCTGGCAATACCGGCTCGAGCGCGCGTTCGGCGAGCGCACCGTGGCCAATCGCGCGATTGCCGGCACCGCGTAGCGGACCGACTTCGCCATAAGTGGCCGGAGTATCATTGTAATGATGCATGTAACGTTTGGTAGTATCTACTTCCATGGTATCTAGAGTCTGCACATCACCCGGCGCGCCCAAAGTTACCACAGATAGCACCTGGGTATCGCCACGCATGAACATACCAGTACCGTGGGTACGAGGCAAAAGTCCAACCTCCACACTGAGCGGACGAATTTCATTGATCTGGCGCCCATCTAGACGTTGATCTTTTTCTAAAATACGTTTGGTGATTTGTTCTTCTACATAAATTTTGACGCGCGCGGTGACTACCTTTTTAATACCATCACTGGCATCCGCACCCTTTTCTTTTACCATCTCCGCTACTGCATCGGTAAATCTATCTACCATGGCCACACGTTCGCGACGATTCATTTTCGGCACATCAAACATCCAATCATTTACATGAGCGGCCACGATGGCACGCGCTTCTTTTCCTAATGCGCGCAAGGCAGTTTCATCAGCGCTTAAATTGGCATTGAAATCAATCTTGGTATTGCCGGCTTCGGCTTGAATTTTTTTGATAAATTCGATCACCGGGCCAAGTTCGTGCGCGCCAAATTGCATAGCGGCAATTACGGCTTCATCGGCCACATCTTTACACCCGGCTTCTACCATTACCACCTTGTCCGGAGTACCGGCCACCACTACGTCCATGGTACTATTCACACGTTCTTTGAAAGTTGGATTCAAAATATATTTACCATCCACCATACCCACACGGCAACCACTAATCGGGCCAGCCCAAGGGATATCGGACACAGACAAAGCAACTGACGCGGCAATGAGCGCCGGCACCTGAGCATCATTCTCACCGTCCCAAGACAGCGCGGTCAAAATTACCTGCGTGTCATTGCGCATGTCTTGATTAAACAACGGTCGGATAGAACGATCTACCAACCGACCGGCAAGAATCGCCTCTTCGGTCGGACGGCCTTCACGTTTGATAAAACGTGAACCTTTAATTTTACCAGCCGCGTAAAACTTTTCTTCGAAGTTTACCATGAGCGGGAAAAAATCAATCCCGTCGCGGGTGGTTTTGGTCATATTGGCTGTAGCCAAAATCACCGTGTCGCCATATTGGACAACACAAGAAGCGCTGGTTTGAAGGGCCAGCTTACCCATTTCCACAGACAGGGTTCTTCCACCCCATTCCATGGACCATTTTTTGGTATCCATATTAAATTTTCTTTGAGAAGTTGACTTGAGAGCTACAGACCCTTGGGGGAGTCTATCTGTCCTCAAACCAGCTTCATTAATTAATTATTTTTTATTTAGGAAATTCGTGTTTTACATTCACTTGTTTGCGATAATATTTCGGATCGCGAATTAGAAACTGTGCTTTGTCCGAACCAAGATCGATAAAATCGTCGGCTTCTTCTTTGAGCCTCGATGAAGTGGTTTCGCCAAAAGCCAATACTTCTACCTGTTTACCTTGATTCTGCAAGTATTCCACTAGCGGTAAATAATCACCGTCTCCCGAAACCAAAACAATAGTATCAAGACTCGGCGACAAACGAATGGCATCCACTGTAATACCCACATCCCAATCAGCCTTTTTTTCGCCGCCATAAAAAATCTGCAACGGACGCTCCTTGGTCTCGATACCCAAATTGTACAGGGCGTCAAAAAACGGCTGCTCATCTTTGGCCTCGGTACTGACCACATAGGCTATCGCTCGCACCAACTTACGTCCGGATACTGCTTCGCGAACAATGTTACCAAAGTTCACTTTCGCGCCATACAAATTCTTGGCGCTATAGTACATATTCTGTACGTCAATAAACACCCCAACGCGTTGGTCGGGGTGCTTTAAAGGATGAGTTTTTTTATTCGTCAGTTTCATCTTCGTTAATATCAACATCTTCTTCGGCCACTTCTTCTTCCAAAGTCTTGCCTTCAGTCGGTAATTTATTAATAATACGTGGTTGTTTGATTTTCAATTTTTTGGCCACCTTCTCGTAAGACGCGGCATTTTCTTTTTTGAGAAAACGCATGAGGCGTCGACGGGTGCTCACTTTGCGTAGCAAACCACGACGAGAGGAGTGATCTTTGGGGTGAGATTTGAGATGCTCAATGAGCTCGTCGATCTCGGCAGACAAAAGCGCAATTTGCACTTCACTGCTACCAGTGTCACCAGTGTGAGTGGCGAACTTCTTGATTATACTCAGCTTCTTTTTTGGTTCTAACATACATGCATATCTTGTTTACCGTGCGGTTTTGGAGCATGTTCCTAGCCGTGCGGCCCGCCTGGGCGGGAAATTAAGTATTGATATACTAGCAGATATTATAAATTATGTCAACCCACGTCAGGCGGTAATGTTTCCTCTGGAACTGGCTCGGCATCACGACCACCTGCTGGCGTACCTGCGTTACTTATTTTCAAAGTTTCAAACACAAAATTCACAATTGCAAAAGATAATGCAATAATAACTAATCCGGTAATTGAACTTTGCAGAGTTTCTTTGGCTTTGGTAACTAATTCTTCTTTGCCGCGAGCTGTGATCCAACGCACCCCGGCATACAAGGTAAACCCAAGAAAAATAATGGATGTAAACCCAAGAAAAATTCGCAGCCATTGTAAAATCAAAACAGGTAACGTTTCTTGGATATCGGTATAATACCCTAACTTTGCCGCGGTTTTTTTCAGACCGTAATTCCCGCCGTCATTGATATTATCCGCCAGTACCGGATATGCCGCTGTCAACAAAATCGCCGCAACAAAAATCGTGATAAATAATCGTTTTTTTAACATAAAATTTGAATAATTACAGTCTGTATTATACCAAACCTTGATTTTTTTCGCAAAACATGATATAATGGGCAAAGATTTCCCCGCAGTGGGCGATTGGCCCCGTAGTTCAATGGATAGAACAAGAGCCTTCTAAGCTCTGGATCTTGGTTCGATTCCAAGCGGGGTCACAAAGTCTGTATCGGGGTGTCCATGGTATAACGGTTATTACGTCGGTTTGTGGTACCGACAACCCGGGTTCGACTCCCGGTGGACACCCCAATGCAGATTTATTACAAAATCCCGAGACAATCGGGATTTTGTTTTTTAAATCTCATCGGGATGTGGTAACTCGTTTTTTATCGGCGATTTACCAACGCACATGCGCAAAAAATTGATAAAATAAATCGCCAAATGTTTGTTGAATTTGTATCGTCTGGCGGAAACAAAACATTTTAATTTCATGTCTAAAAATACTTTGCCAAACTTGCTGAGTTTGCGACATAAATCCGCATCTTCACCAAATTTCAAATTACCATCAAAACCAGCGGTTTGGTTGTAAATCTCTTTTTTAAAAGTCATGTTATTACCCATAGGACCAATAGTGCCATTGGAAGAAAAACGAGCAAACAACCACAAATAATAATGTATGAATATTCTCAAAAAGTTCTTCCACCACGGTGCATCATAATATACCATTTGTCCGCCCACACAAACCAAATTTGGATCGGTCTGAAAATGATCATATACTTTTTGTAAATAATTCGACGGTAAATGCGTATCCGCATCCAAATTGGTAACAAAAATACCACTGGCAGCTTGTGTGCCAGTGCGCCGCGCCCAACCTACTCCGCGTCTGGTCTCGGATACCACTCGAGCCCCAAGGTTCGCAGCGATCTCGGCTGTGCGATCAGAAGAATTATTATTAACTACAATAATTTCGTAGGCAAAATTACCAACTTGGGCGCGAATACTCTTTATACATTCGGTAATTAACTTTTCTTCGTTATAGGCTGGAATGACAACAGAAAAAACAAATAACGGGGCGTTAAAATTATGAAACATGTTATTTAGAAGATTACCAATTCAACAAATACTCTGTATACTAATTACTCAATACCGCAATTAGCTTGGTCAATTTGCCCCGAGCTACTCCCTCTGCAACGACTATCTTGAATCTTTCCACTTGCCAAACGGTAAGCTATTAATGTAATAGTATATGCAGAAAATACAATAAACAGTCCTATGACTGCTTGAAAAATCAGTTTTTTAGCTTTCCCCACCTGATCATCATTACCACCAGCTGTCATCCATAGAATGCCGGCATAAACCATCAATGCCACAAATAAAGTCCCGACAAAAGAAAGGGCATATCGAATGATCACAGCAATCTTTATTCTTAAATCTATATTATCAGAGCTGCTTTCAACATTAAAGCCAGCTCCTTCTTCACCGGCGGCAGAGCCTAATTCTTTCCCGATATCATCAATAATACCCTGAGTGCTAGCGCTAGGGGCCAAAACTAAAACACAGCTAATAGCTAGTAAAGCAAAAACCAATAAACGCATACTATTTTTAAAAAAAAGTTTCATACAATGTACTACTTACAAACATTTTTACATGCTTTATCGCAATCGGTTGAACCCCAATCACAGGCACAACAAGATGCCGTATCACAAGCTCCCAATGTAAACAAGTTTCCTACGCTACATGCGACACCAGCTGTAAGACGCACCCCCATCTTAAGAGCACACACACCATTATAGGCTGCTTTATTCCACACCTCACCGCCTTTGGCGGTATTATTTTGGGCAGAATCATAGGCGCCTTTATCATAATCCCAAGTACCCAAATTACACGGAGCACCTCCGTTTGATTTCTCGGACGATATCTCTTTTGGACTAGCTATTGCCAACGCTATTGCGGAGATTGAATATGCTGACATAGTAATAAACAAACCTATCATCGCCGATTTGAGTATTTTTATAGCCTTACCAATCTGATCGTCGTTGCCCTGTGCTGTCATCCAAAGTATGCCGGCATAAACAGTCAAAGCCAAGAAAATAGTACCAACATAAGCTAAAACTGATCTAATGATTTTACCGACTGTTTGTGATAAGAACCCGGCCGACACTGATGTATCATAACCGGCCTCTGAAGCTACCTGACCGGTCATATTATTAATATCGATAGCTGCCAATACTATACTTGGAATTAATATCAAAAAAGATAATAAAATTAATAAGAATCCAAATTTTATTTTCATAAAACACTAATAGTAAAAATTTCAAAAAATTATCACTACTCCTCGGACTTACCTTCTACCCACTTTCCGTTAGCCATTTCGCATTGCGTTTTGGCAGCTTCTATATCTACTTTACCGGCAGTGGGCGAACAATCTCCATCGCCAAAATCACAACAACCTTCGGTAGTAGAAGCATTGACTAATCGTTGAGTAACAAATTGAGTAATTGCAAAAGCACTTAATGTAATAACCACACCAACAACACCTTCAAATAACAATTTTTTAGCTTTGCCTATTTTTTCATCACTGCCAGCCGATGTAAGCCATAACATACCGGCATAAGCAGTGAGCGCAAAAAATATCACACCAATCAAACTGACTGCACCCTTTACTATTCCGCCCAATGTAATTCTGATATCATTAGTCAACTGAATTTTGTCTGTACCCGACACAGTTTCTCCCCATTTATCTTTACCGGAATCCCATGCCAAAACAGCACTGGGTACTAAAATACACCAAGATAACATTAACAAAATTATAATATGAGTAAGCTTCATAATACTATCCACCTAATCTGGCAGAGACAAAATATGTTATAGCATAAGCCGACAATGTAACTGCCAAACCAATAATTGATTCAGTAATAATCTTCTTGGCTTTTTCCACCACAGTATCATTGCCATGCGCAGACAACCACAATATACCAGAATAAACCATCATAATAAAAAATATCGTGCCTACTAAAACCAATATACCCTGGATCACCATACTAACTGCAATTGTAAGGTCTGCTTCCATGCCTGCCTTGCCAATCGCTTGATTCAATACATTTCCGGCAGTGCGCAGACCGGTTTTGCATTCTCCGTCTTCCCCTTTTTCACATGCAGCTAAAGTCAACAGCGGAAAACACAATATTGAAAAAACAACTGTGCTTATAATCAATTTTTTTAAAAAATACATAATACTAAAATTAAGGCAAACAACACTTAATGGTATTATCGCCGGGACATAAGTTATCCTCGGTTCTTGCACTGGTGCACTCCGTTGCTTTCATACACACCCCGCCTACCGCGGCACATTTTCCACCACCGGCGATTGTCCCAAACATAAAGTTGGCAATGGCATAGGCCGCGGACACGAGCAACATACCTATTACTGCATCTTCAATTATTCCTTTTGCTCGATCAATTTTACTAGAATCTCCTCTGGCGGTCATCCAAGTAAAGCCCGCATACAAAATCAAGATAAAAAACACAATACCCACCAAGGCCAATCCGGCAGCCACCACACTACCTATAACACTAGGCACATCACGCTCTCCGGCTACGGCGTCCGGTAGACCAGCTTGCTGTGCGGTCTGGGCTACACCAAATGGATCTGTCGCCGGATCGACCGGTTTGGCTTGCGTCCAAAATGGAACCAACAACACACCACCCAATACCAGCGAACCCACTAAAATTTTGAAAGTCTTATTCATAAATTACCATGATAATACTAATCGCCAACAAAATTCGTATTAATAGTTTGCTTAATCATTTGTTTTACCACAAATGAAGATATGGAATAAGCAGAAAAAATAATAGCCATGCCAATCAAACCGGCCGCCAGCCATTTTTTAGCTTGGGCGATTTTTTCATCGTTACCACCAGCAGTCATCCAGTTATATCCAGCAATTATCACAATGACTGTAGCAGCTATCCCTAAAAATCCCATAGCCACACGCAAAAACAAAATACTGGAGACACGCAAATCGCGCGTGCCCAAACCTGTGTATGCTCCAACCTCCAAACCAATGTACGGTCCGGTAGCCACATCAGAATCTAAATCCGTTTCGGCCAACACGGGAATCGGTTGGGTTATAAATAAATACCCCGCCAACAATAAACTGATCAAAACCATTACCGGAGTGAATTTAAAAAATTTCATAAAAATATATTAGGTGGTTGTCGCTTTGACCAAATTACTTATAACAAACGACGCCAAAGAGTATGCTGACAATATAATAATTAGACCAATCACACTGGCGAAAATCCACTTTTTAGCCTGGCCAATTTTTTCATCGTTACCACCGGCAGTCATCCAGATGAAACCACCAATCAACATAATACACACAGTCAAAATGCCAAGCAAACTCATGGCCACTCGAATCAAACTAGCAATTACCAGGCGAACATCCTTTGTACCAAGACCTAGTTGTTTACCATATTCCACCCCTACTTCTTCTTCGGTAATCCAATTATCTTCAGTCTGAGCGTGCACGGGTGTTAGTCTGCCAAAACCAAAACACAACACCATGATCAAAAATAGACTGACGAAATATTTATACATACACGCTGTACTAATTTGTATTAAAACGCCAAATCCCTCTATCTCGCGTCTTAGTACAAACTATTTTTTCAGGGGGTTGCGCGCGCGAACCCCCTGAAAAAATGAGTCTTAGTTAGTAGTTGCGTCAACTAATTGAGTGATTACGAACGAGGTGAGGGCGTAGGCCGACAAAATGATGGCCAAACCAATCACACCGGCGAAAATATATTTTTTCGCTTCACCGATTTTTTCATCGTTACCACCGGCAGTCATCCAGATAAAACCACCTATCAAGATAATCACTACTGCTATGATACCAAGCAACCCCATGGCGGTCTTGATAATCGAAGCTATGGTTTCACGCACATCTTTGGTACCCAAACCGGTTTTGGCGCCATAGGACAACCCTAGGGTCTCCACGGTTACTGGACTATCAACTCCAGATGTAGCAGCAGCGTGAGCCGGAGCGGCTACCACCGCCATACCAAGCATCATCGACAAAACAGCTAAAGTCGCGATAATTTTTCTCATATACTCACCTCCTCTCGTGTAAATAGTACCATATCTTTCATTGTTTAATATAAATAGTATAACACAGAACCGACCCCGTCGGCAACTACAGCCAATATAAATATTACTTATTTTGACTGGTCGTAGTTTCTACTTGCGGTTTGATCAAATTAAGCACATTGGATACCAATAAATAACTAGCAAATACCAGAAATAAACCGACCGCCGCCCAAATCATCGTCTTGCCACCCGCTTTGACTTTTTCCGGATTACCCATAGAAGTCAACCATTGAAAACCACCCCAAACTATCATGAGCAGCGCCAAAGAGCCAATAATGGACAACATACCTTTAATCACATTACCCAAAATTGTAGGCACACTAATTTCTTTATCTTTCAAATTGAGCGGATTTTCCAACTTCACACACTCACTTCCACGACAGGCTCCGGCCCCAGTATCCGGGCATACCGCACCCTCTTGTAGGGTACAGCCGCTAGCACATAGCGCAGTCTTGTCAGATGGCACCGAATCTGGTAGTGCATAATCCATACAAACACCGCCGCAAGTACAACTATATACCTTACCGGTACTAATCTGCTCTTCGGTCAGTGCTGCGCGAGCCACAGACACATCAACCATTGACCATAAAATAACAATTGATACAAAAAATAAAAAAACTCTACGCATATTTATTGTTTAACTGCTGTAATTTGTAGACTGGTAAATACAAAATTAATTATGACATAACTACCCAACATGACCACTACACCCAGCGAAGTCCAAACAAAAATAGCAATCGCCTGTTTTACTTTTTCCGCATTACCAGCCGCAGTCATAAACACAAACCCCGCCCACACATAAAGCAACATCGCGATTGAGCCCATAAACGTCATCATCACACGAATTATCACACCGGTAACTTGCGGCATAGAGCTATAATTGAGCGGGTTGAGCGAACGGCGTGCTTCGCCGACTAGTGCCGCATGGGCCTCGTCCTTGGAGGGGTCTGGGCTGAAAGCTAGAGTACCCACTACCAAACCAAATAAGCCTATAATCAGAAGAAAGCTGAAAATAAATTTGGAATATTTTCTCATAATTTTATGTTGGCAACTGATAAACAGTGTTCACTCCCAAAGAGGTTGCTAAAAATCTAATAAATACGTACCCACCAAAGGCCACCAATAGACCAATAGCCGCTGCCGCCATAGCGTCCGCGCCTTTTTTTACTTTATCTTGTTTGCCTTCCGATAAAATCAACAAAAATCCGCCATATACAAAAGCACCTAATGCTAACGCCCCAACTACACTGAATAAATAACGGCCAGTATTTACCGCCAGAGCCATAAACACGGTCACATTACGGCAATCCGGTGTCAATTTGTCCTTGAGTACACAGGTTGGGATGACACTGATAACACCCCCGTACGCTTTATTGTAGGACGCGGCTGCTGCTGTATCAGCATCGCCTTCCGCCAACGCCGTACCAGCAGAAAACAAAATCATAATCGCAATAGTGGTCACCACTGCCAGTTTATTTGCCCATAAATATATGCGATACATAGACGGCTGAATTGACTGTAAATAAAATATTACAATGTCTGATTAATTTTAGAGGCGGATATATTTAATATCTGCTCGCGCCAGTTTTCTAACTTTTGATTTTCTCCCGGTGGCGGCTGCAACCAATCGTGGCACATATCAGCAATAGCTTTACGAGCTGCGTCGTAGTTACGGCCACGATACCAATTATCACTCACTAATATTTGGGATACAAATGGCGCTAGCTCTAATTTGGCTTTTTGCGCCGGGATATATGCGCGCAGTGCGGTGGGCCTACCAGTAGCATCCAAATATTCGCGATTTGCCCCAGAATAAGCCAAATAATTAATAAGTCCCCAAGCTTCATTTTGATGCTCGGATTTACTCACCACACTCTGTATCCAATAATTAGCAACATTTACCGGTTCATCATTATTCAATTGTAACATCGGTAAAATATCATAATTTAGCTGGGGAGCACGCGATTTAATAATTGGATTATGGTAACTATACCCAAAGAAAAATACCGAAGAACCATTAATAAAATTATCCAAAGCATTGGGCATCTCCTCGTTCCAAGAATAAGTATCACGCGTAGAATTAGCGTAATCGGTATAAAAAGTCACAATATCGGCGGCCGGATTGCTTTCGCCAGAATAATTGGCAAATGTCGCCCTACTATATTCATCTACAAAATTAATACCACTTTGTTTGAAAAGTATATACATCAGATCGTCGGCACCCGGAATATTATTGCCGGTACCCAACGCCACTCCGGCTTGAGTTATTTTGCCGGTCTGTTTATTGAAACGGGTAGATTTTTTAACGGCTTCTTGGAACTCCGTCCAATCTTTGGGCGGTTCGGCTACGCCGGCACGATCGAGCAGGTCTTTGTTGTAATAAAGCGCCATCGTATCCATAGAAAGCGGTAAACCATAAATTTGTCCATTGATTATCACGTCTTTTTTCACTGTCTGTACATACTCTCGATCAATTTGGGTCAGATTAGGCAGCGTAATCACACTAGGTGTCACGATGGTTTCTGTACTTAACTTGCCTTTGATTACTTGTACTTTAGTGTCATTCACGCTAGCGGGCATAGGCACGAGTTTACTAGTAAACTGCTTGAACGAACGACTGCTGACAGATATAATATCCGGTCCGCGATCCTCGGCCAATTCCTCTACCAAACGTTGATATAACTCGTCGGCGCGCAACTGACGCACATTCACTGTGAGATATGGCCGATCGGCACGATACTTGGCAATGAGCGCATTGATGGCATCAACATCATCAAATACAGTCCAATATTCAAGAGTGGTCGCCCGCGAAGCTGTCACAGCAGCCGCATCCGGCCCTTTACAACCAAAACCGGGTAATACAAAAACCGCCAGCAGCAACATTATGGCCAAAATTTTCCTATTTGCTTGCTTCATAACTCCTTAATTAGGAATATCACTCCACTTATTTATCTTGTGCATTATAATTATAGCACACTTTTCAAATATTTCCTAAACTCTGGTCCCAATTTCTTGTCACGTAAAGCAAAATCGATATTCGCGCGCACATAACCGAATTTTGAACCAGTATCATAATACTCGCCCTCGACCAATTTCGCATATATCGGGCGTTTTTTAAGCAACTTGAAAATCGCATCCACCAACCATAATTCTCCACCTTTACCCAACTTGGTGCTTTCTAAGGCTTCAAAAATATCCGGGGTCAAAACATAACCACCCAAACTACCCAATCGCGATGGGGCTTTTTCCGGGCCGGGCTTCTCAATAATATTTTTGACTTGATACACACTTTTCTCTATCTCCAAACCATCAATCACACCATATTTTGTAGTACCTTCATCGTCGATTCTGTAGCCGGTCAATACTGGATCACCATATTTTTCAAAAACTTCGGTGAGCTGTTTTACGTGAGGTTTCTTTGGTGCGTGATAAAACTCATCCCCCCACACCACCGCGAACGGCTCATCACCAATTACACTTTTGGCACATAATACCGGCGTACCGTTACCATAAGGACCTTTTTGTCGAACAAAAATAAAGTTGGCTAAATCTGCAATTTTTTTAATTTCTTCTGCCAATTCCAATTTTTTTTGTTTTTTGAGCCAACTAATCAGCTCGTAATTCGGACTAAAATGATCTTCTACCGCGCGTTTACTCGGACCGGTCACCAAGATAATATCCGTAATACCGGCGCGCACCGCATCTTCTACTACATACTGGATAATCGGCTTATCCACTACCGGCAACATTTCTTTCGGCTGGGCTTTGGTGGCTGGCAAAAATCTAGTACCCAGACCAGCTACCGGGATTACAAGTTTACGAATTTTTTGAGGCATATCGTGTATATTTATTAAGATACTAAAATTGTACCACTCCACCCATTTTAGTCAATTAGTTCCCAAGATATCAAATTATATTCCGATCCCACCGGGAAAGCCGGTGGCGGGCCATAGGTCAAGTTGGCGTCATAAGTCGAATTGGTATTAATATATCCCGACACGATTGACCCACCGCCCGACGACCAACTCCAAGTCCAAATTCCGTTACTAATTATCGAACCGTAAATAGTTAAATTATCTTTTTTATTGCCAGAATAAAAATACCGTTTGGCCGAACCATTCTGTGCGAGTAGCGCCGCATCTACTTCTAGATTATTGGGGGAATTGTATGGAATCAACACATGCTGCTCCGCCATCAATCCCAATACATCTGAACCATCTTTGGTAGAATATACAATATTACCATTGATAATAATTGACTTGCCGGTCGCCACCCCCACAGTCACACGGCCGCGTACGGTACCGTCTACCCAAGTGTTATCTTCGGAATAGATAAAAAAACTGCTAGTTGCAGACATGGCCGTGGTGGATACGGTACCATAAGTTTTGGCATCAATACAAAAAGTTGAGAATTGATTACTACCGACATCTTTTCCGCTATAGCAATTGGTAGTATTCACTTTTGAAGTTTGAACAGTGCCATTCGACTGAAACGATACACGCCAACCTTGCTTTCCAGAAGATGGTAGATAAATACCATTTGGCGGCACTGCCGCCGCTTTCACATCCGCCAATTTGGCTGTCACAGCCGCAAAACTTTTCGATGGCACGGGAAAACTCCACAAATTAGTTGGACTACCATCGCCCCAAATGCCGGGTTTCAATTGATTCCCGCAACCATGATGTGATTTGCAAATATAAGTAGGTACGGCGCTAGTAATCTGCGCGTCTCCGGTGCCGTCATAGCGCACGCCGCCATTGGCATGCAGTTTACCGTGCGTGACCTCGCTATCTCCAATCCAAATATCTCCGGCGGTCAACAATGCATAATCAGTAAGCGCCGGGAACCCCAAGCGCACTCGAATAGTACGCTTACTTTCCGGTTGTGCGTCCAGCCATCCGGTAGATTCTACAGTAACCACAGTCGAACCGGTATTGGGCGCGGTAATACTGAGCGAATAGTGACCAATAATATTTCCGTCTTTATCCTCATAAGCATGAACATACGGTCCGGGTTGACCGGTACCATCTTGAAAATCATTTTTATTGTGTGCCAAATGCCAACGATAGTAATTTGCGCCCGCTTCGGCGATTTGAAAAGCCATTTCACGATTGTGTTTTTTTACCGAGGCACGATTCTCCGAAATCGCATAACTGGATACTGCTACTACTATTACCGTAAAACTAACAAAACCAAACACGATTGCGAATAATAGTATGCTGCCCTGTGTATTCAAAATTTTATTAGGCATATTCCCTACCTAAAATTTAATTGCTCTTTAAATTACGTAGCTCCACTTTACCTTGTACTATCAAAGGGGTAGGTGACAAATTCGGCTTCTCATCCATTCGCAGATACATACCCACCGCGCGCACCAAAGTCACATTAATTGGTAAAGACAAAGTGGAAGTATTGGTCGCGCCGTTGTAATTAGTATCATAATATGTAAACAACGGTGTAGTACCATTACTAATATCATGCACCACATCCACTATAGTTTCGTTCGCCGCACTATAAGTCATCGGTGTGCCAGTAGGTTTGATAACGCCGCGCCGCAATACTGTACCGGACAAGAAATAACGCACTCGCTCGCGTAAGCTGTCAGTATCAATGTTGCTATAAAAAACAATACTACTCGTAGACGCTGATTCAATTGCATAAGCCCCAATAGATGACGCGGTAGCACTACGAAGTTCATTGGTAAAATCTTGCAACACTTTACGCCCTTCATTTTGAGTGGATAATTGTTCCCAAATGACATCACGCGAACGAAAACTGTATATCAAAATAGAACCAATCCCCAAAATCAATAACAAAAAAATTCCTACCGCTACCAGTATCTCAATCAACGTAAAACCATGGTTAGAAAAAACTTTCATAGTTAATCTGAGGTAGACATATTAATAGTCGTTTCCGAATTGCCAGAAATTTCCACTATACTAGTATTTGCATCATAGCCAGTACGACTGACTTCCAAACTATACGTGCCAGCGGCTAGGTCGCGAAAGAATACCTGGCCGGGCGGTATGCAATTATTAGTAAAAGTGAACGCCACCTCTGACATCTGCGGGGTCGCGGTATTGTCGGCGGTAGATAAAAATAACTTATAACGTAAATAACGATGACTGTTATGGCTGGCATGTATAAGTGTATTGGTCACGGTGTAGTAGGTTGTAGCAGTTCCATCCGGACCGGTGAATTCCCAAGTCGCCGGTGAGCTACTATTACTAGTAGCAATCTGCATAGATATAGCCCCATCGCCAGTGGATGTAGGCTGCGCAAACGGCAACCAAACGATATTATGAAAATCTACCGTCGTTCCCAAATCAAACGTAGATGATTCTAACCAACCACTACTCAAGTAGTATTGCCCAACTTTTTTAATTTTTATATCACCGGCGGGAGATTTGTTATCTATAGTACCACTATCATTATAATATTTTGTATCATTACTTAGGGTGTCTTGGCCACTGCCGCCCGACCAATCTGTCTGACGCACATAGCCCAAACCAGTAGTGTCAGTCTGGTCAAAACCAGTATTTGACAAGCGTACGGTAGCATCTGATAGGGGCAATCCCGTGCCACTATCCACCACTTTTACCAGCACAGAGTTATCAGTGTGGGCTCTCAATATTAACGAAACATCCTGTGTTAGCCCCGGAGTGATATTAAGCGATAACATGGGAATACTGCCGGCGATGTCATAGGCCGTACCAGACGTACTCAAGTGATACCCATCCCATTCCAAACTACCCACATTATAATTACCACTCGCGTCAGTAGTAAAATTTTTACTGTATTTGTATACATCGGGATTTTTGCCTAATTTTTTATCTCCATACAAACTAAACCCGATGTTGCCCATCGCAGCACAACTATTATTAATAGTGTGTAAATTCAAACTAGCCAAAGCATCAATGCTAAAACTGATTTCGGTAACCATTTGGCTCACCACATTGGCCTGTGGTACCAGCGGATTGGGATTTTGTGCAGTAGAAGAAACAGTATAATCCGTGGAGTACCCGGGTTTGGTGACGGAAATACGATACGCCAATGTACCGGTCGGTATATCGACTATGCGCAACCAACCATCATTATCCGTCACGTCGTTTATTATCACAGTAGAAGTACGCACCGTACCGGTGACCGACACGTTGGCGCCAGATACTGCCACTCCGTTAGCATCAAACACTTGGACAAATAGGTGTCCGTTTTGTGAAGCGCCCTCTAGACCCTTGGGTGCTACAATTGTACTCAGTATCACCGGCTCGGACTGCAAACAGTTGGCGCATATTGCTGAAATCTCTACCAATTTATAATCTGCCGGCGAAGTGTCTTTGGTGGGTGTACCGGTCACCATGCCATCAAACGCATCGTCGATATTACGCACAGTGGTGACCAAATTAAATATTTGGCCATTACGCGTAACCGTCTTGGTGTGTGACAAAACTCCCACTGGTGCACCGTTTAGAATACCAACTTGATCATAAGGCAAATTCCTGGCCGTCTCGAGCTCTTCGGCAATTAAGGCAGTTTCCAGAATACGCGTACGCGACATATACACCACTTTGAAAATCAAATTAATACTGCCATATACACCGAGCGCAAATAATAAAAACACGGCGACGGCAATGAGTACCTCGATTAACGTAAAACCGCGCTGATTAAGTTTGCGCTTCATGTAGATATTATATCACAAAAATCACCGATCGCCCACGGCTTGATTTTTTGTGGGCATTGTGGTAAATTGGTTGTCACTGTAAACAATTGTTTTTTACATTAACTGGTAAACACACCTGAACATACTTGCTTTGTGTTCGTAATCTTGGTATATTATCAGTAATATGTATACTAAGAAAAAATGGACTATCGAGCAATTAAGAACCGCTGCAGCAGGATCAAAAAGTTTAAGACAAGTTTTGCATAGAATAGGATTGATTCCGGCTGGTGGCAACTATGAACAAATAAAAAAATATCTAAAAATCAATAAAATTAATATTGCTCACTTTACCGGCAAAGCATGGAACAGGGGTATGCGTGGTTTAAAAAATTCTCTAACACAACCGTTAAATAAAATTCTGATAAAAAACAGACCCTACCAAAGCCACAAATTAAGATTAAGATTGTTCAACGAAAAACTTAAAGAAAAAAAGTGTGAATTGTGCGGTTGGGCGGAAATATCTGAGGATGGAAGGTTGCCACTTGAGCTCAACCATATGAATGGTGACCACCATGACAACAGGATAGAGAATTTACAAATACTTTGTCCTAATTGTCACAGTTTGCAACCAACTCATAGAGGTTGTAACAGAAAAATTAAAAAAGCCGCGGTGGTGTAACCGGTAGCCACAAGAGACTTAAAATCTCTCGCCGAAAGGCATGCGGGTTCGAGTCCCGCCCGCGGCACAGAGCTTATAAAAAAATTCCGACTTAAGTCGGAATTTTTTTATTCTTATAATATTTTAGCACTTCGTACCCATCCCAAGTCTTTACATCGGCCATAGTGTATCCTAATTTTTTTACAGTCTCCTCAATCGCTTTGACATCTTCTGATTCCACTTCAATAAATGTTGGCACACCCTCAAAAGTATCGAATTCAACATGTACACCATTACCCAAATCATAACTAACTCGCTCTTTGGGCGGACGCACATCTACCACTTCCACACCCAAGTGTAACAACAGCTCTTTGGCCACATTAAAATCACTGACTTGGACCTCGGTCTCGTGGGCCGCTTTTACACCAGCAACTGACAACTTTTCTTTTATCACCAATTCGCAGATATCCCCTTTACGACGCAAACGCAATAACTTCCCTGAATTTTGTAATCGTTTGTCCGGGAAATCAAAAAACTCTGCTTCAATTTTGCCGGAAAAAATTTTTTGCGCACCCAAATTAATCAATTTTTTTGTGATCTCTTCAACATCAACCTCCAAAATTTTTATTTCTAATTCTTGCATACTGTTTCGGATATTCCGAATTTAAAATTGACAAACCGCGCCATCGCAAACAACCAATCACTCAAGCGATTCAAATACGCATATAAATCGGCGCGTAATTCTTGGTGTTTGCCAAAAGTTACCAGTGCGCGTTCGGTACGACGACAAATAGTGCGAGCCTGATGCAAGTGTGCACCCGCGAGCGAGCCGCCGGGTAAAATAAAATTTTTGAGCTCCGGCAAATGCGGCCAGATATTGTCGATCTCTTTTTCTAACTCTTTTATTTCCGACTCCCCTACTTTATTTATCACCTTACCTAATTCATTCTGTAACGAAGCTAGTTCGGCACCAACTTTAAACAAGTCGGATTGAATTTTTATAATTTGTTTTTTGAGATCGCCAAAATCCGACGACAACTGCGCCTCGGCCACACCCAGCACAGAATTGAGTTCATCGAGTTCACCCACCACTTGCATGGTAATACAATCTTTGGTCACACGCGTGCCGCCAAATAGCGAAGTTTCTCCGGCATCGCCGGTTTTGGTGTAGATTTTCATAATAAGATGAGTAAAAAAGACGGTATGTATAATTTTTTATGCCTTATGAGCCCACACTAATTTAATTATTAATACTCGGGCGAGCTGGGCAGTAAAAATTATACATACCGTCTTTTATTTTACGAACTGATAAAAATTTTACGAACACCCAGTCGTGCTCCCGCAGTTCAAACATTTATAACAACTACCGTTGCGAATAGTGATGTGCCCACAAGTTGGGCAAGGCGGCGCATCGCCCATCATCCCCTGCAACTGTTGATTCGCTCCACTGGCCGCCGCTACTCCATCAGTTTTTGCTTCTGTTTTGTGAATATTGGGCAATGTCATCTGATCTACTACCGGACTATCTTTAATCGGCAAAATTTCTTTGTTTACTTCATCATCAGTTTTGGCTTTGAGATCAATAGTGCGCTGGCCGTGCATCTCGGCGGCAATACGGGCCATTTGTTCGGCGCGATTTTTTTGTATACCCACCGGTTTCACCTGCACAAAATCCGTTCGCCCCAAATACTCCATTCCCATCACACGGAAAACTAGATCAATCACGGAAGTGCAAAACTTTACATTCGGGTGATCGGTCATGCCGGCCGGTTCAAAACGTGTAAAGGTAAATTTGTTTACAAACTCTTCGAGTGGCACGCCATATTGCAAACCGGTCGAAATGGCGATCGCGAATAAGTTGAGCATACTACGAAACGCGGCGCCTTCTTTGTACATATCAATAAACACTTCACCCAATTTACCATCCGGATATTCGCCCGTGCGTAAAAATACTTTTTGTCCGGCCACGTTCATCTTGATAGTTAATCCACTACGCTTGTATGGCATTTTGCGTTGTTCGCCGTGGATATAAATTTTGGCCCCTTGCGCAGTACCATCATGCGCGTATTTCATCTGCGCCTGGTCAGTGCCCACAATTTGATTTACTACCGCTTCACCCTCGCTGGACAGTGCGTACTGTTTTACGCTCGGAGTTGCTACGGCAGTAGCTGGAGCAACTGTCTGTGGTACAGGTTGAACCGGAGTTGTGGTCGGCGTGACAGTAGTTGCGGCCGGAGTTTTCACTTCTGCCTTGGCGTCTAATTTTTTATCTTCTTTCTTGTCTGATTTGGCTGATAACGGTTGGGACATTTTGCAACCATCGCGATAAAGCGCGTTAGCTTTCAAGCCCAATTTCCAAGACGCCACATAGGCAATCTTCACATCCTCCACTGTAGCCTCGTTGGGCATGTTGATAGTTTTGGAAATAGCACCAGAGAGGAATGGCTGTACCGCCGCCATCATACGAATGTGGCCTAAATAATGAATATAACGTTGGCCTTTTTTACCATTTTTGTTGGCTGTATCAAACACGGCATAATGTTCTTTTTTCAAATGCGGCGCGCCCTCGATAGTCATAGCACCACACACATATTCGTTGGCCACCGCAATATCGTCCGGAGAGTACCCTAGTTCTAATAATAAATTAAAGTTTTGGTCATTATATTGTTCGCTATTGAATCCAAGACGTTGCAAACATTCTTCTCCCAAAGTCCACACATTAAACGCAAACGGCAATTCGAATACCGTGGGTAAAACTTTTTCAATTTTTTCGATATCGGCCGCAACAAAACCTTTGGCCTTCAAAGAATCGTGATTGATAGTGCTAGAACCTTTTAGGGTACCGCGTCCTTTGAGATAGTTCACCATGTCAGTAATTTGTCCGTCGGCATAACCCAGTGTGCGCAATGCTACGGGCACTGCTTCGTTCACAATCTTGAAATATCCGCCGCCAGCTAATTTCTTGAATTTTACCAGAGCAAAATCTGGCTCCACACCGGTGGTAGCACAGTCCATAAGCAAACCAATAGTACCGGTCGGCGCGAGCACTGTTACCTGGGCATTACGGTAGCCAAATTGTTCGCCCCACTCCAATGCCTTAGTCCAACTTTCACGGGCGGCCACCAACAGATACGCTGGAGCATATTTTGGGTCAATGCCGGTGGGAATAACCGACAAATTTTCATATTCTTCTGGTGCGGCATTAAAAGCGGCGCGACGATGATTGCGGATTACACGTAACATGTTTTCCTGATTCTCGGCATATCTAGGGAACGTGCCCAAGAAACTCGCCAGCTCGGCAGAAGTCGCGTACGATTCGGCGGTCATGATGGCAGTCACCGATCCGGCAAAAGCCAATGCCTCGGGCGAATCGTAAGGAATACCGGCAGTCATGAGTACACTGCCGATATTGGCATAACCCAAACCAAGAGTGCGAAAATCATAACTACCCTGTGCGATCGCGGCGCTTGGATATTGCGCCATGAGTACAGAAATTTCGAGTACCGTAGTCCACACGCGTACCGTATGACGATAACCTTCTACATCAAACGCCATTGCCTCCGAGTCATAATAGTGCGCCAAATTAATGGACGCCAAATTACAAGCAGTATCATCAATAAACATGTACTCACTGCACGGATTAGAAGCATTGATACGACCGGAGTTTAGACAAGTATGCCAATCGTTGATAGTGGTATCAAATTGCAAACCCGGATCAGCACAAGACCAAGCGGCAGTGGCGATTTTGTCCCACAAATGACGCGCTTTCATTTCTTTGAGTGGCGTACCACTTACTCGGCAATTGAGCGTCCAACCATTATCATTTTCCACCGAAGTCAAAAAATCATGGGTGACGCGCACGGTGTTATTGGAATTTTGACCGGACACAGTCTGGTAAGCTTCACTTTCATACCCACTATCATATCCAGCCGCCACCAATGCGGCCACTTTTCTTTCTTCTTTCATTTTCCAATCGATAAACTCTTCAATATCCGGATGATCAACATTGAGAATTACCATTTTGGCGGCACGACGAGTAGTACCGCCTGATTTGATAGCACCGGCGGCGCGATCGCCAATCTTGAGCCAACTCATTAATCCGGATGAAGTACCACCGCCAGACAACGGCTCGCCTTTGCCACGCAAATTAGAAAAATTAGTACCAGTACCAGAACCGTATTTAAACAAACGCGCTTCACGTACCCACAAATCCATGATACCGCCTTCGTTTACCAAATCGTCTTTTACCGATTGAATGAAACAAGCATGCGGCTGGGGATGAGTATATGCATCAGTTGCTTTCGTAAGTATTCCAGTATCAGGATCAACATAATAATGCCCTTGGGCTGGACCATTAATACCATAAGCCCAGTTGAGACCGGTATTAAACCATTGTGGTGAATTTGGCGCCACCATTTGATTCACGATCATGTAAGACAGCTCATCATAAAACACCTGGGCATCTTCGACGCTGGCAAAATAGCCATACTTCTCTCCCCAATAACGCCAAGTACCGGCCAAACGATGGGCTACTTGTTTGATGCTAGTTTCACGACCGGTCACAGGAGTACCATCGGGATTTAATTTTGGTGATCCATCCGCATTGTACTGCGGGACACCGGCTTTACGGAAATATTTCTGCGCCAAAATATCCGTAGCCACCTGCGACCAACTCTTTGGCACCTCCACGTCATGCATTTCAAAAATTATTTTACCGGACGGTTCCCGAATCACCGAAGAGCGGAGTTCGTATTCAAATGAATCAAACGGACTCACACCGTCTTGGGTATAACGGCGAAAAAACTTCAAGCCGTTTTCATTATATTTAAAATCGCTGTCGACTTTAAAAACTTTGGTGGCCAAAGCTGTTTGCATAAATCGATAAGAAAAAATAAAAGCCCAAAAACTTACAAAATTCTTGAACTTCTATTTTCCTTGACGTCAAAGATGCAAATACTACGTATTGTGTCTGAGTGGCGCTTTGACCACAATATATTGTATCCACGACTAGCACGGGGTATTATAACATAATGTAAAGTGCTCGACAAATTGGCTAACCCCAGCCAAAAACAAATCATACCAAATGAGTTATCCACAGACTATAAACAAGCTCAAGCTAAATTGTGCACACCGTCAAACAAAATCAGAAATGACAGGAATTGTTGGTTTACTTTTTCGCACCAATATAATACAATAAACACATCTATGACTGACGAATCATCATTTTTAGAAAACGAAAGACTCGTCGCACCCCAAGCGGAAGCGGAAGAGGCTGTTTTTGATATTACTCTACGCCCCCAAGAGCTCGCCGATTTTGTCGGCCAGGAACCCATTAAACAAAATCTGCACATTGCTATCGAAGCGGCCAAAAAACGCGGGGACGCACTGGAACATATATTATTGTACGGCAACCCGGGGCTTGGCAAAACCACTTTGGCACATATTATCTCGCGCGAAATGGGTGGAAATATCAAAATCACCTCCGGGCCGGCACTAGAAAAAGTGGGTGATTTGGCGGCGGTGTTGTCGAACCTCCAAGATGGCGACATTTTATTTATCGATGAGATCCATCGCCTCAACAAAACAATTGAGGAAGTGTTATACCCAGCGCTCGAAGACTACGCACTAGATATTATCATTGGCAAAGGCCCGGCCGCCCGCACAATTCGCATGCCACTGGCCAAATTCACACTAATTGGCGCTACTACCAAAATGAGTATGATCTCAGGGCCCCTGCGCGATCGTTTTGGCCACTCCTTTCATCTCAACTTTTACGAAAACGATGACATTGCAAAAATAATAAATCGCAACGCTCAAATTTTGGAAGTAAAAATTGAACCCGATGCGACGTCACTGGTGGCTACTCGCGCACGACGCACCCCGCGCATTGCCAATCGCCTACTCAAACGTATTCGTGATTTCGCTCAAGTAAAACATGATGGATTGGTAAACAAAAAAATTGCCGGCGAAGCGCTGGCGATGCTAGCGGTGGATGAGTTTGGTTTAGACGATATCGACCGCCGCCTACTATCTACCATGATCGAGAAGTTTTCCGGCGGACCGGTGGGGTTGAGTACTATTGCCGCTGCGATTGCCGAGGAGATGGATACAATTGAAACTGTATACGAGCCATATCTTTTGCAAATTGGATTTTTGGAACGCACTCCGCGCGGGCGCAAAGCCACCAAACACGCCTACCAGCATTTGGGCTTTGATGAGCCAAAAAATAGCACTTTACTTTAAGTTTAAGGGTTTTGGTATATGCATTTTAGTGCCCAAGCTCCCTTTGGTCGAAGGGCACGTAAAATACATATACCAAAACCCTAACTACTATATTATATGATCTCTATCCCACTTTATATCTTCCTCGCCATCTACGCGCTTTTTTTACTAGTGTTCATTTTTTTCTTTTTCGCCAATTTCTTTCACCTTTTCCACACCGGAGGCACCACCCACCTCAGTTTTATAGTCAGTGTGATGCTAATGGCGCTAGCGGCACTAGTCATTTTTGCTACTTGGTATTTGGTGCGCAACGTGGACTGGCAACAGACACTGGATATAGGCGGGAGTACAACCAACATTTTTAATCCCACTTACTAAACATAATCGCTATGACCATTGATGCCCTCATTCATCGTAAGGATTATGAAAAAATCCAGTATTTTTTACACCGACACTTTATTACCTTTTTACCCATAGTAATATTATTTATTGTATTACTAATACTACCCGCAGCGGCGTTATTTTTACTCGGCGGATATGTCGCAAGCTGGTTTGAGAGCCCCGTTATATTTCCGCTAGTCGTGTTATTTTGTAGTATATACTATTTATCTCTCAATTTATTTTTCTATTCCTACTTTATTACTTTTTATCTGGATGTTTGGATTATTACCAATGATCGCTTGATAGACATTCGCCAAGTAAGCTTGTTCTCCCGCACGATCGCCGAAGTGGATCTATACCAAATACAAGATGTGAGCTCCGAAGTAAAAGGATTTTTTCCATCACTGTTTAATTTTGGCAACGTGTATCTCCAAACCGCCGGCCCGGTGCCAAAATTTGTATTATATAATGTAGGCGATCCGCACAGATTGCGTCAGGCCATTTTGAGCCTATCTTCAGAAGACAAGAAGTATCATAACGGGTAAACACCTAAATGACACAAAAAACACCACGGTCATGGGCCGCGGTGTTAATTTTTAATAAATTTTCTCTACTTCCACACCCGTATAATAATATTTTAGAAGCTGTTCATAGGTCCAACCATCTTTGTCGGCACGCATCGCCGCATCAGCCGCGCTCATGCCCACACCGTGACCAAATAATTTTTTGCCTTTATCATATAAACATTCCACAGGAATCAAATACGGTTTGTCCGCTCCACCCCAAACTTCTTTCCATGTTTTGGTCTTACCGTTCGAGTTGCCAAAGTACGGAGTCACTACTGGATTACCATTGTAAGTCACCATCTCACCATAAGTATTATTGGCCGCCTGTACTACCCGCGGCATGAGTACCTCCGAATTATATCCCAGATACAATTGATCGGCAGTAGTGGCATACACATCAAAAGTACGTTCTGCGGCAGGTACGCCATTATTGATATGATAATAGGCATAGCTACGCGCCGCCACCAAAATCGCTTTGATATATTCTATCGCCGCCAAATTGGAAGTCTCGGCGATGCCGGCAATATACAAATCCAACGGCAATTCATTTATCACATATGGCACATCACTCTTGGGGGAATATTTATATTCCATCACGCCGCGATAAATATTGAAATTTTTCTTGCCCTTCCAAGATACTAGACGTTCATAACTGGTTAACTCGAAATAATTATCTACCATCAGTGGAACCATACGCGCATAATCGGTAGATGTAATGACTTGATCGTCAAATTTAATTGTATACACACCATCACAATATGTTAATGTCGCTTCGGTGCCGGCGTAGAGCGTGGTAGTGGTTAAATTTTTTCCCAAATATATTTGATAGTCAAAATCCGATAAAAACTTGACCGGTTTATCCGCTTGATAAAGCCCAACTCGAATAGTTGGTTCGGAAACTAATACTCGGTTCGATTTAAATACTACCTCTTGATAACCCGCCGGAGCATCAGCGGTCACTGTCACCGGCAATTCATAAATACCACCATTTAGAGTATGGCCATCAGCCATGAGCTGGAAGCGTAACAAATACTTGCCGGCTTTGACTGGCGCCCGAAAAGTAAATTGGGTATTAAACGATTGTTTGGAATTAATTGCAATATTATTTTCTAAAATTTTATTAGTCCCCAACCAATTGGAGTCGGCAATATTCACCCTCACTACATTGTCGGTCTCGGCACGACTACCAGCTTCAATCCAAGAATATTTTTTCCAATTAGCTTTGCCAATATTGTAATAACGGACACTGAATTCCGCGACTTGTCCACCTCGTAAAGATAACTCGTTGGCACTCGCCGCTATTTTGGATACCGCATAGTCGTCGTTGGCCTTACTGGATGCGTCATCTACAGCCGCAGTGTTGCCTGAATTCTCACTCTCTTCGCTGTTGACGACACGTCCACTAACTACCGTGTTATTTGTCTTGGTCGCTACTACTTTTATCTTCAAAAAAAAGCCACTACCTTGTATCCAGGTTTTATTTTCGGCGGCCAAATAAAATTTTTCCGTATAATCTCCTGTTTTTTGCGGTGCAAACAATTTAATAGTTACAGAAGCAATGGCTCCCGGTTTGGTGGTAGCCAAAATTTTGGCCGGCTGATCCTTACCCAACCAATTCGCACCAGCAAAAACACTTGCATGATAATTTGGCTCAACAGTATAGGCAGATACAAAGTTACTACCAGTGGCGTACCAAATTTTCGAGCCGGTATTTTTTATTTTTATCAGCACCTCGCGACTCTTGCCGGCTTCAATTTCGATAGGATCGGCTATAGTCTGTGATAAATACTTACCAGAATATGATAGATCACGAAATGGTGGCGCGGCGTGCACCTCTGATAAAAAAAATACGGTAGATAAAAAACTAAAGAGAGTAAAATAAATTATTCTTTTATACATAATCAAAATAAATAACAGTATATCATATTATACCACAGAATCTCGGCAAAGAATATCGACGTAAATAAGCTTGTAAAAAAATGTTAAGTGTGGATAACTTGAGTTATTTATGGTAACATATTTCCATATTCAATACACCAGATTGCTGTGTTTATGTCTCACACGCGCGCCATCGCTCACAACACCGCCACCCAAATAATCGGCAAGGGTGTTTCTACTCTATTGGGACTCATCGCCATAGCCATTATGACTCGTGTTTTGGGTGTAGAAAAATTCGGTTGGTATGTTACTGCCGTAGGCTTTTTACAATTTATCGGTATATTTTGCGACTTTGGTTTTATTGTATCGTCAGCCAAAATGTTGTCCGAACCAGCCTTCGATAAACAAAAACTTTTTAATAATATTTTTACTTGGCGACTACTGACGGCGGTATTGTTCAATGGATTAGCGGTAATAATAATTTGGTTTTTCCCCTATCCTGCCACAGTCAAAATTGCCACTTTAATTTTGTCACTCTCATTTATCGCCAACATATTATCACAAGCATTCATTGGGTTCTATCAGACCAAACTAAAAATGTCCGTAGTGATGATCGGCGAAGTGTTGGGACGCGTAGTATTGGTGGGCGGCATGGCACTAATCGCGTGGGGGCAATACGGATTCATGCCAATGATGTGGATAGTTGCCATATCGGCCTGGATCTATGTGGGTTACTTATGGCGACAGAGTTACGGAGTACGATTTGAAATTGACGGCCCGATTTCTCGCGCCATGTTCAAAACTATGTGGCCCACCGCCGTCGGCGTAATCTTTAATGCTTTCTATTTGCAAGGTGACCGTGTGTTACTACCGCTTTATGCCCCCACCAATGATGTAGCTTTTTACGGTGCCGCCTATCGCGTACTTGATATCATTTCCCAAGTAGCATTCTTTACCATGGGCATAATGTTACCACTACTTACTCGTGCGTGGTCACGCGGATTGAAAGAAGAATTCAAAAAATATTTTCAATTAAGTTTTTATTTAATGTTGCTGGTGCTAATGCCAATTGTAATTGGTACATTTGTACTGGCAGAACCAGTTATGCGCATCGTCGCCGGAAAAGCGTTCGCCGGTGCTGGCAATATATTGGCGCTACTTAGTATCTCTTCGATAGGTGTATGCTTTGGTATGACATTTGGACAAATCGCTTTGTCCATCGACCGCCAGCACCAAGCCATGTGGGTATATATTACCAATGCCATTTTATCCGTATTGGCATATTTTATTTTTATTCCCAAATTTGGGATGTATGGTGCCGCCTGGGTGACAATCGGTTCGGAGCTCTACGCCGGTATTGCGCTATTCATATTTTGTATTTACCACACGCGCTTGTGGCCCAACTTTTGGATGGCAACAAAAATTATTGCAGCTAGTTTAATCATGGGACTAATTATCAGCTCATTGCCACAACTGCATATTGCGCTACTTGTACTGATTGGCGTGATTGTCTATGGTTTGCTAGTGCTCATTTTTGGTGTTGTCTCCAAAGAAACATTACGGGATATCGTGCGCCTGCGCCAAAACAAAGTTGCCGGTAACATATAATTTTGCTAAAATAGATCAATAACTTAATAATATGGATTTCTCAAAAATCAAACACGCGCTTTTTGTGGCCATACTTGCCGCAATCACCATTTCTTTCGCATACATAATCAGACCGTTTGCCTACCCTATTCTTTGGGCAGCAATTATCGCTGGCTTATTTTATCCCATATCCAGTTGGCTTACCAAAGTATTGCGAGCCCCAAACTTAGCATCTGCCATTACTCTAATATTAGTTTTTTTGGTGATTGTATTGCCAATTGCCGCAGTGGGCACACTGGTAGTAAATGAGTCAATGAACCTATATGGGTCAATCAACGAAAATCGCGGACAAATTTCTTCTTCACTACAAACCGCACTTGCTTGGATTCAAAACAATCCATACGCCGGTCGACTCAATATTGACCAAAGCTTGATTGCTCAAAAATTTGGCGATGCCGCCCAATATGTTACTTCATATTTAATTTTAGCAGCCAAAGATTTCACCCAAAACTCATTCGTGTTCCTACTCATGTTTGTTATCATGTTCTACACCCTATTCTTCTTTGTGCGCGATGGCGCCGGATTTTTAAAAAAAATCATGCATCTCTGTCCATTGGGTGATACTCATGAAAAATTATTATACAGTCGATTCACATCTACTGCTCGTGCCACGCTTAAAGGATCATTGATTGTAGGGTTAATACAAGGTACACTAGGAGGACTAATGTTCTGGTTCGCTGGAATACAAGGCGCTATAATTTGGGGCGTACTTATGGTATTGGCTTCAACCATACCGGGTATTGGATCATATTTTATCTGGCTACCCGCCGCGATCATCATGATAATCATTGGCAAAGTATGGACAGGTGTAGCCATGATGCTCTTTGGCGGATTGGTAATAGGTACAATCGATAATATTATTCGCCCAATACTTGTGGGCAAAGATACCCAGATGCATCCATTATTAGTATTATTTTCTACGCTGGGCGGCATCGTGGTATTCGGCATTTCGGGATTCGTCATTGGACCAATAGTCACATCGCTTTTGCTGGCATTTTGGGAAATGTACGAACGAGCTTACAAGAAAGAACTCGATAATAACTAAACACGAATGAAAACCACCGGCCTAAGCCGGTGATTTTTTGTGAAATATTTTTTGGTTTACCACAGTATTATACTATATAGACCTCTGACATGCGCGCATATCTCGGAGGTGGGCTAGCCAAATTAAAATCACTCGAAAAAGATTAACCTCATTTAATCTTTTCGCCATATTAATTATACCATATGAAACGTAAACATTTAATAATTTCTGCCTTTACTATTTTTGCCCTGTTTGGTGTCGGCACCGGCACTGCACTGGCTTATGGTGGACCGGGTATGGGGCTTGGGCTCGGCATGATGGCCAATAATTTTGACCCCACCACCGCGGTCGACCGATTTACCAAACAAATCGATTACCAAGCCGAACTATTGGGCGTGAGTGCTGATGAAATCAAATCTTACTGGGCACAGGGTAAAGGCGTACAAGACATAATCAAAGATAAAGGAATTAACGAAACGGAACTACAAACAAAAATGAAAGCGGCTCGTTTGACAGAACAAAAACAATTTTTGCAGGCGCTAGTAGACAGGGGTGTGATCACCCAGTCTCAAGCTGATTCTCGTTTAAAAATTACCGAGGAACACTTGGCAAAAAACAACGGCAAAATGATGAAAATGTTTGGCCAACACGGGAAGAAATTTGGAACTACCAAATAAACATTGCTTCGATCACAAATTTAAAAACTACCTTTGAGGTGGTTTTTAAATTATCTAATATTTTCCCACCAAGCTTTCCAAACAGATTTAAGAGTTTGGACAATAGCACTATCTTCGATAATCACCGCCGCACCCGGTCGACGAAAACTCATCATCGCCACTTTGTTTCCATAAATATTTATTTCGGTCTCGAAATTTGATTTTACCAGGCGAGTTTCGCGTAGTTGAGCTTTGTCTTTTTGTTTCACCGCGCGTCCCATTGGTCCATCCTGGGCAATGCCAAAAAACTTTATTTTTCTTTTGGTGCGTTCCGACGGAAAAGACCAGAGATAATCAGCATCAATCAGAGTAAACATCTTTTCATAATCGGACAACCCATAAATAGTCTCACCAGTGTCTAAAATATCTTGATAGGCGGTTTTGATACCCTCTACGCCTTCATAAAATTTCACTTTTGGCTTATGTGCCGGCAGACTAAATAGTCCCATTAGCTCAGGTATGGCAGATTTGATATTTTTTAAATTTTCTTGCGCACGCACAATAAGTACTTGGGGGTCGGACGGCACTACTAGGCTGGTGCGGCCTTTTTTAATTTCGGAAATCAATCCAAGCTGTTTCATCTCTGGTAGAAAATTATATACACTAGTTCGCTTCACCCCAGATTTTTTGGCCACCTCGCCCACAGTGGCAGTGCCCAACTCCAACGCAGCCAAATAAACAGCGGCTTGCTTGTCGTCAATGCCTAGCGCAGTTAATGTCTGTGTTAAATCCATATTTATGTTGATAATTACTTGGCCAAAATTAGCCAAAATACATATGTGTCTATATTTTAGACATATAAATACTATATATTTATGACTATATTTGCTCTTATTATAGCATAAAATAGGCGATTTGTCAAACCATACTTAATTTGAGTCTAAAATATTGACAAAAAGATAAAATTGAAGTATTGTTATCTGTTTCTTGAAATGAAACAACAGTTCCTTTACAGACTACAATCGAGTGTTGGGGGAAATCCTTCCCCAACGTGTCACAACCGCCAAACAAAGGAGTGTTATCATGAACTGGAAATTCTGGCAAAAGTCCGAAGTCCCTCAACAGCACATTGAGGAAACCGCTATTCAACCCACTACTCCGCCGCCACAGCCGACTTTTGGACTGGAAAAGGCCATCGCCGTTTACCGGGAAGCCCAAACGCGTTTTGGCGACGACGAAACCGCCAAAAAAGTCGTCGCCTTCCTCGTGCCGATGGTGGTCAACATCATGGACGGGAAGGTGGTTCTCGCCGCCGAGGCAGAAGCGCGGATCGACCGCATCAAAAGCGAAGACGCGGAAAATGCGCGCAACTCCGAACAGCACATCACACAGGCGCAAGAACAGATCGCACGGCTGAACGAGCAGATCAAAGCTCTTCAAGAAGGCATCATACGACAGATGGAGGAACGCTCCGCCTTCGAAAACACCATGGACCATGAACGCGAGCTGGCGGAAACGGTCGCGCAGTACTTCGCTTCGTAGATTCAAACACAGTTCTTTTACCCCCCCAGCGCAGGAGCGCTGGGGATTTTTGTTACCAAAAAACCACCTAACGGTGGTTTTTGTCTTGTTGCGGGGGCGGGATTTAAACCCGCGACCTTTGGGTTATGGGCCCAACGAGCTATCAGGCTGCTCTACCCCGCGATGTTATTTTAGGATTATACAATAAAAAAATACGGTTGTCAAGATAAAAAACAAAAATAGGTGCCGACCTCGCGGTGGGCACCTAAAAACGAAAGATCAGTTGGATGACTATCGAACCTGCAGCTCCTCCTCGCTGTACTCGATGCCGAGCGGACGGATACAAACGCGCTTCTTGCCGTCTGCTGGTTTCTCGACGTAACCAGCGCACAGTGCTTCGTATCCGGTACGCTGGGCAATACTGATCGTCTTGTCCGCATGCTCCGGCGCAACATAGAGGGCGAATCCAGCACCCATATTGTAGTCGCCGTACATTTGGCGGTCGGTCATGCCGGTGACCTCTTGGATCACCCTGAACTCTGGCTGGGGTGTACAGATCCTGTCGATGAAGTACGCCCATGACTCCACCGGACGCATGAGCTTGCGCCAGCCGTGCCCGGTGATATTCACAATGTAGTGCAGGTCGACGCCCTTTGCTAGACACTGGCCGACCAATTTCTTGTAGATGATCGTCGGAGCCAATACGGCCTCGCCGAAAACAACGGCGGTACCGGGCATTTCTGTGAGATAGCCCTTTGGCAAAGCCGCGGCCACATCCCGGATCTTGGTGATGCCATTGGCATGCACACCCGAACTCTTGATCAAGATGATCGAATCACCGTGGCGAATCCACCGGCTCTCGACCTTGTTGTGTTTCGGCGCGATGATACCGGTGGCCGAACCGGCCAGATCCACCGTACCAGGGGCGATGATGTCTCGCAGTGTGGGTGTCTCGCCTCCTCCCCACACCACATCGGCCAAATCACAAGCATCGCCAAACCCCTTTACGAGATCTAGAGCGGCCAGCTCATCCTTGAACCAGTCCGAGTTGCCAGCCGCGACGTAGAGCATGATCGATACCGGCATAGCGCCAGTGGTGATCAGGTCGTTGATGATCATGGCGGCGTTGCATTGGCCGACGGCGTGATAGTACGGTTTGCCGGTCAGCCGATACATGGCTTCGGCCACCACGTTCTTTGTCCCCAATCCCTCAAGGACGTGAGCCAGGATGAATTCTGGTGTCTCGACGAGAAACGCACTCTCGCCGTAACTGCCCTCCACCACCCGAAAGCCGCGTTGGCCGATCAAGTTCGGCACCGTAGCCTGGGCCCTTTGCAGAGCCGCACGTTTGAATGGGTCCATTTTGCTGTAGTCTACGCCACTGCTGACGTAGTCGCCAAACACACCGCGCTTCTCGTCCGTCATGTGACCTCCTCTGGCTTTCGCCTAGTTATAATTACAATCTACCAAACCGCTTCTCTGCGAGTAGTATAAACAAAAACGACAAAAAGTCAACTAGAGACCATACATACCAAAAACTGCCGACAAACGACAGTTTTGATATAATAATTTAAAATCCTATCCCTTCAAATACCATCTTCCCAACCAATACAGCAACCCCACAAAAATAAAATCAATTTTTAATCTCTTTAATAAATTAAAAATATACAACACTAGTACAAAAGGATAAGCCACTATCACTAACGGATTTCTCCAAAACCGATGATTGGTCATTTGAAACAATGAACGCGCGTCGCCGGTAGAAGGAATCGCGTGCAGCCCAATTGCCACTGCGAGCCATACCGCCACCCACGGCTGCCACTCGTTCCACGGCGCCACCGCAAAAGAAAACAAAAAAATAGCCAAAACTGAATTAATTATCAGTGGTCCGATAGTAATAAAAAACCCCTGCCAAAACTTCTGTGGTTCATCATGCACCACATACCCAGCCACTGGGCCACCCATTTGAAATAATTTCGTCTTGCGAATTTTCACGCCGGAAAAAACACAAAAAAACGCATGGCTAAGTTCGTGCACCACTACCCCCGGCATGGTAATTATTTGATAAAAATAATACCAAAACATATAACCAAAAAATAAAAGATAAATCATTTTTAAAATAGGGCACATCTACCAAACCGTGCACAAAATATACCACCAACAATCCGACCAGCCCGGCTCCCAAAACACGATCCTGTCGAAAAATATGCGCCGCCATAAGAAATAAATATACGCCTATGCCCAAAAATGACAATGCACCTATTAGCCCAATCTCGCTCCAAAAATTAATAAAAAAATTATGGGGATAAATTAACTTCTCCATCATTTTACTATTTTGGATAAAAAATGGATATTGTATTTTCCCAAAAAACTGACGTAGCCCCGCGCCGCCCACAAAACGCGCGGGCGATGCGGTAAAATATTGCCAAGAATAACCCCATAATACCAATCGATTCTGGCTAGCTCGGTCAGAAAATGTAACTGCATTTCTTACTGGGCCCCAATATAATGCCACTGCCATACCCAAAAGCACCAACACAATCGCTGTTTTGCGTTTGCCTAGCAAAAAAATAACCACCACCGCAGCGGCCACTAGCGCCAACCAAGCGCCTTGTGACCATGAGAATATGATTGCCAAAACAAACAGAAATGTCCACAATGAATCCGCAATCGTCTCATTTTTCAAAAACCTGATAATCGCCAAAACTACTAACGGCCCCAAATACAGCCCCACTGCATTGGGCGAGGTAAAAAATGAGGTTGCTCTATTACCCAATACATCATTCCATAGGCTCGGTGCATATGGCCAACCAAATAATTTCTGTGATATTGCTACCAACGCCACGCTTATTCCCGACCAAATCAAAAACTTCACAACATCTTCCACTAGCAATGCGTTATTTTTTATTCTACCCAATAATACAAAAAATAATACCATTGGCTCAAAAAAATACGCCCGCCATATACCTAGTGCTTTGTAGATATTTGACCAATAATTAGTCGTATCCCAACCACTCACAAAAATGCCAGCTATCGAAGCTACAAAAAACAACGCTACTAAAACAAAAAATCGCGGCCGGGACTTGACCGCCCCCACGATCTGCCCCCAATCTGTGCGTGCATACCTAATAAGCCACACCAAAATTACGGCCCCCCAAGTAACCTCCAATACAGAAGTGGGTAGCGGCCCGATTTTGGCCCGTATTAAATAAGTTGGTAAACATAATATCAACAGTGCGATGCTGGTACGAAAATTCTTCCAACTTAATATGATGACACCGGCGGTATAAATAGATAAAATCCAAAGCATATCATTTTTCTGTGGCAATCAAAATTACTCTATTATAAAATACACTGACTGTATCTTATCAAAATTAATCACCCTAGTCCAACCTCTCTAATTATTGGTCGCCATCCAACTTTTATGATATAATACCAAACGGAAAGTCTGTCCAAAAATTTTATGTTATCAGAGAAAAACCTAAAACTCATAATCAAAAAATATCAATTCAACATCAAACCGGAAGATATACGCGCTTCAATAGAAAAAGCCCAAAAAACCAACAAAACACTGGAAGAAGTATTGGTGGCAGATAATCTAATAGACGAAGCCCAGTTATATGAGAAAGCAGCTACCGAAATGAATGTGGAGTTTGTCGCACTCAAAGGACGAGAAATAAAGAAAGAAGTTCTCAATCTTATCCCCGGCCCAGTAGCAGGCACACATCAGGTGGTGGCTTTTGACACCGACAAGGACACCATCAAATTGGCAATGACCGACCCTACCGACATTCAAACCGTGGAATTTCTACATCGCAAAACCGGTTTAGAGCCAAAAGTATTCATTACCACACCGTCTGACCTCAAAGACGCACTGCGTCGTTATCATGCCGAGCTAGAAGACGACCTGCGCGTAATTCAGGATGCTACCGGTGGCGATACTAGTACAAAAGAGCTGAAAAAAGCCGCCGAAGAGCTGCCAATTATCAATATTGTGAATAGTATCTTAGAACACGCGGTATACGAAAACGCTTCGGATATTCATATTGAACCCGGCGAAAAAGAAGTCACCGTACGTTATCGTATCGACGGCATGCTCAAACCAGTGATGACCCTGCCTAAAGCTATCCAAAATGGCATTACCGCGCGCGTCAAAATTCTATCCAACCTCAAACTCGACGAACACATGATCCCGCAAGACGGACGCTTCAAGATCCAAGTCCAAGAAGAAAAGCTCGCTTTTCGTGTCTCCATTCTGCCGGTATATGATGGTGAAAAAATAGTAATGCGTCTATTGCATGAAGGGACAAAGCCGGTCTCATTGGATCAATTAGGTTTTCTAGACAAAGCGCGCGCACTAGTCGAATCAGCCATCAAGAAGCCACACGGTATGATCCTGGTTGCCGGTCCGACCGGTTCGGGCAAAACTACTACTTTGTATTCTGTGTTAGGCATTCTCAACCAACCAGGGGTCAATATATCCACAGTAGAAGACCCGATTGAATATCGCATGCCCGGTGTTAATCAAAGCCAAATCAATCCCAAAGTTGGTTTTACTTTTGCTGCCGGACTACGCTCGCTTTTGCGCCAAGACCCCAATATTATCATGGTTGGTGAAATCCGCGACGGTGAAACTGCCGAGATTGCTATTCACGCTGCTATGACCGGCCACCTAGTGTTATCTACCCTGCATACCAATGATGCTCCCACTACATTACCGCGTCTTATTGATATGGGCGTAGCGCCATTTTTGGTAGCCTACACCACCAATATTGTAGTAGCGCAACGCCTGGTGAGAAAAGTATGTTCATTCTGCAAGAAAGAATATAATCTGGACAAACCAGCCCTGACCGAACTGGGTCGAGTATTTGATACTGACAAGGTTTTGGAGCTATTCAAAAACAATCTCAAGCTAGCCGATAACGAAAAACAGATGGACGCCATGACATTCTATAAAGGCGAAGGATGCCGACGTTGTGGCAATACCGGCTACAAGGGTCGCGTGGGCATATACGAAGTCATGGAAATTGACGAAGCGCTAACTAAAAAAATAAACGAACATGCCACAGCCAATGAAATTCGCGATTACGCTCGTAGTAAAGGTATGCTCACCATGCTCGAAGATGGTTTACTCAAGGCCAAAATGGGTCTTACCACTATCTCGGAAATATTACGTGTAACCAAAGAGTAACTATGCCAAAAGCACCGCGACAACTTTCTCCTCTTGAACAAAAACTCAACGACTGGGTGGATACCTATATCACTCGTGTGCCATTCGCGCACAAAATGTTGTTTATCCACCACTTGCAGATCATGACCAAGGCCGGATTATCTATTATTACGGCTCTCAAAATTTTGAGTGAGCAAACAGAGAACAAAAAACTCCGATTGGTGATAAAATCTGTAAAGGCCGACGTAGAGAAAGGCCAACAATTGAGCGAAGCTCTATCCAAATATCCCAAAATTTTCCCGCCTATCTACGTTAGTATGATGGCCGCCGGCGAAACTGCAGGTAAACTGGAGGATTCGCTCAAAAATATTTATGAACAAATGCACAAAACCCACGAACTAAACGCTCGTATTCGTGGAGCAATGATTTATCCGGCAGTAATTTTAGTCGCTATGGGTGGTATTGGTATTGAAGTAGTGGTAGTCATTCTCCCCAAACTACTCATCATGTTTCAAGAGTTTCACGCCCAATTACCCCTAGCCACCCGAGTGTTGATCTGGTTCACTAATTTTTTACAAAACTACGGTTTGTGGGTGTTGATTGGCTTTGTTGCTTTTATATTTCTAGCTCGCTGGTTGCTAACCAAACCAAAAATCCGCCGCGCAGTACATGGATTCAATTTGCATTTGCCAATTGCCGGGTTAATTCTTAAAAAAATTAATTTGGCACGTTTCACCATGACACTCTCCGCCCTATTACAAAGCGCCATTCCCATCATAGACGCCGTACGCACCACTGCTGAGGTACAAGGAAATTTAGTTTACCGCGAACAGCTGATCGCCACCTCAGAAACTCTCAAAAAAGGTGAACCACTATCACAAATTCTCGCCCGCTTTCCACAAACATTCCCGCCCATGGTCACAGAAATGATAATGGTTGGCGAAGAATCCGGACAAGTAGAGCTCATGCTCAAAGAAATGTCCGAATATTATAGTGACGAAGTGGATGCCACCATGCGCAACTTCTCTACCATCATCGAGCCAGTCATTATTCTAGTCTTGGGTTTGGCTGTGGCAGTGATTGCCATGGCTGTAATCGCACCGATGTATTCCTTGGCTCAAAGCATGTAATATGTTTTTAAATAATCCTTTTACTGATGCGTTTGGCTTGGATATTGGAGACCTCTCCATAAAACTTTTGCAATTAGAAAGACAAACGACGTTTCGCAAACAGCCAATATTTGTAATCAAAAATTCTCGTTCCGTTACTTTACCACCCGGATATATCGTCAATGGAGAATTGCAACAGCCGGAAATGGTACGCAAAAAAATTATTCAACTGCTTGATAAAAATGATAATCAAAAAGCAATCCGATCACCGTGGGTTATTGCCGACTTACCTGAACCAAAAACTTTTTTAAAGCTAATAGAAATCGAAACTCCGCCCAGTCAAATCACGACGGATGATGTGAATTTTCATGCCCGCCGGCATCTACCGTACGATCTCGAGGAAACCTATCTCGATTGGTATGTTGCCAATATCAACGATTCACATGCTCGCGTAGCCCAAGTGCTAATAGGAGCATCCCCAAAAATCGTAGCCGATTCGTATACATACTTATTACACAGTGTTGGCCTCACGCCTATTGCTATGGAAATCGAAGCTATCGCCATTGCTAGAGCCATGATTACTGCCAACAAAAGTTATGACGGCGAAGCGAGAGTTATCCTAGACCTTGGCGCCACCCGGTCTAGTTTGATTATTTACGATCGTGGCAGTATTCAATTTACCACTACACTCAATTTCTCTGGCGAACTAATCACCATGGCCTTAATGCAAGAGCTAAAAGTGGACTATGAAGTGGCTGAAAAAATAAAAATTCAAAACGGTCTCGCTTATAACGAAAGTTATCCGCGCTATCTCAAAGCCGTAACTGGTTTAGCCGAAGGGTTAATCGAAGAAATGAAAACCGCTCTTAATTTTTACAAAGAACACTTTGTGAACACTAACCCTATTACCCACATCACTATGTGCGGCGGGATATCCAACTTGAAAAATATTGATAATTTTATCTCGCGTAAACTAAAAATTTCTGCCCACCCCGGTCATCCTTGGAAGAATCTTTTTAATTCCAAATTTACTGAACAAGATAATCTTGATGCTCGCGGTATGGCCTCGGCTATTGGACTGGCACTACGAGCCGCCAAACCAATCCTCGATTAATATGATGATTATTGATCTCAATTTACTCCCCCCGGACCGACGCGCCAAACTCAATCAACTGATCCAGATTTTATTTCTCAAAAACATGCTAGAATTTGTAATTGTTGCTTTGTGTTTGTTTGCAGTTATTTTAGTATTAAGCTGGACATTATTAGTGCGTGAATTTAACAATCTTACCCAAAGCGCACTACTAATTGGCCGTGATTACAGTGGATATAATCAAGAAGTCAGGCGTATCAACAACATCATCCGCCGTGTCAACGATGCCAACGCCGACTATTTGCCCATTCTGCCCAAAATTCTAGAAATAACCCAAACTCTGCCGAACAACATTAAATTGAACACTATTAACATCGATCGTCGGACACAACGTTTCCTTATTTCTGGCACTGCTCGTACTCGAAACGACCTGCTAATGTATCAAGAAATACTCAAAAAAATAAAATGGCTAAAACCAGCCACGATGCCCACTACTCAACTATTACAAAAAGAAAATATAAATTTTGAATACCAAACTGATCTCGTAGGGCTACCAAGTATTCGCAATACCGCAGTCGCATCACGTCCACGACCAGTCACTCGCCCTATTGATGAATAAATATATGTCTAAATTTGCTAATTTAACCACCGGACAACGCCATTCAATCATACTGGGAGCATGTAGTTTGATTGTGATTGCAATAGTAGTCGGGGTTATCTACCCCACTTCCAAACAAATCAATAACATCAATACTGATACGGTAGAATTGCGAAACTATTTAGAAAAAAAATACGAAAACGTCCGACGTCTGCACTCTACCAAAGAAAAAGTAATAGCCATCAAAGAACAGGTGGCTGGGTTCGAAAAATATCTTTATAGCCTAGGGGACGAACTAAAACTGATTACCTTGCTCGAAGATACTGCTACGGATTTTCATATCGAACAAGGAATCGATAATACCAACCTCGACAAAATAAATAACAAACAAATAGAATTTAATCTGACTGTTTCTGGAAAATATGCTCAATTATTGGAGTACGCCAATGCATTGGAACATGGGCCATACTTCTTCAACATCGGCAGTTTTAGTCTTACTCCCACCCAAAATCGCGACGGCTCTGATACTGGTTGGACAGTAATGCGCATTACTTTACTACTTTATGCCAGTTAATAACTTAAATATCAATCTGGGTGATTTATTAAAAAAACTAACCCCAGCCAAAAAACGTCGTTTCTTGGGCTGGCGTATTGCCTACTTCTTCACTATTGGTATTATTTTGGCTGGCGGCATGTATACCATGTTATTTGTATACAAAAATATTTTTACTACCCTATCTAACTCTTATAACATCATGGTACTTAGCTCTGAGTTGGGCATGGATAATGTCGACATGAATGAATTCGAACGCGCGCGTACTGCTGTCGACAAACACCTAGAACCCACCACCATACCCGATGATTTGCGTAATTTGTTCCAATATAATATAGTAGTGTCGGCGACCTCTACGCCCACTTCAACAAAAAAACAATAATTATGCATTGGTTTATATTGGGAAGAGAAAAACTACTCTCTGCGGCAGAAATATCTGCCGTTTTAGGTTATCAAGAAGATAGCTACGACGGACTCAGTAATATTCTAAAAACTCCACAACCAGTAGGTGACCCCAAACAACTAATTGCTCGCCTGGGTGGCACTATCAAAATAGGGTTGGAATTATTTACCAACCTATCCGAAAGCGAACTACTTTTGGCCGCTGCCAAAGAGCTAACTGCGGTGACTGGCAAAATACACTTTGGTATCAGTGTCTACGACGACATGTCGCCACCGCGCCAGACAGCTGCCCAAATTGGCAATTGGGGTAAAAAAATCAAACAAACACTCAAATCATCCGACCGATCAGTACGTCATGTTTTCAACTATGAACCAATACTGTCCTCAGTCACTGTGACCAAAAACGGTTTGTGTGGAAGAGGAGTAGAATTTTTGATACGTAAAAATAATGGTCGGTTTGACTTGGCAAAAACTGTGGCTGTACAACCTTTTGAGGAATTTGCCACACGTGATTTTGGTCGTCCGGGACGCGATGATCTCTCTGGCATGCTTCCACCAAAATTAGCAATGATGATGATTAATTTGGCGCAACCAAAAATTGATAGTATTCTATTAGATCCATTTTGTGGTTCTGGTACAATAGTGTCCGAAGCGGCACTATTGGGGTATCGACATATTATGGGTACTGATATTTCAGAGAAAGCCATCGCTGACTCACAAACGAACTTCAATTGGCTTAAAAAGCAAAACCCCAATATTACCGCCGAACCACAGTTGATGATTGCCGACGCACAAAATCTTTCTAGCAAAATCACTCCCCAATCAATTGACGCTGTCATTACCGAACCTTATCTGGGCAAACCATTAACCGGGCAAGAGACCGAGCTTCAAATTACCGAACAAGCTCAAACTCTTAAAAAATTATATATCACTGCACTTAAACAAATTAAATCCGTGTTAAAGTCATCTGGTACAATTGTGTTTATAGTGCCTCGTTTTAAACATAAGAATGGATGGATTACAATTAATATCCAGGACGACATCAAAGATATTGGATTAGCAACCGCGCCCCTACTCGCAAACAAAGACTATTTATTATACGCGCGACCCAACCAAAAAGTTGGGAGAGAAATTTGGCGTTTTGTCAGTTGCCAAATTTAGTACTAACTAAAAAGCGACACTCATTATGTGTCGCTTTTTAGTTATCTAGGTGTTAATATGAAAATATACTGTATCACCATCCTGAACCACATAATCCTTACCCTCTAAACGCAACTTTCCACTCTCTTTGATATGCGCCCAACCACCATACTCCACAAAATCTCGCCAATCACAAACATCCGCCTTCACGAATCCTTTTACAAAATCAGTATGTATTACACCGGCGGCTTCCGGCGCTTTGGCGCCCGCTTTGACGGTCCAAGCACGTGTTTCCGGCTCGCCTGAGGTCAAAAATGTCACCAAATCTAACAATTTATAGCTAGCCTTAATTAGTTTGTCCAAACCACTTTCAGCCATACCGGCGCTTTTCAAGAACTCTTTGGCGTCTGACGGACTCAAATCGGCCAACTCGGCTTCTAGCTTCGCACTCACCACAATTTGCTCTGTACCCGGCTTGCTCAAATTTGGAATTTGAGCGCTTGCCGGATTCTCGTCCACATTCACCACGTAGAGCATCGGCTTCATGGTAAGCAAACACAGTTCCTTCATCATTATTGCCTCTTCTTCATCATATTCTAGTTCGCGTGCTGGCTTCTCGGCCTCCAATTGTGTTTTCACACGCTCAAACAAGCTGATTTGCTTTTCAAAGTCTTTTGCCGCTGCGCCCTTAGCTGACTTGCGCGCACCATCCAATCGTTTGGCAACTGTTTGCAAATCGGCCAAAATTAATTCCAAATTGATTACCGCGGCATCTCCGGTCGGATCCACTTTGTTATTCACATGAATAACATTAGTATCTGAAAAAGCACGTACCACCTGAGCGATAGCATCCACCTCTCGGATATGTGATAAAAATTTATTACCTAAACCCGCTCCCTCGCTAGCACCCGCCACCAAACCAGCAATATCCACAAACTCAATTGTGGTTGGAATAATCTTTTTGGATTTAGACACCTCGGAGAGTCTGGTCAAACGTTCATCTGGTACTTCTACCACACCAACATTGGGATCAATCGTGCAAAATGGATAATTCTGCGCCTGAGCTTGTTTACTGCGTGTGAGCGCGTTGAACAGAGTGGACTTCCCCACGTTTGGCAGACCAACAATTCCAATAGAAAATGACATAAAAAAATTAATTAGCTTTTTGATTCTGTTTACCGGCCCAATATTGTAATGGTACTATCATTATATTATTCATAATACCATACGCCACCGCTCCCACCAGAGCCAGTGGGCCAAACATGCTCCAGGCGATTACCGACGCTAAGGTAAAATTTTTGT
>CAYXJO010000011.1:0-42714 GCA_964465205.1 uncultured Gammaproteobacteria bacterium
TATACCGAAAGGTATCGAGGGTTCGAATCCCTCTCCTTCCGCACTTTTTATTATGCAAGTTTTATGCTAACTAGATCGGCCTCAAATTTTAACACTTCCGACCACCAGCGTCGGCCGATGGTTTTTGTCTTGGCAGTGATGGCTTTGTTTTGGACGTTATTTGATGCCACCATGTCGTATATGTCGCCGATCCTGATTGCTGATCATGATTTTAGCACAACTGTCCTCGGTTTAATTATTGCATCATCTTCTTTTGCTGGAGCGATTTTTGATTTTGCAGTGTGTCGCATATTTAGCAATACTAATTTTCGCAGGCTTTTTTTAATAATGTTTGCCGTTTGCGCAGTTTATCCATTTTTACTTTGGGAAGCCAGCTCCGTGTGGTTTTTTATTTTTGTAATGGCTCTTTGGGGTATATATTATGACATGATAGGTTTTGGTGTTTTTAGTTTTATCGGACGTTATACCAAAAAAGAAGAATTCACCAATAACTTTGGAATAGTACAAGTGTTTCGAGCTATCGCCTGTGTTTTGGCCCCGATAATTGTTGGTTTGATTGTTACCAGAACAGACAATCGTTGGGCTATGTACTTTGGCCTCATTGTGTTAGTTGTTTCTTTTTTATTTTTTATCGTTTTAAATTTTTTGGCCAAAAAACACGGTCCCATTATAGCCGACGAACACACTCATCGTAAAAGAAATATTTTAGTGGAAATTCACCTTTGGCGTAAATTGACTAAGTTTATGCTGCCAGTGTTGCTGATTACTTTTTTTATTTTTTTAGTAGAATCATTTTTTTGGACACTCGGACCACTTTACGCTGAAAATTCCGAGTTGGGGAAATTAGGAGGCTTGTTTCTCACAATGTATACCTTGCCAGCTGTAATAATTGGTTGGTTTGTGGGATCAATTGCTAAAAAATTTGGTAAAAAAAGAACTGCGGCATATTCATTATTCATCGGGTCATTATTTTTGACCAGCTTTGCTTTTTGGAACAATATATTTATTTTAATGAGTATCACATTTGTGGCTTCGTTATTCATAGGGGCTTCTTTACCTGCTGTGAATGGCGTTTATACCGATTTTATTTCCGAAAAGCCGATTGCCGAGAGTGAAATTGAAGGTTTGGAGGATTTCTCGTTTAATTTAGGTTATATTATAGGACCTATTTTGGCCGGTCTATTGTCTGATATATTTAGTATATCTACCGCTTTTACCGTGTTGGGTATGATTGGAGTTGCTTTGACTTTGGTATTGATAAAAATTATGCCTCGGCAAATAAATATTGCCATTACCAGAAATGATGTCAAATTATAAGTATTGAGTGTGTCAAGTATGACCCGATCGTTAATAGAATTCCGGTTGTAGACTTGTGTCGTAATTGTTAGTTGTGTTAATTGTGTTAATAATTTGAGTGGTTGCTTCTGCTATCGAATAATCGGTCGTATCGACGATCATTTTTGTTTTATTAAATTGATTATAATAATTACGATAAGCTTCTTCTCTTCTGTTTATATAATCAGGGTGTTCTACTAACCAACGATGATGAATGTTATCTGCGTCATTTTTAAGCCGATTTATTCTCTTGTTTTTATCTACTGTACAAAAAACCAAAATATCCGGTTTTGGTATTATTGCAGCAGCTAAGCGCAATATTAAAATATTATAAAGTTTTCCCGCTAACGGCAAGTGACACATTGCCGAAACAATACACCTATCTTGAATCACACTTATTCCACACAATGTTTTTAGATAATTTTTCCAGCCGATATAAATTGATTCCAGAGCAAACAATCGTGTGCTGGGGTGATGTGCGCTCAGATGACCTATCCAGGTGTTAGAGCATATCCCTTTTTGGTAAAAATAACTTTGTGTTCCGAATCGGTTCAAAATCGCTTTAGCCAAAGTAGTTTTGCCTGATTTATCCAAACCTTCCAGCACTATTATTCTGCCGCGGGGATTTATTTTCATATGATTTATAAAATAAAATTTTCTGTTTTAAGTTTACACATTAAACAGGCAAATTTGAATTTTCCCGAATCAATTTGTTTCTTAAAATTGTCGTTAAAACATACACAGCCGCCAAATTTTTTAAATAATGGTAATACATTTTGTTTGTAATAGTGCCCATTCCATAATTTTGGGTCGGTCCAAATTTCGGTGAGTGTTTGCAAGTTTAAATTGCCGCAGGGACGATGGTAAAATGCCATAATCGCGCAAGGATACACATTGCCATCTGGTAAAATTTGTAAGTGCCAAGGATTTTCTAGGTAGCAGGCTGTATTAGTTTTTCCACCTAATATATTTTCTAGAAGGGGAGTCTCAATTGATAGCTTTATTCTATTTTGGCGTGGTGCCAATTGGGTGCGTACCAGTTGTAGCCACAACATGGGATCTACTACTTCGCCGGGGCTGCTAGCGCCGCGACCAACCGGGGTAAAATAATAAAATCCTTGTTCTTGCACACCCCATTCCAAACATCGATCGTTTATGCTAATTAAGTCTTTAAAGTTTGATTTGAAAACCACAGTATTTATTTTGGTGTAAAATCCCAATTTGACGCAGGTTTTGATATTCTCAATTATCCTATCATAGGTAGTTTTGGTGATGGGACGGATTTTGCGATAGATTTCATGGCATGAACCATCCATGCTAATGGCTACACCATCTACCCCCAGTGTTTTGAATTTTTTTAATTTGGTTGCGGTAAGCAGCGAGCCGTTGGTAACCAGCTCAATTTTTAGTTCTAATTTTTTTGCAACACTAATTATTTCTTCCAGATCGGGTCGGGTGAGCGGTTCTCCCCCTGTAATATCGATTCGTTGTCCGCCCAGGTTCTTGAACTCTTGCAATACTGTGGTGATTTTTTCTACAGAGAATTCTTCCGGCATTATTTCGCCTGATTGGAAACAACAGTGGATGCAGCGAAAATTACAACGATTTGTAATATTAAAATCCAATTTTGGTAGTGCGCGAGGAGTGTTATTCATATTATTTGGGTTTAATAATTAAAGTACACAAATAGCCATTATGAACTTTGTCTGAATCTTCAACTATAATATTTTTTTTCACTATTTCAATTATTTTTTTAATTTCGGAATTAGACAGTGGGCAATAAGCGTCCGGTTTGTTTAAGCCGCCGGCCTGTAAGAATGCTCGACTGGCACAGCCCCCATGACAAGTTGAGAAATGCTGGCATGTTTTGCAAATGTTCGGTCGACGTAATCGTACCGCCCGAAAATTTTTGTGTTCATAAATTTTATCTAATGAATCACTTAGAATATGACCCGAGCCCCACTGCTCGCCCTTGAGAAATACACAGGGTGTGACGGTGAGATCTTGTTGTATGCGTGCCGATGTCCAGCCGCAAGCGCACGGGTCAGCCGTTTTGGCATCAGTGAGAAAAGCGCGAAGTAGGGGGTCGGACAAGCCTTCAAATATTGCGTGTTTTGTGAGTAGCTGGATAATTTGCCAATATCTATGAGCGGTAATACATAAATCTTTTTCACCTCGGCCGGTAGGTCGAAACCAGTTGACACGTAAAGATGTCTGGTATTTTTTGGCAAGTTGTAACAGCCCGACTATATCGGCATCAGTCGTCTCGGCATTTACACAAGTCACAACGGAGCGCGGCATGTCTAACTCTTGGCAGATTTGTAAAGCACGATTGGCCCAATCCCAGGCTAGTGGATGACGACGAAAATCATTGTGTCTTTCTTTGTTTGGGAAATCTACCGAGATATCTACATCATGAAAGATATTTTTGAGCGCGGTTTTATCCATGGCGATCACACTGTAGCCATTACTGGTCAATCCGAGTTTTACTTGTGGATATTTTTCTTTAATGTACTGAGCTGTAGCCATAGCATTGGGATTGATGAAAAATTCACCAGTGCCGAAATTAATATCCGTGATACCTTGACTACAAATTTTATCTGCGATAATTTTTAGATCGGGTAAATTATGCGCAATAGTATTTTTTCCAGAGGCATTATAGCAGTGGCGACAGTTCATATTGCAACGACCAAACCCCCAGCCGATTTTTTTGATTTGGGATTTTGTTTGTTTCATACTATTTAAATTATGTTTTTTACTCTAACTTTATATTATGCCCGAATAGGCCCACTCTCAATAATTTTTGTCGATTTTTTCGACAACATTTGACCGTAGTCAAATTATCTGATAAAATATGGGTACTATGGCCAATAACAATCCATTATTAGATTCACTTTCCGCTTTTGGGCTAAATTCTAAACAGGCCAAATTATATTTGACATGTTTGGAATCTGGATTATCCACAGTACAAGATTTGGCCAAGAAGTCCGGTATTAGACGTACTAGTATTTATTCGTTACTTGATGATATGGAAGATATGGGAATTCTAAATGTAGTGCGGCGTAAAAATAAGACTTTTTTGGTAGCACAGTCACCAGAAATGTTGCTTACCAACTTTGATGAACGTCGGGAAAAAATATTTCGTAGTATTTCCGATTTGAAAGCGATTCATCAAGGAGCTGTTACGCAACATCCGCAATTTATTTTTTATCGAGGTCGAGAGGGATTTAAAAATTTTTGGCGAGATCTTATCCATTCGGGCATGAAGGAGTGGTTGATTACCACTTCGGGTAAAGAGTTTTTAACCTTTGTGTCTGAAAGTTATATAGTTAATTGGATCATTAAAGAAAAAAGAAAATTGGGTATCAAGAGTCGACAGCTGATTTCTGATTCGTTATACGCTCGTGAAATTATCAAAAAAGACAAACAGGAGAATCGCGAATCGAGGTTGGTAGATATACGCTTTCCTTTGCCGGCTATTGAAATTATTTACGGAGACAAAGTGGCGATAATTTCCTCTAATTTTGAGAACATGTTGATTGTTATCGAGAGTAAAGATGTGGCCCAAACCCACCGATCTTATTTTGAAATGATTTGGGAGTCTATCGCTCGCCCTTCGGCTTATTAATTTTTTCTATGGTTAATTTTTTACCCAGCATTACTTGTATAACAAAAAATGGTTGGCGAGATAAAGTGAAAGAAATTGATTCTTTGGGTATTTCCAGCGCGGCGGTGTTTGTCACCTGTATCGACAAAAAAGAGCGCACGGAACTTTTTGCGGCTTTGGAAAAAACCAATTTGAAAAAAATACCTTTTTTGCATTTGCGATCAGATGTAGATGCTGTGGAGATGGAATATTTTATCAATCATTGGGGCGCCGAAGTGTTTAATATTCATTCTTTAAAAGAATTTCCAATTGGGGAAGATTTGTATCAATACGCGAATAAAATTTTTATTGAAGAAAATACTTTTTGGCCTTGGGACGAACAAGAAATAAAAAAATTCGCCGGTATTTGTATCGATTTTGCGCATTTGGAAGAGGCGCGTCTCCAAAGACCGGATATGTATGAAAAATGGATAAAAATTATCGAGAAATATCCGTGCGGATGTGGACATGTTAGTGCCATATTGCCCGAGCCGACACCAGATCAGTTCGATCATACTCTGCGTTACGATCACCATATTCTTACTGATTTGTCCCAGATGAATTACCTTACGCAATACCCACCGCGATATTTTCCGAAATATGTAGCTATAGAGTTAGAGAATTCTCTATCAAAACAGCTTCAAATTCAGCGATATATAGCCAAATTATTGAATTTATAATTGCGTTTTTATCCATTTTGTGCTATAATTGGGCATAGTTTTTATGCAGCTTTTATCACTATTTTGGCACGATTATTTATTTCAGCCGTTACTCAACGCGCTTATTTGGCTTTATGCTAATGCGGCCAATAATAACATGGGTTGGGCAGTGGTATGGTTGACGGTGAGTTTGCGCGTCGTGCTGTTGCCTTTGAACATTATTTCAGAACGTAACGAACTCAAACACGAAGTAGCAGAGAGAGAGGCGGAATCAGCGGCCAAAGCGTTCAAAAATGATCATGTGGCTCAAAATGAAGCTTTTCGCCGGATTATGAAAAAGCACAAGATTTCTCCTTGGGCTAAAACTACCATGTTGATTGTCCAGATTATTGTTTTGGTATTGTTGTATCAAGTATTTGTGCGTGGCATGTCGGGTGAGCGATTGGCAAAAGAACTTTATGCTTTTATGGATTTGCCGGGCAGAATTAATAATAATTTTTATGGGTTTGACATTAGTGCAGTGCATGATTCAATTTGGGCGGGAGTGGTGGCGATCTATTTGTTGATTTCTATTTATTGGGAACACCATGAACGCAAACATTGGAATCAGGCGCAAATGTTTTATCTTATTATTTTCCCGGTATTTACCTTTTTTGCCCTATGGATTTTGCCGATGGTAAAATGTATTTTCATTTTGACAACTATGATATTTTCTGATATAATCACCATTATTCGTAAAGTTATTTTTCCCGCTAAATCTGCGGAAAAAGCGACCTAATTATTAAAAATATGGCCGGAGATTCACTCGATAAGCTAATGTATTCGTTCGTAGTCGACGATGTTTTGAAGGGCTTTTTTATTTATGTACCACCGGGTTATGTGGCCTGCGTTTATGATTTGGGCAGGGGAGTATTGAAAAAGGTATTAACCCCGGGATTGCATCTCAAAATTCCATTTTGGCAAAAAGCAAAGTTATTCAATACCCAGACTTTGGAATATGGTATCAATCGTCAGTTTAACGCCGATCATGAACGCGCGATGGGGGATATACCGATAGCCGCAGTGACTCAAGATGGCAAGAAAGTGGGGGTGGAAGGGACAATTTTGCTACGTCTCGATGTGCATCAGATCCCTAGTATTTGGCAGACCATCGGCGAGGATTTTGTAGAAAAAATTGTTCGCCCGACTATCCGCAGTCGCATGAAAATGGTACTTAGTCGTTTTGATTATAATGATCTTACCGGCACCAAGCGTGATACGGTAGAAATGGAGCTTAAAAACGAACTGGAAAGAATTTTTTACGCGCGTGGTATTTATGTAGAAAATGTTTTACTGTCCGAAATGGCGCCGATTGGCCAAGTATAAATTTATCCAAAAAAAGAGTCCGTACGGGCTCTTTTTTGATACAAAAAACCGCCAGGATAAACCCGGCGGCGTGTGTGTAATGAACAGTGTTGATAGTGGATTTGCGGTCTAAATGAGGCTGTAAAGTGCCATAATCACGGCGCGACCTCCGTCCATCACGAGTATTACGCGTTCACAGGGTTGAGAGCCCGGTTGATTAGATAGGCGCTCTTTGGCAAAGTTCACTGCCATACTTCGAATCATTTCCAGCGCTAGATCGTGCCGCTCCATGATCCAAATTGGATCACGAAACAGTGTGGTGTCCTGTAGAGCTTGATGCATAGCCTGCTGTGCCATTTTTTCAGCAATCACACATGCTATATCGAGGGGGGTGGCGGGACCAATTATTTGGGTTCTGTTGATTGCTTCTAACATCTTCCTGTCTTCCGGGTCAGCCGCTAATTCGTCAATCGTGCAGGGGAGCTTTTCTCCTGCTTCGATTATTTTTGCGGCTTTCTGTATGGCCCGAATCAAAATTGCCTCTAATTCTTCGCGCGTCTTTTCTGCCATATAGGTTTCTCCTCATCTTGATGTTGTTGGAAAGATCGTTGCCCTACATACGGAGCAAGTTAAACACTTTATCATTGATAAGGCTATCTGTCAAATAAAATTTATAAATGTATTCGTATTGTGATTCTCCCGGTGTCAGCTACTTGACCTGTGGATAACTTTTTGGTATATTATCACTCAAATGGATAGAGTGATAATTTGTTTCATAGCCATATTTATATATGGACGATCGTCAGAAACAACTACTTAATTTGGTAATCGAGAATCATATCGAGACAGCCGAACCGGTTGGGTCCAAATTTTTGGTATCTGCCAGTGGTTTGGTTTGGAGCGAAGCCACGGTGCGTAATGATTTGCGCGCACTCGAAGAAGAAGGGTATCTCACTCATCCTCATACCAGTGCCGGTAGAATCCCGACAGAAAAAGGTTTTAAATATTTTTTATCCACCGTTGATTTGAATAAATCCAAAATTACCAAAAAAGAAAATGATGTACTAGGAATGTCTTTGAAGGCAGATGACCAAGAGATCGGACAAAAAAACTTAGCTAAATCATTAGCCGAACTTACCCAAGAAACAATTATTCTCGCTTTTTCACCTAAAAAAGTGTATTATACAGGTTTATCGAATTTGTTTTCCAAACCGGAATTGCGCGAATTGGAACTGGTGGCGAACCTTTCTCAAATTTTTGACCACTGCGAGGAGTGTTTGGAAGGATTTTTTGAAGAAGTAGACAAAGACCCAAAATATTTTATTGGCAAAGAACATAATTTTGGTAACGCGCTTTCAGTGCTGGCGTTTCGGTTTGGTGATAATAGTTTGCTCGCACTCCTCGGTCCGATGCGTATGAATTATGCGCGTAATTTTGGATTAATTAATAAAGCCAAAGAGTTATTGTAATTTTATGACTGACGAACAAATTGAAATCAAAAAAATGCCCAAGGTAGTTGCTGGTGTTTATGTGTTTAACGACAAAGGAGAAGTTTTGCTAGTGCGAGCACCGCATTGGGCGAATAAATTTTTGGGATTGGGCGGGCATGTAGAATACCGCGAAAAGACTATCGATGCGGCGGTAAGAGAAATGAAGGAAGAAACCGGATTAGATATAAAAGATTTGGAATTGATTAAAATTTTGGAAGTGACCAATCCGTTGGACTATGGGAAAAATCAAACACATTTGGTGTCATTTAATTATCGTGCGCGATTGACAGACGAAAATCAGCCGATCATTTTGGATAAAACTGAGGGCACTGAATATATTTGGATAAAACCAGAGGATGCCGTCGAGCTTGCGGATATCGAACCGGTAGTGGTAGAAGTGTTGGATGCTTTGATTGGAAAAAAAGAAAAAAAGAATTGGTTTGGAAAAGACGATTGTAAAAAGTGCGAAGAAGCCAAAAAAGAATGTGATGAATACAAAATGGGTTGGCAACGTGCACTCGCAGATTACAAAAATTTACAAGCCGAAACCAGCAAACGTCGCGGTGAATGGGCGCAGTTGAGTGAGCAACAAATTCTGGAAGAGTTTATCCCGGTGTACGATCATCTGAAAATGTCTATTGCCGGCGTAGATAAATCCGATGCTTGGGTGGAAGGGGTAAAACATGTTTTGCGTCAATTTGTAGATATTTTAAAAAATCATGGCGTAGAAGAGATTAAAACCGTGGGTGAAAAATTCGATCCGAAGTATCACGAAGCCGCTGGTGAGGAAATGGTCGAAGGCGCTGAACCCGGAGTAATAATCAAAGAAATAATGCCCGGTTACAAAATGGGCGAGCGCGTCATCCGTGCGGCCCGGGTAATCGTGGCGAAATAATTTTAAATATATGTCTATCATTCGTTACAACCCCATGTGGGATCCTTTTGCCGAGATGGAGGAGATGATGAATCGTTTGCCGTCTATGCAAAATCAATCCATGAAGGCCTTTGTGCCGGCCATGGATGTGTATGAGACCGACAAAGCGGTCGTGGTGGAGTCGCCCCTCGCCGGCGTAAATCCGGACGATGTCAAAATCACCGTGGAAAAAGGAGTACTCACCATTCAGGGCGAAAATAAAAAAGAGCATGAAGTGGATGAAAAGAATTATTACCGCAAAGAAGTGCGCAGTGGTGCGTTTTTCCGCCAAGTGGCTTTGCCCGCGCCGGTAGTGGAAGATAAGGTTAGTGCCGAATTTGAAGATGGCATTCTCACGATCACTTGTCCCAAAGCCGCTCCGGCGGTGTCCAAACAGGTGAGTGTGAAGGTGGTGAAGAAAGCCAAGAAATAATTTATTCTTCGACAGCCCCACTTGTTTGTAAGTGGGGCGAATGGGAGAATAAATTAAAAATTTATTTAATATTTTCAATTAATTAATGTATTATTTATGTCCAAAGTACTCGGTATTGATCTCGGCACAACTAATTCATGTATGGCCATCATCGAGGGCGGCCAGCCGAAAGTCCTCGAAAACAAAGAAGGCGCGCGCACGACTCCGTCGGTCGTGGCGATTTCCAAATCCGGTGAACGCCTGGTAGGCCAACTGGCCAAACGCCAAGCTGTCACCAATCCGGAAAACACTTTGTATTCCATCAAACGCCTGATTGGTCGTCATTTTAACGACTCCGAAGTTCAGCGTGACCTCAAACTCATGCCGTACAAAATCGTGCAAGCAGGTGAGGGTGTGAAAGTACTAATGCAAGGCAAAGAATACTCTCCGCAAGAAATTTCGGCCATGGTACTTCAAAAAATGAAAGCCGATGCCGAAGAGCGCATTGGTGAAAAAATTACCGACGCGGTAATTACCGTGCCGGCGTATTTTGACGATTCCCAGCGCCAAGCCACCAAAGATGCAGGTGTGATCGCGGGCTTAAATGTTTTGCGTATCATCAACGAACCGACCGCGGCCGCTTTGGCTTATGGTTTTGATAAAAAGACCGAACAAAAAATCGCGGTGTACGATCTCGGTGGCGGTACCTTTGATATTTCTATCCTCGAAGTCGCCCCCGATAATGTGCAGGTGCTTTCCACCAACGGAGACACCCATCTCGGTGGTGATGATTTTGATCAAGTTTTGATTCAATGGATTTTGGATGAGTTCAAAAAAGATCAAGGCATTGATTTGTCCAAAGACAATCTCGCATTGCAACGTATCAAAGAAGCGGCCGAGAAAGCCAAGATCGAATTGTCCACTTCGCAAGAAACCGAAATCAACCAGCCGTTTATCACTTCCGATGCCAACGGCCCCAAACACTTGGTGATGAAATTAACTCGCGCCAAATTGGAAGAGTTGGTAGGGGATTTGGTACAAAAAACTTTGGAGCCGGTGAAAAAAGCGCTCGCTGACGCCAAATTGTCTGTGAGTGATTTGCATGAAGTGGTGATGGTGGGCGGTATGACTCGCATGCCACTCGTACTTTCGACAGTAGAGAAATTTTTCAATAAAAAACCGAACATCACTGTGAATCCGGACGAAGTAGTGGCGATTGGCGCCGGTGTGCAGGGTGGTGTGCTCAAAGGTGATGTCAAAGATATTTTGCTTTTGGATGTGACCCCGCTATCACTTGGTCTTGAAACAATGGGAAGCGTGATGACCAAACTCATCGAGCGCAATACCACTATCCCAACCAGCAAGACCCAAGTTTTTTCCACCGCGGCCGACAATCAGCCGGGCGTGGAAATTCATGTGTTACAAGGCGAACGTCCGATGGCTGGCGACAATAAATCTTTGGGTAGGTTCATGCTCGACGGTATTCCACCGGCTCCGCGTGGCGTGCCGCAAATTGAAGTCACTTTTGATATTGACGCCAACGGTATTTTGAATGTCAAAGCCAAAGACAAGGCCACCGGCAAAGAACAGAGTATCAAAATTACGGCTTCTTCTGGTTTGTCCAAAGAAGAAGTAGAAAAAATGAAAAAAGAAGCCGAAGCGCATGCGGATGAAGATAAGAAAAAGCAAGAATTGATTGAAGTGCGCAACTTGGCCGATACTATGATTTACACCAGTGAAAAAATGATGAAAGAAGTGGAAGAGAAAAAAGTCGCTATCACTGACGACGAAAAGAAAAATGTGGAAGAGGGGATAAAGTACGTGAAAGATGTAAAAGATAAAGACGATGTAGAAGCTATTAAAAAAGCATCTGAAGCCCTTTCTAAGGCGGCACAGACTGTTGGTATGAAAATGTACCAACAAGATCAGGCCAAGGGTGGACCGGCTGCCGGTGCGGCCGGAGCAAATCCTGGCGCGCAAGGTGGCCAGCCGGGTGGCGAAACCCCGAAACAAGATCAAGGACCAATTGAGGGCGAAGTGGTGAAGTAATTATAAAGTAAATTAAAAATGGCCATAGTTCAATCTGATTTACCAGATTGAACTATGGCCAAAATCGTCGCAACATTTTATCGGTAGTAGTTGATTGCCCCGCAATTGGGGCATTTCCCGATGTTGTTCGCTGCAAAATCATGAGCGGCCTCAATCAACTCAAGACCGACGTGTCCACAGCGAGAACAAAAGCCGACCAGGTCCATCGTTTGGTCTGGACAGACACAGAAATTTGCTATTATTAATGGATCTCGTGTCCACATCCAGCCTCCAGTCAGATGGATGCAACTTACTCCAGACGTACTTTCTTTTCCCATGTAAGGACAGTTCTGTTCAATCTGGACCAATGCTGCTCCGTTTTGAGATAGCCTGCATTTTGTGTGATCATGTGTCATTTTTCAATCCTCCTTTATCACCACATTGGTTCTACCAGAAATAATAGAATAATTCTGCGTTCAGATGGTCGCCTATCTCTTTGCCAATCAAGCCGATCAATAGCCCTATTAACAGGGGGATCATGTTTATCATGACCCTCGTTGACAACGGTTCGCTAAGTAAGGTGATTGACATCAATGTAGTGGTTGGGAGTATTAATCCCCACCCAACCATCCACCATAGGATTATCCAGATTTTGTTACCTATCATGATATTTCTCCCTTACAATAAAGAACATTATGTTTTGTAAAACATCAGTGCACCCCGATTCTGGTGCCACGATTGCTCGTGTCGGGCGGACATACTGTTTTCCCGGGCGCGCGCCGTCCCAGGCAGGTGATGCGGACTGCTACCGCATAGTGCTTTTAGACCCCGAACTGATATTTGTACCCTATCATTCAATAATAATTTAGTCAATATACAATAATTGTGTCCAAAGACTACTATAAAATTCTCGGAGTGGAGAAAAATGCCACCGCCGATGAAATAAAAAAGGCGTTTAAAAAAGCCGCCATGCAACACCATCCCGACCGACCGGGTGGTGATGAAAAAAAGTTCAAAGAAGTGAACGAGGCTTTTCAGGTACTCGGAGACGCCGACAAGCGCGCTAAGTATGATCAATTTGGTTCTGACTTCGAACAGCAAGGCGGTTTTGGTGGTGCCAGTTGGGAAGACTTCATGCGCGCCACACGTGGTCAGGGCGGCCAAGGCGGTTTTGGTGGTTTTGATTTTGGCAATGGAGACATCGGCGATATTTTCGGTGATATGTTTGGATTTGGCGGTGGTTCATCGCGTCGTTCGCGCAAATCCCGTGGACGCGACATACAGGTGGATATAGAATTGGATTTTAAAGAAGCGGCTTTTGGTGTGGAGCGGGAAGTGTCTTTGCGCAAACAAAGTAAATGTGATGTGTGTAATGGTACTGGTGGTGAACCGGGTAGTAAGATGGAAAAATGTGGTACTTGTCACGGGCAGGGTCAAGTCGTACAAGTGCAGCGTACATTCTTGGGTAATATGCAAACTGTCGCTACTTGCTCTGCTTGTAATGGTCGCGGTGAACACCCCGGTAAAAAATGTAAACATTGTGGTGGCGACGGTGTGTTGGTAAAGTCATCTGAGCTCAAAGTAAAAATTCCGGCCGGCATAGACAATGGCCAATCGATTCGTTTGACCGGACACGGAGAAGCTGCACCACACGGCGGAGAATCGGGTGATTTATATGTACAAGTTCATATAAAATCCCAGAAAATTTGGCATCGTGAAGGATCTGATGTGTATACTGATGCGGAGATCAGCTTTACGCAAGCGGTGTTAGGTGCAAAAATAGACGTCGAAACAATTGATGGTATAATTAAAGTGGTAGTGCCAGAAGGCACAGAATCCGGTCAGTTGATTCGTTTGAAGGGTCGCGGTATCCAGCATGTTGGCCAATCTGCTCGCGGTGATCATTATGTTCGGATTAAGATTCGTATTCCCAGGAAAATTTCACGCGATGTTCGTAAAAAACTAGAAGATTTACAAAAAGATTTATAATTCTTTAATTTATATATGCGAAAATACAAAATCGTATTAGGTAGCGTATTGGCCATTGGGTTATCGTTGGCACTTGTCATGGGTGTAAACGCCCAGACGGTAAAAAAGACTGCCAAAGTGGTATTGCCTAGCTCCCCGCAACAAATTTTGAATGTGGCGATGGATAATTTGATAAAAATGAAATCGACCGATTGCTATGGCAGCATAGTTACGAAACAGAATAATCAAAAGAAAGTAACTAAAAAAACCAGCGATGATTCCTATGTTGATTTTTTGACACCCTCTCCCAAATTCAATATTGATTTCGATTGTAAAATTGATAAGTTAAGCGCGACTGATGAAAAAGCCGAGTATAATTTTAATATTACAGTGGACGGTATTACTTCCACTCCGCAAACCTTTGTTTTGAAATTAGTGTCAATGAATAAACAGACATACTTTAAATTGGATTTACCGACCGGTTTGGATTTGGGTTTTTTTGATATGAGTGCGTTGGCCAATCGTTGGATAAAAATTGACAAAGAAGCATTGGGTCAATCGTTTTTGGGAGAAAAATACGATGGTGTAACCGCTCGTTTGGCCACTGAGACAGATGAAGTCAAGGCCGACAAAGAATTTAATAATATTTTAAAATCATTCCGTAAAAATCAGGTACTACTTGTTTCAAAGTCAAAATCAACTAAGTTAGGCGATCTTAATACAGTGCATTTGACTGTGAAAATAAACAAATCTGGTTTCAAAAAGTTCATGATTGAAAGCAATAAGATTACTGGTGGTAAAGCCATGACCAAAGCTGAGTTGAAAGAATTGGAGACAAGTTTGCAAAAAGCGGTGATGCATGATATTCAAGTATGGGTGGACAAAAAAACTGTTATGCCGGTGAAGATTATGTTTGGCAATATGGGCACAAAGGATAAAATATCCGATACTTTGTCGCGTGTTCAGATTAATCTCACCAATTTTAATAGTCCAAAAGAAGTTTTGTCTCCACCTTATTCGACCAGCCTAGAAGATATTTTCGCTGAAATGATGGAAAAATTTAAGGCCGATTATTCTGCTTCTACCACCGATACGGTTAATGTAGGTCTATAAGATTTATTACGAACAGTAATGTTCGACAGAGTCTAAAGCCGATCCAACGTTTGGTTTACCAGTTGGTCGGCTTCTTTGTTTTGAGCACGTAGTACATGACGAAAAGATACGTGTTTAAAAGCGCTTGCCGCATTGAATGCCTGGATGAATAGTTTTTGTAATCCCGGTTCTTTGACTTTATATTCGCGTTTCATTTGTTTGGTAACAAGTTCGCTGTCCAGCACGCATTCCACTTCAGTGGCGCCTAGTTTTTTGGCGGTTTGCAGGGCGGAAATAAGCGCGGCATATTCGGCGTAATTGTTAGTTTGTTCGCCTAAGTATTCTCCGTAAGCTGCGAGATTGTTTCCAGTACTGTCTTTGATGACTACGCCAATCGCCGCCGGTCCAGGATTGCCGCGTGCACCACCATCGGTAAAGGTAGTTATTTTCATGTTAAGTGTATTTTAGTAATTTAATTTCCAAACACCTGCTGTTTTATCTATTTTAGAGATAAAGTATATTATTTTATTTTCAGTATCGGCTACGGCAGATGTTGCCGGTGTGTCAATAAAATCGTGGGTGACTTGATAATAAGGATATAAAATAGTGGCTTTGTTATTCCAAAACATTGCCAATGTATTATATTTATCGAGTGGCAAAACCAAGCGCAATCCCTCACCGGATCTGTTGAGCAGGTATGGTTCTTCACCGATAGTATGTGTCCATAGTTCCCAGGGAGTCCATATAAGTAGCCAGTTATAATAGCGGGATACATCAAAAGAGCTGCCAACTAAATCATAAGCATTATAACGGGTTGTTAGAATTGTATTCTCTCTGTCGTTAAATTTTATCAGGACACGTTCATTGTCGGCTTTGATAATTTTTAGGTTTGGATTATCCGGTTTAATTTCGGGATGAGTTATATTGTTGAGTATGGCAAAATCGGAACTAAATCCAAAAGTATCTTGCACCACTTTGATTTGTCCAGTAGACGTAACTGTTTGTAGTGTCCAAAATTGACCTTGTTCGGCATACCAATCTATCCAAGAAGAAGTGCCAATGCGATAGATATTTTGAGTATTTGGCCGAATAGTAAAGATTTCATTTTGAGAGCTAAAGAATAGTTCTGGCTCCGATCCATTTTTCCATTGATATTTACGGATTGGTTTTTTGGCTAAGGTTGTCAGGTCGATGATTTTGTCGGAACCGGTTTGAAATATAGAAAATATACCATGAGCGTCTTGCTCGTCTGCAAGTGAAAAGTACTCATCGTTGTCTGCCCAAGAAATTTTGTAACTAGTATCAGCGCGCAATGTTGTCAACAGCTTGTCTTTAGTGCCGGCTATCTCTATGAGGTGTAGTTCTAATTTTTGATCATGTTTTGCAATATATGTTAAATAATTGTTGTTGGGCGACAATGACAATGTTTGGATATCATCAGTGACGAGCAGTGTGGGTGTATTTTTTTTGATTAAACCGATTTCTTTAATGTATACAGTTTGTTTATTTTTTACTTCAATATCGCGTTCCCAGTCATAATATCCGGTGGCGGAAATTTTGATATGATATTTTCGAGGAGAGATGTTTTTTAGGCGAATTGGCATGCTGGATTGTATTTTTAAATTATCAAGGTAAACCGAAGCATTACTCGGTTCAATATCTATACTTATTGCCCCCATTTCACGCAATAATCCGTTGTGCCAATCATAACGGTAGCCGTCGGTATATAAAATTATAGATGGCGTGAGAATGATGAATATCGCGAAAAAGACGATAAAAATTGTTCGTCTGATTGGTTTGGTAAGTTTTGAATCCAAGTACTCCATATAAGGGCTTTGGGTTAATATCGGAATAATATGCCAAATGATTCGACTTGTTTTTTGTCAGATAAAGTAGTATCATTATATTAATCAAAAATAACTAATAAGTCAAAATTATGTCATATTTAATTGTGAATGGCGGACAAAAATTGCGCGGAGCAGTGGTGAATCAGTCGGCCAAAAATAGCGCTGTGGCCATACTATGCGCCTGTACCGCAATTAAAGGGAGGGTGATTTTGCGAGATGTGCCAGAGATTGAAGAAGTTAATCGGATTATAGAGCTTATCAAAAGTATTGGCGTGAAGGTAAATAGAAAAACTAGTGGCGTATTTGAAGTAGATGCTAGCGGTAAGTTGAATTTGGCAAAAATAGATAAAAACGCTTCTGAGAAAACTCGTTCATCACTGATGTTGCTTGGCGCTTTGGCTGCTCGCGAAAAACATTATAAGATTTACAAATCAGGCGGTTGTAAGTTGGGGGCGCGCACTGTGAAACCTCATATTTTTGCTTTGGAAAAATTTGGTGTTCAGGTAGAGTCAAAAGATGGGTATTACGATGTACATAACAGTCCTTTGAGACCAACTTATTTGGTAATGTATGAATCTGGTGATACTGCTACCGAAAATGCCATTATGGCAGCTGTGCAAGCTCCGGGCGAAACCATTATCAAAATGGCATCGGCCAATTATATGGTGCAAGACCTGTGTTATTTTTTGAATGCCGCCGGTGCACATATTGAGGGTATTGGCACTACCACGTTGAAAATATTTGGTCAGGATAATTTGCAAGGACAGGTGGATTATTCCATTATGCCCGATCCAATTGTAGCGATGACATTTATTTCTGCCGCCATAGTTACGAGTTCCCGTTTGACTATTCAGAATTGTCCGTTAGAATTTCTTGAACTCGAGCTTTGTAAGTTAGAAAAAATGGGGCAAAAGTATAAAATTAAAAAAAGGTATTTATCCAAGAATGGCAAATTTAATTTGGCGGATATCGAAATAATTCCTAGCAAACTGATTGCTTTGCCGGATAAAATCGAAGGCAGACCTTTTCCGGGCTTAAATATCGATAATTTACCATTATTTGTACCTGTGTTAGCTTTGGCCGGTGGCCGCACTTTGGTTCATGATTGGGCCTATGAAAATCGCGCTATTTATTATACCGAACTTACCAAGCTGGGCGCACGCGTCACTTTGCTCGACCCGCATCGCGTGTTTGTAGAGGGTCCAAGTGTATTTGTGGCGAAAGAGTTGGTGGCTCCGCCAGCCCTGCGTCCCGCAGTAAATGTATTATTGTGTATGTTGGCTGCCAAGGGTAAGAGTATTTTACGTAATACTTATGAGATCGATCGTGGCTATGAAAGACTATATGATACTCTTAACAAAGTTGGTGCCGATATTAAAGTGATAAACGAATAATAAACTATGGAGAAAGAACTAGTACAAAAATCACCGGTACGTTTTCGAGCGCGGCGTTACGCTTGGTTGTATGTAGCAATTATTTTATTTCTAGCCTCTTTTGGCATGGGTTTTGTTTTTGGTAGAGGTTGGACTATCAAACAACAAGTCGTGGGTACGCAAAATAAAGTAGAGATAAACAAGGTGGTTAATCTAAACAGATTGTTTAGTAAAACTAATGAAGTTGACTTCGCTCAATTTTGGAAAGTATGGGATGAAATTAAATCTAAATACCCCAAACAACCAGTAAAAGACACCGAGTTGTTTTACGGTGCGGTGCAGGGTTTGGTTTTGTCATTGGGCGATCCGTATTCCGTGTATTTTCCACCCAAGGCAGCTGATGAGTTTAATAAAAGCTTATCCGGTGAGTTTGAGGGGATTGGAGCGGAATTGGGTATTAAATTCGGTGGATTAGTCGTGATTTCCCCATTGCCCGGCACTCCGGCTGAACGTGTGGGTTTGCGTCCTGGAGATCAAATCATAAAAATAGACCAAACCGAAACTAAGGGCATGGATATTAATCAGGCGGTAGATCTAATACGTGGTCCGGCTGATACTAATGTAACTTTGACAATTTATCGCGCGCCGGAAAACAAAACCAAGGAAATAGTAATTACTCGTGCCAAGATTGATGTACCTTCCGTGATGTTTTCTTGGAAAAATAATAATGTAGCGTATTTACGCATAATGCAATTTAACGAAAATACTCAAAATTTGTTTGATAAATATATTCGTCAAATCAAATCTCGGGGTGCCAGTGGCATTATTTTGGACTTACGTAGTAATCCGGGTGGTTATTTGGAAAGTGCAGTAGATATGGCAAGTGAATGGGTCAAGACTGGCCCGATAGTAAGTGAGCGTTTTAGTTCTACCACTATTAATGTGCATGACACTCGGGGCGCTCATCGTTTAGTTGGCATCAAGACCGCTGTTTTGGTGAATGGCGGTTCAGCATCTGCCTCCGAGATTGTAGCCGGTGCACTTCAAGATACTAATACAGCTACTATTATTGGTGAAAAAACTTTTGGTAAAGGCAGCGTGCAAGATTACGAGAATTTCCCTGATGGTTCGGCGCTGAAATTAACAGTAGCTGAATGGTTAACTCCAAGTGGTAAAAATATTAACGAAGCCGGAATCACACCTGATGTGGCTATCAAAACTGAATGGGACAAAGAAAAGGTAGGAGAGGATGTGTTAATTGATAAAGCCTTGGAAATACTTAAGTAAATTAAAAAACACCGGTTACTCCGGTGTTTTTTAATTTACTATATTTTTTCCGTCCAATGTTTGTCTGTTTCGACTTCTAATTTCAAATAGACTTTCTTGTTTAGGGCGGCCTCAAGTTCTTTGCGTGCGGCAATTCCAATTTCTTTGACGGCGCGACCACCGGCACCGATTATCATTTTTTTATAACGACTATCAGAGGTGTAAATATTAGCAGTGATGTTGAATATATCTTCTGTTTCCTCGATATTTTCTACCTCTACATTGGTGGTATAAGGCACTTCTTTGCGTAAAGCCAAAAATATTTTTTCTCTAATAATTTCTGCCACCCAGAATTTGTTATCGATATTGGTAAGTTGTTCTGGGGGGTACATCGGTTCGCCGATTGGCAGTAATTCAAACACCTTGTCTCGCAAAGGTTCAACGTGACGATTTTTTAATGCTGACAATTCGAATACAGCCGCGAAATCTATTTCTTCGGTGAGTGCTTGGTAATCTGCTAGGAATTCTTTTTCTCGTGTTGGTAGTTCGCATTTATTGATTGCCAAGATTTTTGGACAATCCAGTTTACGCAATACCGACAATACATAACGCTCTTCGCCACCAATTGGTTTGGTGGGGTCAACTACGTAAATAATTAGATCCACGTCTTTGACTGCTTCGTGTGCCTTTTCGGTTAGCTTGCCGGTTAATGGACCGGATTTTTCTTTGAAAATACCAGGAGTGTCTACAAACACTGCCTGTCCTTGAGCAGTATTAAGTACGCCGTGGATAATGTGGCGGGTGGTCTGTGGTTTGTCAGACATGATTGCCAGTTTGGTACCCACCAGTGTATTTAAAAGGGTAGATTTACCCACATTGGAGCGGCCCACCAGCGTTACAAAGCCTGATTTCAGTTCGGTTGTAGTTGTATTAGTCATAGATTTGCAAGTTTTAAAGTAATGTAATATAATAGTATATGAAAGTAGGGGATAAATCAAGTTACCTATGAAAGTTATTTTTGTACAAAATGTACCGGGGGTTGGAAAAACAGATGAAATCAAAGACGTAGCCGATGGTTATGCGCGTAATTTTTTGTTTCCCAAACACCTGGCAGTAGCTGCCGGGACGCAAGCGGTTCAAGAACTCAAGGCTCAACAAGCTAAAAAAGCCAAAGAAGAGGTGCGAGATTTGCAGATACAACAATCTTTGGCCGAGAGGTTGGATGGTGTATCATTAGAATTCAAAGAAAAAGTAAGTGAAAAAGGTTTGTTGTATGCGGCGGTCAATCCAGCTATGATAGTTGTGGAATTAAAAAAATTGGGCATATTGGTGGATAAGAACCAAATTTATATGAACCCCATAAACGAAGTGGGTGAATATAAGGCGACTGTAAAACTTCGTCATGGTTTAGAATCTGAAATCACTATCACTGTCCTCGCTAGATAGGATCCTCCGCCTCCAAACGGAGGATTTTTGTGTTGTTTATAAAATAATTATTTTATATTTTTATGGCCAAAACCAAGACTAAATACATATTTGTAATCGGTGGTGTTTTGTCTGGGGTGGGTAAAGGTATTACCACCGCTAGTATAGGACGGATTTTCAAAAATTATGGTTTTAATGTTTCGGCTATTAAAATTGATCCGTATATTAATGTGGATGCCGGCACGATGAATCCGGTAGAGCACGGTGAAGTGTTTGTTACAGAGGATGGAGATGAAACCGACCAGGATATTGGTAATTATGAGCGTTTTCTTGATACTGATATTTATTCTGTGAACTACATGACAACCGGTCGTGTTTATCAAAGCGTGATTGAGAAAGAACGAAGTATGTATTATAAGGGTAAATGCGTGCAAGTAGTGCCGCATATTCCGTTTGAGGTAATTGGTCGTATCAAGGCAGCAGCTGTCAAAGCCAGTGCCGACGTGATGGTGGTAGAGGTGGGGGGTACGGTGGGTGAGTATGAGAATATTTTGTTTTTGGAAGCAGCGCGCATGATGAAGTTGGACAACCCGGACGATGTAGCAATTGTGCTACTGGGTTATATGCCGGTACCATCTCATTTGGGTGAAATGAAAACAAAGCCCACCCAGCATGCGGCCCGCACTCTTAATAATGCTGGTTTACAAGCGGATTTCATCGTAGCGCGCGGTAAGTACGAACTGGATAAACCACGCAAAGAAAAACTAGCTTTATTTTGTTGGATGAAACCAGAAAATATTGTGTCTGCTCCAGACGTAGATAGTGTATACAAAATTCCAAAAGTATTAGAAGAACAAAATTTTGGAGAGCTGTTGGCGCGTCGTTTGAAGATAAAATTGAATAAAGAAAACAAATCTAAAAAATGGAACAACTTTTTGAATAAGATGCAGGGAGCCAAAAAGATTGTAAAAATTGCCGTAGTGGGCAAGTATTTTGCAACCGGAAATTTTACTTTGGCCGATTCGTATATTTCAGTTATTCAGGCGGTAAAACACGCGGCGTGGTGGCAAGGCGCCGAGGCGGATATGACTTGGATTGATAGTGAGACTTATGAAAAAGATTCAAAAAAAGTAAAAGAACTGAGCGGATACGATGCTTTGATTGTACCGGGCGGGTTTGGTACGCGCGGTATTGAGGGTATTATTACAGCAATTCGTTATGCCAGAGAAAACAACTTGCCTTATTTAGGGTTATGTTACGGTATGCAGCTCGCCACTATTGAATTTGCTCGCAATGTTTTGGGTATCAAGGATGCACACACGGTAGAATGTAACTCCAAAACTAAAAATCCGATCATCCACATTAATCCCATGCAAGCAAAAAATGTGGCAACCAATCGTTATGGTGGTACGATGCGTTTGGGATCATATGACTGTGCTTTGACAGTAGGCAGTAAAGTGTACAAACTATATGGTGCCAACAATATTTCTGAGCGCCATCGTCACCGTTACGAATTTAATAATGAATATCGCGAAGCAATGGAAAAGGCTGGTCTTGCATTTGTGGGAGTAAACAAGGAAAAAAATCTGATGGAAATTATTGAGTTAAAAAATCATCCGTATTTTGTTGGTAGTCAATTTCATCCTGAATTCAAATCTCGTCCTACGCGTCCCCATCCGTTGTTTGTTGGTTTGATACAAGCGGCGCTAAAAAAATAAATTATAATTATCAAAAAAGACTGCTTTAGCCGCAGTCTTTTTTGATTTTCTATTATCTGCCTTTCATACCCATCACAATGTTGATGGTTCGCAGCAAAATTGCCAAATCTACCCACAAACCGCGATTTTTAATATAGTATAAATCGTACTCTAGTTTATACAGATTTTCTTCCAGTGTGCCATAATACGATTGGTTTATTTGTGCCCAACCGGTAAGTCCGGGTTTGATAAGATGGCGTAAATTATAAAACGGCATTTGTTTGGATAATTCCGTCACAAATTCTGGTCTTTCAGGGCGCGGGCCAATTAAGCCCATTTCGTTTTTAAAAATATTAAGAAATTGAGGAATTTCATCCAGTCTAGTTTTGCGTAAAAATGTACCAATTTTGGTGATACGATCATCGTGGGTTTTGGCGAATTGCGGACCAGATAATTCGGCGCTACCATCGGAGGTGAGTGCTTTCATGGTGCGGTATTTGTAAATTTTAAATTTCTTACCCATTCGCCCCATTCGTATTTGATGAAAAAAAATCGGCCCTGGGGATGTTGATTTGATAGCGATAGCGATAAATGGAAAAGTAATGGCAAAAGCTAAGGCCATTATAGCCGCACAAGTGTAATCCACTAAAATGCGAGCACGATCATAGATTTTTTTATCTTGTTCATTGAGATTGTTGAGAAACCAAGTTTCAGAAAAAGTAAACGGAGGAATGCGCCCCATAATATCTTCGTAAAATTTAGCCAAATTGATAACTGTGGTTTGGCGATAGAGTTGTTCGTATAATTCTTTGAGTAGTTCTAAATTTTTTGTGCCTGTTTCGGCGGTGACAATTATTTGCGGATCTATGTGATTGTTATTTTCAAGTAGCTGTTTTAGAGTTAATCCGCGCGGATATTGAATTAAATCAGCCGGCAACACTGCTGAGGTAATAAACCCGCTTAGACGATAGCCGCGCTCTGGTTCGTGGTGAATGGTGCGTGCTATCTCGATCACCTCTGGAGTAATACCAATAAACACTACGTTGGTTTTGAGTAGTTCGGTAGACAAGAAGCGGTTGTAAATATAACGCCAAACCGCCACCATACCAAAGCCACCGAGAGTGGATAAGAATAGAATTGTTTTGGGGTTAACGGCGCTGGTGCGACGGAAATAGAAAAAAATCGTACCTAATATAAGCCAAGCAAAAGCCGCTACGATAATTTTTTTATAGAAATGCCAGTTATTTCTAGTCCTGCCGATATCGTACAGGCCGCACACAAATAGCACTACAATAGCCAGCAAAAATAAAGTCAGCATCGGTGGTATTAATTGAATCTGGCTTATATTGGGGGAAGACCAATAGCGCATTGTCATGGTAAATAAAAAACCAAACAATAGTGCTATAAAATCACCAGCAATTAGCATTAATTGTTTTAGACGATAAATCATGGTAGAATGTTGAATATAATGTACAACAATTTTACAAAAAAAACAATGGCCCTATAAAATTGACGCTTTGACGGTAAAAGTGTTATAATTGGCAATGTAATAACTTATTTCCTTTGTAAATTCTATAAATAATTTGTTATGGATACTCCTATTTTTGAAAAGAAAAACGTACTGGTAACCGGTGGAGCCGGCTTTATCGGTTCGCATTTGTGTGAGCGTTTACTCAAAGACGCCAAAGTAATCTGTGTAGATGATTTTTCCAATTCCGATCCGCGCAATATTAATCATCTATTGCAATATCCTGATTTTGAGTTTTTGAATTTTGATATTACCAAACCTTTGGATTTGGACAAATATGATGAGTTAGATAAATTCAAAGTTAAATTTCAAGGGGTGCAAGAGATTTATCACTTAGCATGCCCCACCAGTCCGCAGGAATTTGAATCGTCAAAAATAGAAATACTCAAAGCCAGCTCTAGCGCCATGCTCAATACTTTGGATATGGCGGTGCGGTACAAAGCTAAATATGTATTTACTTCCAGTGCCGTAGTGTATGGCCCATCGACTCCGGATCGTCAAGCGATTAAAGAAGATGAGTTGGGTGTGTTTGACCACTTGTCCAAACGGGCGTGTTTTGATGAGGGTAAACGTTTTTCCGAAACCTGTGTAGAGACTTATCGACAAGTATATGGGATTGATGCCAAAATCGCGCGTGTTTTCACTACTTATGGTACACGCATGAAATTATTCGAAAAACAACTAATTCCGGATTTTATTATTAACGCATTGGACAATAAGGATTTGGTAATTTACGGAGATAAAACTTTTGGAACATCGCTGTGTTATGTTACCGATATGGTAGATGGCTTGGTTCGTCTCATGGCCGCCGAGCCAGAAGTGAAATTGGCTAATTTTGGGGGTGAGCACATTATTCATTATGAAGATGTGGCGAAAATGATTATCGAAATGACCGGCTCAAAATCCAAATTGATGTTTAAAGCCCCCGATGTATTTTTGTCATCCAAAGGAACCCCCGATACTCACTATGCCGTGAATAAATTAGGCTGGTTTCCATTGGTACGATTGGAAGATGGTTTGCAAAAAGCGATAGATTATGTAATCGCGAACAAAGAAGCTTTGACCTTTGATGGTCGTGATAAGTAATATGCAACTTGTAGTAATTCCGGCGTATAATGAATCCAAATCAATAGGTCGCGTAATTCGCGACCTTTTTAAACATGGCTATAAAGAAATATTGGTAGTAGACGATGGATCAAGCGACAATACGGCCGAAGTGGCTAGTGTAGCAGGAGCTCATGTTTTGCGTCATGAAATAAATCGTGGACAGGGGGCGGCGTTGCAAACCGGCAATGAATACGCATTATCGCGCGGCGCAGATATCGTTGTACATTTTGATGCTGATGGACAATTTGACGCGGCCGATATTGCGCCGGCAATTGAATTTTTGCATATAAATAATCTTGACGCTGTTTTGGGGTCACGATTTTTGCGTATTGATAACCAAATTCCATTTTTTAAAAAATATTTTATTTTTCCGATCAGTCGTGTGGTGAATAATCTCATAATTGGCAAAAAATTAACTGATATTCATAATGGGTTTCGCATACTTACCACTGTCGCATTATCTAGAATTGAAATTACCCAAAATCGCATGGCACACGCTACCGAGATTGTTCGGCAGCTGGTGGACAAAAATATTTTATTCAAAGAATTTCCGGTACGGGTTACTTATCATGAATACGGGCAGGGGATTGGTGGGGCGTTCAAAATTATCAAAGATTTATTCACCGGATTGTTTACCAGATAATATGTCCAAAAAAGCTTTATTATTTTGCGGTGTGGCAATGTTGGTGGTGGTATTTGGGTGTGCCAGTAAATATGACATCAACTCCAATGTCGCTTTCAACAAATTATCCAAGTTGGTACCGTATCGCACTACGACCCCGATCGTAGCATCCTCGTCAGGTGAGCTTGTCAGCACCACTTCCATTAACAATATCACCCTGACTTTTTTCGGCGACATGATGCTTGATCGTAACGTAAAAAAAATAATGGATCAAAACAGTCCTGACTATATTTTTTCCAAATTATTTCAAGCAACTTCAAATACCTTGTTTATGGCAGATATTATTCATGCCAATTTAGAAGGGCCGTTTGCCAATCAGCGTCGTGCAACTTCCAAATCGATTGCTTTTCGGTTTGATCCTGTCTTAATCCCGACTCTAAAGAAATTTGGCTTTAATACTTTTAATTTAGCCAACAATCACAGTTTGGATATGAGCGCCGCTGGTTTTGCGGAATCGCAAACCAACTTGCTCACTGCCGGCATAGATTTTTATGGGAATCAATATAAGGTCAATAGTAGTTCGTTGTTGGTCAAAGAGATTAATGGTTTAAAATTGGCTTTTATTGGTTTGAACGACACAAACGCGCCAATAGACGAAAAAATGACCGGAAAGTTGTTGGCCAGTATTCGTGACACGGTTGATGTGGTAATTATAAATATTCATTGGGGTGCGGAATACAAAACAATTTCGAATATCCATCAACGCAATTTGGCACATTGGCTAATAGATAATGGTGCTGATGTGATCGTTGGTCACCATCCGCATGTAGTAGAGGAAATGGAAATATATAAAAATCGGCTAATTTTTTATTCATTAGGCAATTTTGTGTTTGATCAGTATTTCTCTATCGATACCCAGCAAGGGTTGGCCGTTAAAATAGAAATAAATCATAATAAAAAATTGTCTGCGCGAATTTTTCCTTTACAGGGCGTAAAAAGTCAATTAGATTTGATGACCGGTGAAGCTGAAATAAAATTTTTTGCCAATTGGATTAAAAATAGTCGACTGGATAAGCATGATTTTGTTAACTCTAGTACCTTGGAGATTAATTTATAAAAAAGACCCTTGCGGAAGGGTCATGATATTGGGGTGGCACGCGTGTCAGGATTTGAACCTGAAACTATCTTGTATCTCAAAGACGCTCTGCCGTTGAGCTACACGCGCGCACTGGTTGGGGTGCCAAGGATTTGAACCTTGGGCGTGGCGGGTTTAAGGCCCGCTGTCTTACCTCTTGACTACACCCCAAAAAATAACTGCATTTATTGTTAACATTTTTAAATATTTTTGTCAAGATTATGTTATTTGATTCCCACTGTCATTTACAATTTAATGGTTATAAGGATGATCGCGAATCTGTAATTAAACGTTGTTTAGAAAAAAAATTACAATGTAATATTGTAGGGACTCAGATAGACACTAGTCGTGCTGCAGTGGTGCTGGCTGAAAAGTATGACGGATTTTATGCGACAATTGGATTGCATCCTATACACACTACCCATACCGAGGTAGATGAAGAAGAATCTCTATTCACGTCACGCGAAGAAAATTTTGATGAAATACAATATGCTGAGTTGGCTAAATCAAAAAAAGTAATCGCGGTAGGGGAGTGCGGTTTGGAACTTTTTCATTTGCCATCAGACGCGGATCGTGCGGCAATTTTACACAAACAAACCGAAGTGTTTTTACAACAATATCGATTTGCACAAAAGAACACCTTACCAATGGTAATTCATGTACGCGGTGCCTATGAAGAAATGTTGGCGGTATTACGTGGTGTAGGTGGGCAAATTAAGGGTACGATGCACTGCTATACCGGCAACTGGCACTATGCGGCTCAATATTTGGACTTAGGGCTTTATTTAGGTTTTACCGGGGTGATTACCTTCCCGCCGAAGAAGACCGCTCCACAGGCCCAATTTGACCTATTAGAAGTGGTACAGAAGTGCCCATTGGACCGTATGCTAATTGAGACCGATGCTCCATACCTCGCGCCCCAGGCCTATCGCGGTGAGCGGTGTGAGCCGTGGATGGTAGAAGAGGTGGCCAAGAAAATCGCCGAAATTCGTGGTATTACTTTGGACGAGGTGTTACAAATTACCGATGAAAACGCCAAAAATCTGTTTACAAAAATTATCTAAAAAAGATAGTTTAACTTATCCCCAGCATAATTTTAAAAATCCCTTGACGTTTCGGGGGATTTTTAGTAAAATAGTGCCGTCTTCGTATATGAACAATCAACCAAAACCACAAAATGACCGCAAATATTATATGTTCGCTTTGCGGATTATGGGTGATTTTGGTGCGACTATTGCGGTACCGGCTGTTTTAGGTGCGTTAATTGGTACTTGGCTCGATGAAAAATACCAGAAATATCCACTTTTTACCGTTGTCTGTCTCATAGTTGCGTTTCTTGCGACTATCAAGATAATTCGTAAAAAGGCTCAACGTTACGGAGACGAATACAACAAACTCTAATATGCATATACCTACAATCGCACCAGACACTTTAGGCCATGTTGGGCAGTTTGCGATCACCAATACTATGGTGAATGCTTGGATCGCGATTGTTATTTTCTTGCTGATTGGATTATTTTTGCGCCGACATATCACCATGCGTCCGGGTAAATTTCAAAATGCAATTGAGTATTTTCTGGAGATTCTTATTGGATATTTTGATCAGGTTACTGGAGATCGAAAAAAGACCATGCGCTTTTTGCCCATTGTTGGTTCGGTCTTCTTTTTTATTTTAATTTCCAATTGGCTTGGGCTTATTCCCGGTACAGGTAGTATCACTTGGGGTGGTAAGATGCTCTTGCGCCCAGCCAACACTGATCTCAATCTTACTGTCGCGATGGCCTTAACTTCGGTATTGGTTTCGCATTTGTTTGGTTTGATCACTGTTGGTGTTTTTACTCATATCAACAAATTTATTCAAATTGGGACTTTTGTTAAAAGTATCTCCAAAGGGCCCATGGCAATTTTTACTGCGTTTATTGAATTATTTGTAGGAATTTTGGAAATTATTTCTGAGATGGCCAAAGTACTTTCATTATCTCTGCGTCTTTTCGGTAATATTTTTGCAGGCGAAGTGCTTATGACCGTAATGATTAGTTTGGTTGGTATATTGGTACCCACACCATTCATGATGCTTGAACTTTTGGTAGGATTAATTCAAGCGGCAGTGTTTACCATGCTCACTTTGGTGTATTTGACAGTAATGACCTCTGCCCCACACGGAGAGGAACACTAAGTTGGAAATTTGTTAGCGTATATTTGTTTGAATAAACTCACGATTTTATTTAGACAAGTATGTGCCAATAAAATGGCCAAATTAACTAACGGTGTTAAAGGGCGAGTATAAATAATCCTAAACTCGTACCGGTGATGCCATAAAGGTCAAAATATATGTTGGAACATGCATCCATTGTGGTCATGGCCAAAGCGTTTGCTATCGCGGTCGGCGGTATTGGTCCGGCTCTCGCGATTGGTAGACTCGTAGCCAAAGCCCTAGAAGGTATTGGTCGCAATCCGGAGTCAGCCGGTAAAATTTTCGTACCGATGTTGCTCGGTGCCGCTTTTGCCGAAGCTATCGCGATTTACGCGCTCGTGGTCGTATTTACTTTGAAATAGGACTTGCGCGAAACAATTATTTTTTCACCCACTTGAATACTAATTGTATTCAAGTGGAATGAGATAATAATTACAAAATATATGTTTATAGATATTGCTTGGGCAAGCACAGAAGAATCTACCACTGAATCCACCGAGAGTGGGCACGCCACTACAGAAGCCTCTAGTGACGCCGGATTATTGGGGTCGCTTGGTATTAATGGCCAGTTGTTTTTGTTTCAAGTGATTAACTTCGCCATAGTAATGGTGGTGCTTTGGTATTTGATACTGAAACCAATCACCAAAAAAATGGCTGAACGTCAAAAACTCATTGACGATAGTATAGATAATTCTAAAAAAGTCGAGGACAATTTACGTCGGAGTGAAAAAGCGTTTCAAGAAAAGGTAGATGAGGCCAAAGTGGAATCAAATCGTATTATCGAAAAAGCCAGTACCGAGGCGGAAAAATTGTCAGCTGACTTGAAAGAAAAAGCCAAAAAAGAAATAGAAACTTTGGTTGAAACCGCTCGTCGTAATATAAAAAATGAAAAAGCCGCTATGTCGGCCGAACTCAAAGCCGAAACAGCTGGTCTGGTGGTGGCGGCTTTGGAAAAAATTCTATCCGGCAAGTTGGATGATAAAAAAGATAAACAATTTATCGAAGAAATATTGTCAACTTTGAAATAACATGAGAAAGAAACGCACTACAATTCAATACGCGCAGGCGCTTTACGAATTGACTTTAGATTTAAAAGGTAAGGATTTATCGGAAGCGGTTCGTGCTTTTGTGGCGTTGCTAGCGCGTGATCACAAATTAAAACAAGCACATCGAATTATGGATGCTTTTTTGACTTATGCCAAAGAGCAATCGGGCGAGATGCCGCTTACCGTGACTTCGGCGCGTGATTTGTCGGATAAAGATTTGATGAAAATTGGTAATATTTTTAGTAAACATGCCGAAGTAACGCCGGTGGTAGATCAGAATATTTTGGGCGGAATAATTGTGCGTACAAAAGACAAAATTTTTGATGGGAGTGTGCGTACGCAGCTAGTTAGATTAAAAAATAAATTATCTTAAAAGTAAAATTAAAAAATATGTCTATCAATTCGATAGTTGAAGAACTAAAAAAGAATATTTCCGCTTTTGAAAAAGAAGTGGCGGTAGAAGAGGTGGGTACAGTGATCGAGGTGGGCGATGGTATTGCGCGTATGAGCGGGCTCTCTAAATGTCAGGCCAGTGAAATGCTTGAATTTCCGGCAGGTACATACGGTGTGGCTTTGAACTTGGAAGAAGAAACAGTCGGCGCCATGCTGCTAGGTGATTATACCCATATCAAAGAAGGGGATACAGTAAAACGTACCGGTCGTATTTTGTCTGTACCGGTAGGCGAACAGTTGATTGGTCGAGTAGTGAATCCGCTCGGACAAGCGATTGATGGTGGGGCGGAAATTAAAACAAATAAATTTTATCCGGTGGAAAAAATTGCTCCGGGTGTAATGTTGCGTGAGCGTGTGAATCAGCCGGTACAAACTGGTATTAAGGCAATTGATGCTATGATCCCGGTGGGTCGCGGTCAGCGCGAGCTGATCATTGGCGATCGTCAAACCGGCAAAACCGCGATCGCGATCGATACTATTATCAATCAAAAAGGCAAAGACATGATTTGTGTCTATGTAGCCATTGGTCAGAAAGAATCAAAAATCGCTCGTATCGTAGCCAAATTGAAGGAATCGGGTGCTATGGATTATACAATAGTTGTGGTGGCAGGTGCTTCGGCTCCGGCATCATTATCCTATATCGCTCCGTATGCCGGTGTGGCCATGGCCGAATATTTCATGGATCAAGGCAAGGACGTACTCTGTGTGTACGACGATCTCTCCAAACAAGCTTGGGCATACCGTGAAATTTCGCTTTTGCTCCGCCGGCCGCCGGGTCGCGAAGCTTATCCGGGCGATGTGTTTTATTTACACTCACGTCTGCTTGAGCGTGCTTGCCGTCGTAATAAAGAAGCTGGTGGTGGTTCAATTACGGCTTTGCCGATCATCGAGACTCAGTCTGGCGACGTAACCGCATATATTCCTACCAACGTGATTTCCATTACCGACGGTCAGATTTTCTTGGAACAGGATTTATTTTATCGCGGTATTCGCCCGGCTCTCAACGTGGGTATTTCCGTGTCGCGCGTCGGCGGTGATGCCCAACTCAAATCCATGAAAAAAGTGGCTGGTAAACTCAAATTATCCATGGCGCAATTCCGCGAGCTAGAAGCCTTTGCGCAGTTTTCTTCCGATTTGGATCCGGAAACCAAAAAACAAATTGATTTGGGTGCGCGATTAGTGGAAGTTCTCAAACAGCCGCAATATCAACCCATGCCGGTAGGCAATCAGGTGGCAGTAATTTATGCTGTATCCAATGGTTTTGCCACATCGGTACCAGTGGAAGGAATGCAAGAGTGGGAAACAAAGTTCCATGAATATTTTAACAAGTTTAAACAGCCTTTGCTCGACAAATTGAGCAAAGGGGATTGGGACGAAAATGTTGAGAAAGAATTGAAAGAGGCTTGTGGAGAGTTTGAGAAAAAATAGCATAAATTTCGTATGGCTGTAAACACCAAAATTATCAAACGCCGAATGAAATCCACGCGCAATATGCGCAAGATTACGAAAGCGATGGAAATGGTTTCGGCGGCAAAAATGCGTCGAGCGGTGGAAGCCACCCTCAATACTCGCACCTATTCCAAAATGGCATGGGATCTTTTGGTGAATTTGTCCAAAGCAGAACGAGTTAATTTGCCATTACTCGAAGTGCGGCCTGTACAAAAACTTTTGATCATTCTCATCACCTCGAATCGCGGTTTGTGTGGCAGTTTCAATAGTAATATTATCCGCAAGACTATCGCGCAGATGAAAAATCCACGCAATATTGGCCGACAACGTTTGGAAGGAAAAATTATCGAAGCTCCAGGTGAAATCGCAGTAGATGTAATCGGAATTGGTAAAAAAGGAGCAGAGTTTGCCAAAAAAATGGGGTACAATTTAATTGGTGCGTATACGGATTTCTCCGACACTCCCAGCATAGACGATGTGTCACCGATTAGTCGCACTATTATTTCAGCTTATGAACAAAAACAATATGACAAGGTGGTAGTGGCTTATACTGATTACAAGTCTGCCATAACACAGACAGCCAAGCTGCGCCAAGTACTACCGATTTCTGAACATGATTTGGAAAAAATGATTAGCGAGTTGGGGGATGATGCGCGTATTCATGAAAAGTCCCAGCTCAAGTCAGATTCAATGGATGAATACTTGTTTGAACCAACCAAAACCGCAGTTTTGAAAATTATTATTCCCCGTTTGGCCGAAACTCAGATATATCAGGCACTACTCGAGTCGATGGCTTCGGAACAAAGCGCGCGCATGATGGCTATGAGAAATGCGTCCGATGCCGCTCGCGATATGTTGCGCGATTTGAATATGAATTTCAACAAAGCCCGTCAGGCCGGTATCACTCAAGAAATCGCGGAGATTTCCGGCGGTGCGGCGGCGTTGGGATAAAACGAACATAATTATAATTTAATAATAATGAAAACATAACATAATCCGTATGAACAAAGGAATTATATCGCAGATTATCGGCGTGGTGGTAGATGTAAAGTTCGAAAAAACCTTGCCGAATATCTACAATGCTTTGGAGGTAAAACTACCAGATGGCAAAAAATTGGTACTTGAAGCCGAACAGCATATGGGCGCAGATATTGTGCGTACTGTAGCCATGAGTACTACCGATGGGCTCGAACGTGGTATGGAAGTAACAGATACCGGTGCGCCAATTTCCGTGCCGGTCGGTCCGGAGACTTTGGGTCGCATGTTTAGTGTTACCGGCGATGTGATCGATGGTAAAGGGGAAGTGGTTAGCAAGAAAACTTACCCCATTCATCGCAAAGCCCCAACCTTCAAAGAGCAGTCTACTAAATACGAAATTCTTGAAACCGGTATCAAAGTTATCGACCTAATTTGTCCGTTTTTGAAAGGTGGCAAGATTGGTTTGTTTGGTGGCGCCGGTGTAGGTAAGACCGTAGTTATTCAAGAACTTATCCGTAACATCGCTCAAGAACATGGTGGTTATTCTATGTTTGCCGGTGTGGGAGAACGCAGTCGTGAAGGTAATGATCTTTATCGTGAAATGAAAGAATCGGGCGTATTGGCCAAGACCGCTCTCGTGTTTGGTCAAATGAACGAACCACCGGGTGCTCGCGCTCGCGTGGCCTTGTCCGCTTTGGCTATGGCCGAATATTTCCGTGATGAAGAAGGCCGTGACCTCTTGCTTTTCGTGGATAATATATTCCGTTTCACCCAGGCTGGATCTGAAGTGTCCGCTTTGCTTGGTCGTATGCCGAGTGCGGTAGGTTATCAGCCGACATTGGCATCTGAAATGGGCGCTCTCCAAGAACGTATCACTTCCACTGCCAAAGGTTCCATTACATCCGTACAGGCAGTGTATGTGCCGGCCGACGATCTTACCGATCCGGCTCCTGCAACCACCTTCGCACACTTGGATTCTACTGTTGTGCTCAATCGTGCACTTACCGAGCTCGGTATTTATCCGGCCGTGGATCCGCTCGATTCATCTTCTACTGTTTTGGATCCAAATATTGTCGGTGAAGAACATTATCGCACCGCGCTTGAAGTACAACGTGTGTTACAACGCTACAAAGATTTACAGGATATCATCGCCATCTTGGGTATGGAAGAATTATCCGATGCTGATAAATTACTGGTTGCGCGCGCTCGTAAAATTCAGAAATTTTTATCACAACCGTTCTTCGTGGCCGAAGTATTCACCGGCACTCCGGGTAAATATGTAAAATTGGCCGATACTGTCCGTGGTTTTCGTGAAATTCTCGACGGCAAACACGATGACAAACCAGAGCAAGCATTTTACATGAAAGGCGGCATTGAAGATGTTAAATAATTAGGCCTATTTTTATGGCTACGCTTAAATTTAAAATCGCCACACCGGAAAAGGTGGTTTACGAAAAAGATTCAGTCGTGCAAGTAACTATTCCAACCATGAATGGCGAAATTACGATTTTGCCAAACCATATTCCTCTGGTATCGGTGCTGCGAGCGGGGGAATTGCGCATCAAGGATAATGATGGTGAACACCTGTTGGCGGTGGCTGGTGGTTTTTTGGAAGTACGCGGTAATAATGAAATTGTTATTTTGGCCGATCATGCCGACCGGGCACAGGATATTGATATCGCCCGCGCCGAAGCCGCGCGAATTCGTGCTGAAGAATTAATGAAACAAGCCAAAGGCGTGCAAGATGTGGACTATGCGCGTCTGCAAGCGGTGATAGAAAAAGAAATGAACCGCATCCGTATCGGAAAGAAATTTAAAAAATTACCTAATACCGAGTTGGCCAGTCGCACCAAAAGTAATGGTGAAGTGCAAATCGAACCCGAAGATGACAAATAATTATTCACTCTATTCTATTGACAAAAATAAAAACCGACATTGCGTCGGTTTTTTTGTTGTGATATTATACCAATAATCATTTATTTAATTCTATGGATCAACATTGTAAAGACTGTGGCACACCCATGGAACGCGACGAAGAACAATGTTCTTGCAACGAATCAGTGTGTGTACACTGCTGTCAATGCGGCGAAGGTTGTGGGTGTGGGTGTGATCAGAAATAAAATATTTATTTTATGGCGCCAATGAAAGTTGGTAATTTTATGGTGCGAGCAGGCAAAATTGGCCTGTTTTTTAGTTCTTTGTAACAAAATTACCCATTTCACGTCTTCTTATATAGACCCGCTTAGCGGGTTTAAAGTATTTTTGTATGCAAGATAAAACCAAGCAGACATTAAAATATTATTGGAATCATGCTAAACGCTACAAAGTAGCGTTATTTTTCGTATACATTTCAGTAATTGGCTCAGCGGCCACCAATGTGACAGTGCCGTTGTTTATTAAAGATTTCTTTAATACAATCACTCAAATTGGTGATCAAGAGGTGATTACCAGAGATTTGTTTAAAATTTTGTTGCTTATCCTTGGTCTGGAAATGCTCCAGTGGCTATTTTATCGTATCAGCACATTTTGTGCGACTTATATGGACACCCGTGTGTCAGCTGATTTATATAATACCTGTTTCAAATATCTTCATAAACATTCGTTTTCTTTCTTCAATAATAATTTTGTTGGCTCGCTAGTTAAACGCGTACATCGATTTGCAAATTCGTATGATGGAATCTCTGATCGGATTACTTGGAACTTGTTGCCATTGGTAGTTAATCTATCTGTGATTATTTTTGTGTTGTACCGAAGTAATCGTATGCTCGGATTGATTATTACTGTTTGGGTAATACTATTTTTGTTTATTAGCTATTTGTTCGCAAAATACAAACTTAAATATGATATCGAGCGCAGCGAAGCGGATTCAGCCGCCTCTGCCTATGTTGCCGATACTTTCACCAATAATGTTAATGTAAAATTATTTAATGGTTATGCGCGTGAATGTGAGGGCTTCGGTGCTGTCACAGAAAAGTTTCGTAAACTGCATAGTTTTACTTGGAACTTAAATAACATATTTGAGGCTGTCCAGGCGATATTGGCGATTGGATTGGAAATTGGCGTCTTGTATTACGGTATTATTTTGTGGCAAAAAGGCCAATTTACCGTCGGTGATTTTGTTTTGTTGCAATCCTATACGATGATAGTGTTTATGAAAATTTGGGATTTTGGCCGAGTGGTGCGACATGTTTACCAGTATCTGGGCGATGCCGAAGAGATGACGGATATTTTGAATACACCGCACGAAATTATCGACAAATCAAAAGCCAAAAATTTACAGTTAACCGTAGGTAAAATCGAATTTGCGAACGTGACATTTAAGTACAACCAAACCCGTAGCGTGCTCGATAAATTTAATCTCGCCGTCAAACCAAAAGAGAAGGTTGCGTTCGTTGGTCCGAGTGGTGCGGGTAAGAGTACGATCGTGAAATTGATTTTGCGCATGCACGATGTTGAGGGTGGTAAAATCTTAATTGATGGTCAAAAAATTACCGATGTAACATTGGAAAGCTTATGGGCGACCGTGAGCTATGTACCACAAGATCCAGTATTGTTTCATCGCAGTTTGATGGAGAATATTCGCTACGGACGATTCGACGCGACCGATGAGGAGGTGTACGATGCCGCAAAATTGGCACACTGTCATGAATTTATTAAGGATTTTCCCGAAGGCTATGATACATTTGTTGGTGAACGCGGGGTGAAATTATCTGGTGGCGAACGCCAGCGTGTGGCGATTGCGCGAGCGATATTACGGGGTGCTCCTATATTAATCATGGACGAAGCAACTTCCAGTTTGGATAGCGAATCGGAGGCTCTTATCCAGGATGCTCTCGCGAATCTCATGAAAAACAAAACTGTAATCACGGTAGCGCACCGTTTGTCTACGATTATGAAGATGGATAGGATTGTGGTGATAGGTGAGGGTGGGATTACCGAGGAGGGGACCCACTCACAACTACTCAAGAAAAGGGATGGTATCTATAAAAATCTCTGGAATATACAAGCAGGTGGATTCATAAAATAATAATCAATGGGTAATGTTCGGATAAAACAGGTTGGATAAAAAATGACGGCTGCAGTCCAGAAGGACGGCAGCCGTTTGATTAATAGAACAACAGATAAAATAATACATGATATAAGCACAAAATTATCTATTTGTCAACACTTCAGAAATCCTGTAAAATACGACCTGTATGAATTCTCTCAACTCAGCTCAAAAACAGGCGGTAGAGCACGTTTCGGGGCCACTCCTCATAGTCGCTGGTGCCGGTACTGGTAAAACTACAGTAATTACTGAAAAAATTGCCTATTTAATTTCACAAAAACTCGCTACCCCCGAGCAAATTTTGGCTGTCACATTTACCGATAAAGCCGCCGGTGAGATGCGCGATCGCGTTGATCGGTTGGTAAATACAAGTTATACGGATATTCAAATTTGTACTTTTCATGCTTTTTGCCAACGTTTGCTCGAAAGCGATGGGCTGGATATTGGTTTACCAAATCAATTTAGACTTTTTACCACTACGGATATTTGGCTTTTGGTGCGCCAAAATTTAAATAAATTCAATTTAGCTTATTATCGCCCCTTAGGTAACCCGGCGCGTCATATTCACGAACTCGTCAAGCATTTCTCCAAATGTAAAGACGAACTCATTACTCCCGAGGAATATTTGTCGTATGCACAAAATATAAAGCTGAACAAAGACGACACGGCTGGAATTGAAAAAGAGCGGGTAGTAGAAGTAGCCGACGCTTACCATGTGTATAACCAGCTTTTGCTTGAACATAATGCGTTGGATTTTGGCGACCTGATTTTCTATTCTATCAAGCTACTCAAAGAACGGCCAAATATTCTGGCTCAACTACGCGAACGTTATAAATATATTCTGGTAGATGAGTTTCAGGATGTGAATTGGGCGCAATATCAATTAGTACAAATGTTGACCGGAGATACTGGTGAGCTCACAGTCGTGGGTGATGATGATCAGAGTATTTATGCGTTTCGTGGCGCTAGCGTGTCGAATATTATGCGCTTCAAAGAAGACTATCCGCAAGCCCACGAGATTGTGCTCAACGAAAACTATCGTTCACGGCAAGAAATTTTGGATACAGCTTATCGCTCTATTCAAAATAATAATCCTGACCGTCTAGAAATCAAATTAAAATTAGATAAAAAATTAATTGCCAAGTCAGATAATGAGGTTGGTAAAAATTTTGTCGCCCATGTTCACGCCGCTACCCTAGATGACGAGGTCAAACAGGTGGTAGAGGAGATTGTGCGATTAAAGACGATAGACAGCACTGTTACTTGGAATGATTTTGCGATTTTGGTGCGTGCGAATGCTCATGCCGATCCTTTTATTGCTCGTCTTGAATTACAGAAAATTCCATATGAATTTTTGGCTTCAGCCGGGCTTTTTCGCCAACCCATAGTTCTGGATTGTGTTAATTTCCTCAAACTTATAGATGATCACCATGAGTCCACTGCTGTTTTTCGCTTACTCACTGCGCCGTTTTGGCAATTTGGTGAATTTGACCTGCAAAAATTAACGGCCCATGCCAAGAAAAAAACAATAACGTATTACGAAGCCATGAAAATTGCCAACGTGATAGGAATTTCAAAAGAAGGCTTAGTAATTGTCGAAAAATTATTAAACTTAATTCACACCGGGCTACAAGTGGCGCGTACGGAAAAAACCTCGACTGTTCTGTACAAATTTTTGGTAGATAGTGGATATATGGAATATATGGCTCATGCCGAAAACGCTGGTGAGCGAACTGTGATTCGTCAAATTTATCAGCTCAAACAATTTTTCGATTATATTCAAAAGACCGAATCCGCTAACCCAGAAAACGCCAATGTTGCCGGTTTTTTGGCACACTATCGCATGGTGTTGGATTCTGGTGAAAAAGGTGAAATGTATCTTCCGGAAGATACCCCTGATTCGGTAAATGTGTTAACTGTGCATAGTGCAAAAGGTTTAGAATTTAAATATGTATTTGTTGTAAATTTGGTAGAAGATCGTTTTCCGTCGCGCGGTCGAAGCGAAGCAATTGAGATTCCGTTGGCACTCATAAAAGAACAATTACCAGAAGGGGATAGTCGTATAGAAGAAGAACGGCGATTGTTTTATGTGGCAGCCACCCGCGCCAAAGAGCGATTATATTTTACCAGCGCATCAGATTATGGTGGTAGTCGGGCTAAAAAAATTAGTCGATTTTTGCACGAACTAGGATATGTAGTCGATACGGCCGTGACTTCTAAAAAAATAACCAACGAATTCACCACAGTTACGACTGCCGAAAAACATGACAACACAGAAATAGTTTACGAACTACCAAATAAATTTTCTTTTTCGCAAATCCGTGCTTACAATACTTGTCCTTACCAGTATAAATTGGCCAACATACTGCATTTGCCCACCAAAGGCAGTGCCAGTTTTAGTTTTGGACAGACAATTCATGCTACCTTGCAAGAATTTTATACTAGGGTGCAACAGCTCAATAGCGCACACCAGGGTTCACTTTTTGGTGTTTCGGCTGCTCCGAAATTAAAAATTACCACACCTACAATTCCCACTGTCGAAGAATTGATTTCGATTTACGATCAAAAATGGATTCCGGATTGGTATGCCGATAAATTTCAGCGCGAAAAATATTACATCGAGGGTAAGAAAATCCTCAAATCTTTTTACGAAAATAATAAAGACAATTGGACAGTGCCGGTGCGTCTTGAGGGTTGGTTTACGATAAAGGTAGGCACACACACCGTTCATGGCCGCATTGATCGTATTGATCAGCTGCCCGACGGCTCACTTGAAATTATTGATTATAAAACTGGTAAAGCCAAAGAAAAATTGGAAGCAGATGATAAAGATCAATTACTTATTTACCAAATTGCCGCTAGCCAACTATTGGAATATCGCAATGTTGGCCCGGTACAAAAATTAACTTTTTATTATATAAATGAGGGCTCTAAATTGACCTTTTTGGGTACGGAAAAAGAAATTACTAAGATTCAGGAAAAAATTACTAGTATAATTGACAAAATTCAGTCTCATGATTTTACGGCCAATCCAAATGAACACGTTTGCAAGCACTGTGATTTTCATGATATTTGTGAATTTAGAGCCTAATATTAGCCTAATTAATATTAGAATCCACCCTTGCCAATGTTTGTGATTTGGTTTAAAATACATTAACAATTATGACCCTACGTCAATATCTTATTTTAATGTCAGTTGGTACGACTATCTGTTGGCTAACTTGGCTGTTTATCGTGTTTGCTACCGACCCAAACGCGGCTAGTATTTGGGTGATTTTGTTCTTTTATCTGAGTTTATTTTTCGCATTGGTGGGTACGCTTTCCGTAATAGTTTTTTTAATTCGACGCGCTGTTATCAAGCAAGACGAAATTGTGTTTCGTCATGTGCGTCGTACGTTTCGACAAAGTATCGTAGTGTCTGCCTTGGCAATATTGGTTCTATTATTATTACAGAAGCACCTGCTTACTTGGTGGAATTTGATTTTAATTTGTATATTATTTTTTGCTTTAGAAGGTATAGTTTTTACCAATCGTAAATACAGCAACCAAGATTATGTTCGATAATTTAAAAAATAAATTTAGACGAGAAATAGCAATTGATTTGGGCACTGCTAATACCCTAGTGTATGTGAAGGGTAGGGGTATTATTATTAACGAACCTAGCGTAGTGGCGGTAAACACTCGTACTGAACAAATTTTGGCCGTTGGCAATGAAGCGAAAGATATGATTGGTAAAACCCCACCACATATAGTTACCACACGTCCATTAACTGGTGGTATTATTTCCGATTTTGAAGTAGCGGAAAAAATGCTACGATACTTCATCAACCGAGTGACAGAAGAGGGATTCAATTTTATGTCTAGACCACGAGTGGTAATTGGTGCCCCCATGGAAATAACCGAAGTGGAAAAAAAAGCGATTGCCGATGCAGTAAAAAATGCCGGCGCTAAGGAAGTGTGGATTGTAGAAGAACCGATGGCGGCGGCTATAGGTTCGCGCATGCCAATACGCGAACCGGTTGGAAATTTTATTGTGGAAATCGGTGGTGGTACGTGTGAAATTGCTGTTATATCACTTAGTGGTATCGTATTATGGAAATCTATCAAAATTGCCGGTGATGAATTAAATCGCAATATCACCCAATATTCGCGCGATACTTTTAATTTATTGTTGGGGGAACGTCAGGCGGAAGAGATTAAAATTAAAATCGGTTCAGCTATTGAACAACCGGAGTCGATTCAGTACCCCATGCGTGGTCGAGATTTGGTTACTGGTTTGCCAAAGGAAATTATGACCAACGATGTACAAGTGCGCGAGGCCATCATAAAATCATTGCGAGTGATAGTAGACAACATAAAAGCGACTTTAGAAATTTCGCCACCAGAATTGGTTGCAGATATTCATGAACGCGGAATATTGTTATCTGGCGGAGGTGCGCTGTTGCGTGGTTTCGACCAGCTGATCGCTCGGGCTACTCAAGTACCAGTACGCATTGCCAATGACCCGCTTACTGCTGTGGTACGCGGTGCTGGTTTTTTGCTTGACGACCAAGAATTGCTAGAGGGGGTAGCCACTCTTTCCTAAAACAAATATATGTTATATTCGCATCGTAAAAAAACCTATCGTTATTTAGGTCTATTGTTGGTTTTTATCATAGTAGCGCATTATGTGGGCATTCTTGGCCCAATCGAACGTTTTTTTCGTAGTATAATCACCCCCACAACTACGAATTTACACTTGATAGGCATAGAGATGGGGGACAGTTATGCACTCACCAGTAATCGTAAATTATTTTTAGAACAATATAACAAATATCGCCAAGAAACAGAGGAGAAAAATGTTTTGGCTGCTCAGATCAAGATGTTGAATGATGAAAATATTGCTCTCAAACAGCAATTAGAATTTAAAAAAACTTCGCAATTTAAAATGGTTACAGCCGAAGTTGTTGGGCGTGATTTGGATAATATTAACAAAACCATTATCATCAGCCAAGGTTCTAGTAGTGGTGTGTCAGTTGGCCAAATAGTAGTAGCCAATAGCGGTGTGTTGATCGGAAAAGTTATTAAAACAGAGCCAGATACGGCAGTTGTTTCGTTGGTGAGTGATAGTCAAACACGGGTATCAGCCTTGATTTTGAACAAAGAACGTAGTCTGGGCGCCGTAGAGGGCGGTCACGGGTTGTCGCTTAGCCTCAAATTTATTCCCAGAAACGAAACGGTAACCGTGGGTGATCAAGTAGTTACTTCCGGTTTTGAACCAAATGTGCCGCGCGGTATTTTGATTGGTACGGTTGCGGTAGTGGAAAATGAAGCGTATAAACCGTTCCAGCAAGCCGTATTAAATCCAGCAACCGACTTGTCAAAGCTAATTGTGGTAAGCGTATTGGTAGGGAGTTAATTTGGTGAATATGTCTTGGATCAAATTAATATTTTTAATTTTAATTTATATTGTAGTAATCACAATTACTACAATATTGCATATCGCAGTAATTGACCTACCTCCTTTTCCATTTAACCAGATTAATGTTATTTTTTTAACAACCGCATTTTTATTGATACTTACGAGCGAAGTGCGTGTTTTGTGGATCAGTATTATCTTTGCATTTTTATTGGAACTGTTTTCTTCAATGCCTTTTGGTGTTTTGGCAGTAGCCCTAAT
>CAYXJO010000012.1:0-40737 GCA_964465205.1 uncultured Gammaproteobacteria bacterium
GCTGGGTTCAAATCCGGTAAATTTCGCGTCATGGTGGCCACTGATATCGCCGCGCGCGGTATTGATGTGGATGATATTTCTTTGGTGGTAAATTATGATTTACCAAGCAACACGGATGACTATGTGCATCGAATTGGAAGAACTGGTCGCGCCGGTCATGCCGGCAAGGCCATATCTTTTGCCGGGCCGGAAGAACGTTCGGATATTCGTGATATTGAGAAAATGATTAAAAAAACAATCCCAGTGTCAGCTTTGCCGGTACTGCCCCCACGTCGTGTGGCGTCGGTTGTGCCTAGTATTATTCACAATAATCAGACTGGTGGTCATCGATCATCTCGTGGTCATCGTCGTAATTTTCGTCGTAGATAATATTAACATGCTATCATAAGCTGTTTATCATTTGAGCCTGTCCCATCGGGGACAGGTTTTTGTTTGGGTATGAGTATGGTATAATAAAGGCATAATTTAGGTTAAAAGTTACTTAAAAATATTATGACCAACGCATATAATTGGTATAGCACACTTATTAAACCGAATTGGGCGCCACCATCTTGGTTGTTTGGTCCGGTGTGGACGGTGTTGTATGCTTTAATTACAATTTCTTTTGGTTGGGTCTTTTGGCTTGCGTTTCACAAAAAAATTGGATTTATAATCGTACTTCCTTTTGTGTTAAATCTGATTTTTAACCTAATCTTTACCCCAATTCAATTTGGTTTACGCAACAACTATTTGGCGGCAGTGGATATTTTGTTAGTACTAGGCACCTTGATTTGGGCTATTGTTGCGATTTATCCACACGCTCGTTGGGTTGCTTTGTTGAATTTACCATACTTACTGTGGGTTAGTTTTGCTACAGTTTTGCAACTTACTATTACTTATCTCAATCGCTAATATGCGGCGAAAACCAAAAACCGTATTGGTAAATGATAAAATGCAAAAAGGTTATCGCTATAAGTTAGTTGAGCCAATGGGCAAGAATTTTGCACCCGAATTTCGTCCGCACCTCACTCCCAAAAATATGCTTTCTTTGGGAGTGTTTGGCGGCAGATATATGCGCGATTGTCAAAATGAGTTTCCCAAAGATTGGTTCACTCGCGCAAGATTTTTTACCTTAGGTCGGCCCGGACATGATAAAAAAATAAATTTTTTTGGAGTAGACGCCAGTCAGTCGCTAATTGTCTGGCAGCAGAAAAGATGGATTCACCCAGATGACCCGCGTGGTTGGTTTCAATGGTATTGTCGCTATTACTTGGGTCGCCGCCATCTCGATGATGTGCGTCAGATTCGCCGATGGAAAATGATGAGGCGTCATATAGCGCAAATTAAATTGAATTGCCGGCCTGGTGATTGGTCTTGTCACACCAAACAGAGACAGGCGCTTTTGCATTGGGCTTATGATAGTCGTGTGATGTAGTGCTTATAATTTTATTAACAAAAATGATATTTTGTTTTAAAATACAAAAATATGAAAATTTTTATCATCATTGGACATCCGGGAAAAGAGCGTCTATCACATCGGTTGGCCGATAGTTATGCGCGCGGGGCGCGTGAGGTGGGCGCGGAAGTGCGCGTTTGTTTATTGGGGGAATTAAAATTTGACCCAATTTTACATGATGGCTACGCCAAAGTTCAAGAGCTTGAGCCAGATTTGCAAAAAGCCAAAGAAGATATTTTGTGGGCCGATCATATCGTGACGGTGTATCCTTTGTGGTGGGGTGGATTTCCGGCCTTGATGAAAGGTTTTATTGATAGGGTATTTTTGCCCGGATCGTTTTTTAAATTTGAAAAAGGGCATCTTTTCCCGCGTAAATTACTCAAGGGCAAAAGCGGTAGAATCATGATAACTATGGATACTAATTTAGCGATAGCGCGGTGGGGCTTGGGTATCTTACATTATTTTATCAACTATTTAGTTGTTTGGAGTTTTGTTGGTATCGGTCCAATCCGCCAAATAGTTTTTGGTCCAACATTCACTGCTGGTGAAGAACGAATCAAAAAATGGCTAGACAAATCATACCGTTTAGGGGTTATGTTGAAATAATATGAAAGCCAAACGTAAGATTATAATCATTGGCGCCGGTCCAGGCGGTTTATCTGCCGGCATGCTTCTCGCGTACCGAGGTTTTTCTGTCAAAATTTTGGAAAAAGAAAATATTCCCGGCGGACGCAATGGTAGGTTGGTGTTGGGGGATTATAAATTTGACATTGGGCCGACTTTTTTTATGATGGATGGTGTTTTACGTCGGATTTTTGCCGCTACCAATCGCGATTTGGACGATTATGCCAAATTGACGCGCTTGTCGCCAATGTATCGTTTGCATTTCGCGGACAAACATATCGATGTTTACGATGAACCGGAGAAAATGAAAGCGGAATTAAAACGAGTCTTTCCAGGAGAAGAGAATGGTTTGGATAAATTTTTGTCCGTGGAAAAAAAGCGACTATCGGCACTATTCCCGATTCTTGGTCGGCACAACAATTGCTTGTTGGATGCTTTTCGTCCTTCTTTTTGGCGAGCGGTTCCGCATTTTTCCATCGGGCGTTCGTTATTTGGTGTGATGGGTGATTATTTTCGCAGTGAACACGCCCGTTTGTCGTTTACTTTTCAATCAAAATATTTGGGAATGTCGCCATGGGAATGTCCTGGAGCATTTGGTATGGTACCATATGTAGAGCATGCTGATGGTATTTATCACGCGCGCGGAGGACTTTCGGCTATAGCCGAGACGATGGCAAAAGTAGTGGGTGAGTGCGGTGGTGAGATTAAGTATGGTGTCACTGTCAAACAATTGATTGTACAAGATAAAAAAGTAATCGGCGTGGAGCGCACGGACGGCAAAAAAGAATATGCCGACGTAGTGGTGGCCAATCCGGACTTTTCTTATTTGGCGCGCGAGTTAGTTCAACCCGGGTTGTTGCGCAAGTGGTCACCGAAAGTTTTGGATCGCAAAAGATACTCCTGTTCGATATTCATGTGGTATGTAGGTATTAAGCGGGAGTTGTCTTTACCACATCATACTATCGTATTCGCGCACAATTATCGACAAAATGTGGCAGATATTTTTGGCGGGAGACTGACTGATAAAGATTTTTCTTTTTATGTGCGCAACGCCACTGCGGTTGATCCCACTCTTGCACCCACAGGAAAAACAGCCTTGTATGTTTTGGTGCCGGTAGCCAATACTCGGGCCGATATTGATTGGTCAGCCGTATCCGCGCGGGTGCGTGGTCAATTAGTAGATTTGCTGGCAGACAGATTGGGGGTGCGAGATTTGGAGAGCGATATTGAAGTGGAGAAAATCATTGCTCCGCCGGATTGGGAAAAAGATTTCAATGTAGCACATGGTGCCGTATTTAATTTGGCGCATAATCTTGGGCAAATGCTCTGGTGGCGTCCGCACAATCAATTTGAAGAATTGCAAAATTTGTATTTGGTTGGTGGTGGCACTCATCCTGGTTCCGGTTTGCCCACAATTTATGAATCCGGTCGAATCGTAGCCGATTTGATTAATAAAAAATTTAATTAATTTTTTTTAAATAATAATTTTATGTTCAAACAAACAATGTTGGTGGTGGGATTGGCAATCTTTGCCGCAGTTGTAATGTCTGGGTGTGGATCGAAATCTTTGGTGGAGAAGAGGATGGAAAATGAAATAGCCAAGCAATTGGAGGGCAAGGCCCAGGTGGATCTGGGAAATAACGGAATTAATGTTGAGACCAATGAGGGGTCAATTCAAGTGGGAGGCAACGTAGAATTACCGGCTGATTTCCCAAAAGATGTATATATAATTGAAGGTAAAATGATGTCGGCTATGAAAAATGCGATCGGTGCCGGGTTTCAAGTAATGATACAAACCACCAAGTCGCTTACCGACGCCAAATCGATTTATCAATCGAAATTGAAAGAGGCTGGTTGGGCGGTGACTAACGCATCTGATACTCCTGGTGGTGCTATTGTGTCCGGTCAAAAAGGCCGTCGTCAGGTAGTGGTAGCTATGGGCACTGAAGATGGGCAAGAGGGCTTGGCTGTAGTAATTACTGTTATTGAAGAGCAAGTATAATTTTTTATGATATATTGATTTGTTTCTTATTTTATTTTTTTATGACTGGAAAAACTTTGGTGATAATCGGTGCTGCGGCAGTGGTAGTAGCCGGGGGGATTTATGCGGCGACACAAATTGACTGGAATGCGGAAGGGGATAAAATGGCCTATGAATTATCCGATGAATCCGCACTGGCAAAATACAACGCGATTGATTGGAATAAGGAGCTTGATATTATGGCGGATGACATCAAAACAAAAAATTATGTCGGTACTTGGGAACAGGTGGCTACCTATATCAATGGCGAAGCTCAAGATCACACCAAAGCCACGTTAGTTTTATCCAAAGGCGCTTATGAGTCCAAAACCACTTGTTTGGTAACGGGGAAATTGAGCGTATCAGGCGATAATTTGACTATGACCGTTGGTACCGATACTTGTACTGGCGGAGCTGTATCTGGCCCGTTTACTTATATTTATCAGATTTCCAAAGATAATCAAATTTTGACCTTAGATTATTCTCAAGGCGGTTTTGGTATGCGGGAAATGTTTAAAAGAAGTAAATAATGAGATTGTTTACGATGTCGCTACTTGTGATATGTGGCAGCTTTGGAATATGACGATTGGCATGGTCGGTTATAATGTGGTATAATATATTTAGTTAAATTATAAAATTTAATCAAAAAATATGCCCGCTATCAAGACAGGTAACATTTTTAAGTTTACCTTATTGTCGGCGTTTTTTTTATTTTGTGCCGTTTTTTTATCCGGTTGTGTGCCGGTAGTGGTAAGTATTAACCAACAATCCACCATTTCTCCCAACACTAATATTACTGTGCGATTGAAAATGATGGTAACGGAGCGCGGTATGAACAATGTGTATGGTTATGCGGCTTTAATGATCCCGAATGGCTGGGATGTAGTGACCTCATCGTATTATATACCAATGAACTACGATTATTCTACTGACGAAACAATGGTGTCGAGCACTGATTTTGAAGAAGCCGCCGATTTGCCCGCCCCACCCGATGGGTATCACTGGTATGTTTCTAAATCAGAGAACATGCTCTCCTTGAGTGATAATCAGATTTTTTATGGTAATGCCACCTTATCAGTTAATAGCGCGACCAGTACTTACGAATTACATTATTGGATCGGAGATTCTGATAATGGCTGGACTAGCAGTAGTACGGAGAGTATAGTAGTTCGCCCTGATCCGTGTATAGATACGACCTATACCGATGGAGATGCTGATGGGTATTTAGATGTAGCTACTGTGTGCCAATTAAAAAATCTGGTTACCAATTCTACCACTGCCTATTACGAATTAACCGATGATATTAATTTTGATACTGACAATAACCAAGAATTATTGACCGGTTCTGGCTTTTCACCCATTGGGACTTCGGCATCACCGTTTAAAGGGCGTTTGAATGGCAATAATCATACAATTACGGGTTTGTATATATATCGTCCAGAGGTGGATTATGTTGGTTTGTTTGGCTATGTGACCGGCGGCGTAATTAACAATATCAATTTAGTGGATGTCGATGTTACCGGTCGCGGACGTGTGGGTGGTTTGGTTGGTCGCTTATATGTGGGAGGAACGATAAGTGGGTCTAGCGTTACCGGAAATGTTGCGGGCGAGTATTATGTGGGTGGTTTGGTTGGTGGTGCGGTGGGGGCGATCACTAATTCGCGTACTAATGTAAATGTAACTACTAGTTTTGATTTTGGCGGTGGTCTTGTAGGTGGAACATTGAGTACTATTTCCGGATCGTATTCCACCGGCAAAGTGGTTGCGTTGAGTTATACCGATAATAATGCTAGCGTAGGTGGCTTGGTTGGCGTATTGGATGCTACCGGTCGGATAAATAATTGTTCTTCATCTGTAGATGTATCTGGTGTTTGGGCAGCTGGTGGTTTGGCAGGTAGTGCTCTTGGTGATATTACCAATTCTTTTGCAACCGGCAATGTGACCAGCACTTATGATTATGCCGGCGGGTTGGTTGGATCTTTAAGTGGTAATGTCAGCACTACGTATGCTACCGGCAAAGTTTATATATATAACGGTAGCGCTGCCGGCGGGTTGGTTGGTGTTTCTGATAATTCTTCATCAGGCAAGGGTGAAATTTATGATTCTTATGCTACCGGCAATGTTATTGGGGATAACTCTGGGCAGTGGTATGGTGGTTTGGTAGGTGGTACTAATGCTATTGTTAGCAATTCTTTTGCCACTGGCGCTATCACTGCTCCAACCAGTAATAAAGTCGGCGGCCTCATCGGTGGTACATCTGGGCAAGTAGTGATGTCATCTTCCACCGGCAATGTGCTTGGTGGTGATTATGTAGGTGGTTTGATAGGATATATTAATGATAATATCGTCTCTAGTTCTTGGTCATTCGGATCTGTCGAAGGGCTTGGGTATGTAGGGGGCTTGGTAGGTTATAATGATGACGGAACAATATCCGTGTCATATGCTACCGGCGATGTTGCGTCTGTTGATAATAGCTACGATCATGTTGGCGGATTAGTAGGCAAAAATTATCACGGTGTAGTGGAAAATACATATGCGACAGGTAATGTGAGTGGTGACGATTATGTTGGTGGTTTGATCGGCGAGAATACCACTGCCATCCCAGTTTCGGTGAGTAATTCTTATTATGCGGGCAATGTGTATGGAGTAAATTATGTCGGCGGTTTAATTGGTAGTAATAATGGTGATGATATTAATAATTGTTTTGCTGCGAGCACTATAAATTATGGCGGTGATTATGTCGGCGGTTTAATTGGTTACGATGAGTCTGAAAATGCAAATTTATATACCAATAATTATTGGTATAGCAATATTGTGAAAGGGATTTCCAATTATGGCACAAACACCAGTACTGATAATTGGGATTGGTATTCGTCAGCTAGTTTATTCAAAAATACTTCTACCACCGCACCGTTTTTCAACCATTGGGATTTCAACGATATTTGGGAAACATCTCTAGGCAATTATCCTACCTTAAGAATGTCAAGTGCCGACAATACTGTGGATTTATTTGATGGTGGCGCCGGGACAACTAGTAGTCCGTATCAAATTAGTACTTGCGCACAATTGGAAAATATTGCAACTGATGCTGAGACCATGGCCGCGCATTATGTTTTGGCTGATAATATTGATTGTTCAGCTACAGCAAATTGGCATCGTGCCACAGGTTTTTGTTCCACTGTCAACAAAAATTATAATACTCAAGCGGCTTGCGAGAGCAATGATTATACTTGGACTGATTCTCCTTTTTACAAAGGTTTCAATCCAATTGGTTGTGGGAGAGCAGATGACTTGTGTTGGGATAGAACCGAAGTTAGTTTTACCGGTGTTTTTGACGGGAATAATAAAAATATTTCTGATTTATACATCAATCGCCGTGAGTATTATTTGGGCTTGTTCGGCCATATTGGTGCAGGTGCCGAAATTAAAGATTTAAATATTGTTAATGCTAGTATTAGTTCTGGAGCAGATATTAGTTATGTGGGTGTTTTATCAGGGTTTATCAGCAGCGAGAGCGCTATCAATAACGTGAACATTACCGGCGTGCTCAATGCGCCCAGTTCCACTTTTGTTGGTGGTCTTGGTGGCTATCATGATTATCAAGAAGAATGTTTCTTGGCGGGCACCCCAATTTTCATGCAAGATGGCACTCATAAAAATATTGAATCTGTACAGGTGGGGGATATGGTGGTGAATTATGATGAAATTAGTAACAAAAAAATTAGCGGTACAGTGGCCAAGACTTTTATTCATCAAGTCGATCATTATTTGATCATAAATGGTAATTTAAAAGTAACCACCAATCATCCGCTCTATGTAAATGGAAAATGGCTTGCGGCGGGGAATATACATATTGGAGATACGTTGATGAATGAAAACGGACAGGACGTAGATGTGTTTTCGATTGTAAAAATTTACGAGAAAGTACCGGTATATAATTTGGAAGTAAATCCTGGCACAGATAGTGAATCCGAAGTGTGCGGCCCTGGACACAGCTATTTTGCCGGCGGCGTATTGGCGCACAATAAGTGTCCGGTTGTCGCCACCGATGATGGTACTGGCTACAAATTTAATTCCAAGATTAATGTCTCTAATATCGATAAAGAACAAGAAAAGTTATTTACCTACAAAATGAAGCCATTCACGAATGGCACAGTGAAGTTATCATATGACCCTTTTGATATCGATTATGTAAATTATGTAGCCATTGAAATAATTGATAGTAAAGATGGTAAACAAGTCAAGCATCTACTCGAACCAGTGTCGTGTTCAGGCAAACATGTTTGCGATGTGTCATTGTTACGTGAAATTGATGATAAATATCTGGTGATGGATAAAAATAATACCGAAGTAGAATTAAATTTTGGCGAATTGCCCGCGGTGGTCAAAGGACACACTCGCGCGTTTAACATTATTTCCAGTGGTTATCAAACAGTTTTACAACAGTCGCATCCTTTCGACTATCCGGATGAAATCAATAAATGGTTTTATGAATATTTTGATTGGTTTTATGCCGGCGCACATCATACTATCTCTACTTCCAGTGCTAAATTGGATATTCATGGGTATGATTATGTTGGTGGTGTTGCTGGATATAATGCCGGTGATATTCGCAATTCATATTCGACTAGCTCGGTTACCGGTTATTCCAATGTGGGTGGTTTAGTAGGTTATTCGGCTTACGGTTCCAATATTCTGGGATCCTACTCTACCGGTAATGTTTATGGTAATAATAATTTTATCGGCGGTTTGGTGGGTGCCAATAGTGGGGTGACACGGAATTGTTACTCTACCGGTAATATTAATGCGGGTAATCTTTATGTTGGCGGTTTTGCTGGGGCGAACTCCGGTGATATTTATACATCTTATGCTACTGGCAACGTAATTGGCACTGGCAGTGTTGGTGGTTTTGCTGGGTATAATGGTAGTGATTCTATCTATTCATCTTTTTCTACAGCACAATCAGTTGCGGGATCTGGTGACTATGTCGGAGGGTTCATTGGTGATAGCTCAAATTCTCATGCAAATACCGGCTGGGTAACTATTGCCGATATGTCAGCAATCGGTCGTGAATCTGGAGAGTCGGTAGCGACTATTAACTATAATACAACATCGTCGGCTGCATTTTATCCGGCTACTCATGGAGTATATACCGCGGGAGACAATGATTGGGATTTTACTAATATTTGGGAATCTCACGCCAACCACCTGCCGACTTTACGCAGCATCGCGGCTAATGCAGTTAGTACTACTTATGTCACTATTACTTATTTAGCTGGTACGGGCGGTACTATTTCCGGCTCTTCGTCGCAATATATTGCTGTCGGTGTTACCGGTAGCGAAGTAACCGCTGTTGCCAATAGTGGTTATCGGTTTAGTAAGTGGAGCGAAGATGATAGCACTAGCGCCAGTCGTAGTGATGTGGCTAGTAGTGATCAAGCGTTTACAGCTGTGTTTGTGAGATCTAGTGGTGGTAGTGGGACTAGTGTGGTTTTGCCCTCTGGTATTGGGTCGGGCACGCGTGATTCTAGTGCAGATAATATTGGCACTGTTGGTGTAACGTTGAATATTGGAGAGGTGACTAATACTGGGGTAAATGTACTTACATATATCAACAATACCAATCAATTTTCCACTCCCGAATCAAGTCATAATTGGAATTTTGGCAGTCACACTTTCCAAATTACCAGTTTGGATTTATATAACAATATTGTAACAATAGTGTTTTCTTCCACGCCACAAACCGTTATCTTGAAAAAAGGTGAAAAAAAGGAATTGGACCTAGACGGTGACCAAATTAACGATATATTAGTATCCTTCGTAAATACCTATGTCAACCGGGCGGAGATTACAGTTCAATCTTTGGCCAAATCAATGCCGACCGCCACGAGTGAATTGGTTTCATCTGTGGTGACAAAGTATGTCTTCAAACGCAACCTCAAACAAGGCATGAAAGGCAACGATGTAAAACAATTACAAATATTACTCAATAAATTAGGCTTTACTATTGCTACCAAAGGTGCCGGATCTGCCGGTAAAGAAACCACTCTCTTTGGCGCCGCCACCAAAAAAGCCCTAATTAAATTTCAAAAGAAATACAACCTCAAACCATATCCTGGGTATGTGGGGCCGGGGACATTGAAGGTGTTAAATAGTTTGTAAATGTTTTATATATAACCCTATTGCTATTTATTGAGTAATAGGGTATGCTTCCTGCGGTTTTAATCATTTAATTAGAATTATATGGGAAAGTTTGATCGAGGTAATCGTCCGGGTGGCGATAGAAGCGGCCGAGGGAGATTCGCTAAACATAATTTTGGCGGCGGATTTGGCGGGGGGCATGGATTTGGCGGGGGTGCCAGACATGACCGCTCAGAAAAACCGCAACTACATTCCGCTATTTGCAGTGATTGTGGTAAGGATTGCGAGGTACCGTTTAAGCCGACTGGTGAACGACCGGTGTTTTGTAATGATTGTTTCCGCAAACAAAAAGAAGCCGGTGGCGCACCCAAATTTGGCGGTGGTCACGGTGGTGACAGATTTGCACGCCCGAGTTTTTCCAAACCGGCAGCTGCTCCGGCGCCAGTGAATTTCGGACAGTTTAAAGAACAGCTAGAGATGTTAAACAATAAATTGGACAAAATTTTACAGGTTTTGAATTCGACCTCGGAAAAAACTGCGGTGTCTGTTGGTGCTCCTATTGAAAAAATAGGAATATTGTCCACTAAAGTTGAATCTAAAACCAAAGCGAAAATAAAAACCGCAACCAAAACCAAAAAAGTCGCGGCAAAAAAGAAAAAATAGGAGACAGAAGTTATCCACACCCCTATTTCCTAGGGAATTTCACTATTTTTTGAAAAGAGTGTATAATAAGTCAGTAAAATCAAGGTTCCAAACCTTATTTATTCTTAACATTTAATTTATGGCAGGCATGACCAAGTCAGCCCTATTGTCCACTTTGGCCGAGACCACCGGTCTTAGCAAGAAGGACGTTACCGGGCTAGTAGACGCCATGGTCGAATTGGCGTATAAAGAGGTAAAGAAAAGTGGTGTTTTCGTAGTACCGGGATTGGGCAAATTGGTAAAAGTCCATCGCGCCGCTCGTTCGGGCCGCAACCCAGCTACTGGTGCCACCATTCAGATTCCGGCCAAAACTGTAGTGAAATTCCGTGTTGCCAAAGCTGCGAAAGAAGCAGTGCTCTAAACAAAATTCATAAAGACGGTACATGCAATTTTAGTGCCCAGCTCGCCTGAATATAGATTTAATTCAAGCCGGGCTCGAAAGTCACTAAAATAGTATGTACCGTCTTTTTTTAATCTTTTTTTGGCGTTATCTCATAGGTTGAAAAAATACCATATTTAGTGTAGTGTATATCTACTTTATGCTAGATGTAATGCAATTGATTCAGGATCAGCCCAAATATCGCCGTGATCAAATACTCACGGCGTGGTTTGATGTACGCATGAATAGTTATGAAGAAATCACCACTTTACCTAAAGATCTACGAGAGAAGCTCAAAACCTGTCCTTGGCTGTCGGTGACTCAATCAACTATCCAGGAAAGCCGCCTAGATCATACCAAAAAGGCTCTGCTTAGCTTGCAGGACGGCGCCATGATTGAAACAGTGCTGATGGGCAGGGAAGACAAGAAAATCGCTTCTGAACGCGATTTACGCTATACCGTGTGTATTTCCACCCAGGTCGGATGTCCTATGGGTTGTGTGTTTTGTGCCACCGGTAAAATGGGTTTCAAACGTCAACTGTCGTGGCAAGAGATTGTGGATCAAGTACGTTTTTGGCAACGACATTTATATGTACAAACCAATGGCGTAGGTGTGGTCTCTAACATAGTGCTCATGGGCCAAGGCGAGCCGCTATTGAATTATGACAATGTCAAAATCGCACTTAATACTATTTTAAAATACAATGAAAATGGTCCGCGCCAGATTACACTTTCTACTGTGGGTGTACCGGCGGCGATGGAAAGATTGATCGATGATCCAGAATGGCCACCAGTACGTTTTGCTTTGTCGTTGCATAACGCAATAGAAGAAGAACGACAACGATTGATTCCGTCGCACCAAAAGGATTTTTTGAAATGGTTAGTGGATTGGAGTAAGAAATATCATGCGCGTTTTAGTAGTCGTACACAATTTATTGGCATAGAATATACGATAGTGCCGGGTGAAAATGATAGTGATCGTCATTTAAAAGCTTTAATTAAACTAGCTTCCAAATTGGGCAAAGTGCGCATCAATTTGATTCCGTTGAATGCGGCGGCAATGAAATCCAGTACGCCAGATAAGGCAGTAATTGATAAATGGCACCAGGCTTTGATGAATAGCGGTTTTACTTCTACCATTCGTCGTTCGCAAGGACAAGATATCGATGCTGCTTGCGGGCAGTTGGCTTCCAAATGTAATTAATATGACTTGGTTTGATGCAAAACCAATTATTGCTTTGGCTCCGATGGCGGATATGACCGACGCGCCTTTTTGTGGCGTCTGCCGAGAGGTTTCGGGAAAAGATTTTGTGATTTTTCGTGAGATGGTAAGCGCCGAAGCGATCGTACGTGGCAATGAAAAAACTCTGCGTATGTGTGCTTTTGATAACAAAGAACGACCGATTGTAATACAAATTTTTGGGGCCAACCCCACCGCAATTGTTCAAGCGGCCAAGATAGTGGTGGATAAATACCAACCGGATGGAATTGATATTAATATGGGTTGTCCAGTGCCAAAAATAGCGGGCAAAAATTTGGCTGGGGCGGCGCTACTAAAAGATCCAGAACGGGCAGTCAAAATTGTGCAAGAATTAAAAAAAGCCAATCTGGGTGTACCGATTTCGGTAAAAACACGTTTGGGTTGGAGCATGGAAGACGAAATTTTAGAATTTGCGCCCAAACTCGAGGCGGCCGGAGCGGATCTGATTACCGTGCATGGCCGTACTAAATTACAAGGATATGCTGGCAAAGTGAATTGGGAAATGATCGGTCGAGTAAAAAATATTTTAAAAATTCCGGTGATTGCCAACGGTGATATTAAAAACAGGGAAGATATTAAAAAGTGTTTGGAAATTACGGGAGGGGATGGAGTAATGATTGGTCGGGCGGCACTGGGCAACCCGTGGATTTTTGGCGTCAACGAGGCGAATGTGAACGAGATAAAAAAAGTAGTGTTGCGTCATGCGGAATTACACGTTGCGCGTTATGGTGAAAAAAGTATGGTAACTTTTCGCAAACATCTACTACAATATTTTAAAGGGAATTTGGGGATAAAAGATCAAAAATCCGTTCGGATAAAATTAGCTCAAGTAAAGGATGTGTCAGGGTTAAAAAATATTTTGAAAACAATATAAAAAATACCCACCCGCGAGGGTGGGATTTTGTTTGGGATAGAATCGCGTTGCTTAGGCAAACGGATTCCATCCATTGTTGGCGATGTATTGACCCCGCTGGGGACCAACGGAAATGAACTGGATCGGCACGCCCAGTTGGCGTTCGATGAAGCCTATGTACTTTTGGGCGTTGGTGGGCAGATCGATGCCGTTTCGGACATCGTCGATGGGTTGTTGCCAGCCGGGCAGATTGGCGTAGACAGGCTCCACTTCGGCCATGTCGATGCCGGTGAAGGGGTCGTCTGCTTTGTAGATTTTTCCCCGGTATCTGTAAGCGACGCAGGCCCGAATGGTTTCGAATTCCGAGAGTACGTCCATCTTGGTTATGGCCAAGGCGGTGACTCCGTTGAGTCGGACGGCATGCTTGAGAGCTACCAAGTCGATCCAGCCACAGCGTCGCGGCCGGCCGGTGGTAGCGCCAAATTCATGCCCGATCTCGCGGAGTTTTCCGCCGATGGCATTGTCTTGTTCGGTCGGGAAGGGGCCGTTGCCCACGCGCGTGGTGTAGGCCTTGGCCACTCCGATGACTTCGTCCACATCGGTTGGGCCGACACCGGCCCCGGCGCAAGCGCCAGCAGCCACGGTTGTGCTGCTGGTTACGAACGGGTAGGTACCATGGTCCACATCCAACAAGGTGCCCTGAGCGCCTTCGAACAAAATGTTTTGCCCGGCGCGCATGGCTGAATGGATGGTGTGAGTGGTGTCCGTGATGTAGGGAGACAGATTTTCTCCCCAGGCGAGCATTTTTTCGTATTGCTCGCTCGGGTCGAACAGGGGAATATTCATGCCCGTGAAGTAATGGGCAAGAAGGAAATTCACCCAGTCCAGATTGCTTGCCAGACGTTCTTGAAGTCGCGCTGGTTCGAGCAGGTCTTTGGCGCGAATGCCGCGCCGGGCGACTTTGTCTTCGTAGGCCAGACCAATGCCGCGGCCGGTGGTGCCAATGGCGCCTCTGCCGCTTCGAGCTTCTTTGGCTTTGTCCAAGATTTTGTGGTAATCGGTGATGAGATGGACGTTGCCGCTGATCTGCAGTTGCTGGTCGTTAGTGAGAAAACCAGCATGCCGGAGCATGTTGATCTCTTCGAGCAGGGTCGGCGGGCACAACACCACGCCGTTGCCGATGATGCAAACCTTGCCGGGGTGCAGAATGCCCGAAGGCACGAGGTGTAGGATGGTCTGTTTGCCATCCACTACCAAGGTGTGGCCAGCGTTGGCCCCTCCCTGGAAGCGCGCGATGATGTAGGCCAAGAGTGCCAGTCGGTCTACGACCGCGCCCTTGCCTTCGTCACCCCACTGAATGCCGACGACGATCACATTTTTGCCAGTTCGTCTTGTTCGCTTCATAGCTCCTCCTTTGCCAAATTTGGCCTTGCGTGGTTGGTGGATCTTCGGATCGAGGATCGATTGGTATGGTGAAATGAGCATCCTCCTTCAAATGTCCCTATCAAAGATTATATGATTATGATTGTTTAGTCAATATTAAAAAAAGGGCTTTATTTAGCCCTTTTTAAGTGTTTGAACTTTAGTTTTACCATTATGAGGAAGAACTCGATGATGTCTTTTTTGCTTAGTTTGGATTGGCCGCTTTTTCGATCCATAAATATCACCGGCACCTCCACTATTTTAAATTTATTTTGTTGAGTTCGGTATAATAATTCTTCTTGAAAGGCATAGCCATTGCTTTTGATGTCATCCAGTCCAATGGTTTGGAGCACGTGACGTTTGAAGCACCTAAATCCAGCGGTAACATCTTTGGGTTTGAGTCCCAGAAATAATCGAGAAAACCACATGGCCCCGTCGCTCATGAAATATCGCCACCAACTCCAGCCCACAATGCCACCGCCGTCAATTTTGCGTGATCCAATTGCTAAATCAGCCCCAGCTTCGCAAGCGGCAATGAGTTTGGGTACATCGGCGGGGATATGCGAAAGATCAGCGTCCATTTCAAAAATAAGATCAGCACCGAGTTCGAGTGCTTTTTTAAATCCGGCCAAATATGCCGAACCCAAACCGAGTTTGCCGGCCCGTGCCAGTAAATGAATCGGGTATTTATTTTGTAAATTTTTTACTACTGCCTGTGTGCCATCAGGCGAATTGTCGTCTACCACCACTACTTCCAAATTCGCCACTCCTAGTCCAAATAATTTTTCCAACAAGATCGGTATATTTTCTTTTTCGTTATAAGTTGGCACCACTATGATAGGTTTCATATTTTTTTATGCATTTGTTCGGCACAAATAATTACGTTTTCAAGTAATTTGGCTACAGTGATTGGACCCACGCCGCCCGGAGTAGGCGACAAATAACCGGCTTTGGCTGTAATTTCGGTACGATTGACATCGCCACACATTTTGCCGTCTACAAAGCAGATGCCAGTATCAATCACAACGGCTCCATGTTTGATCATGTTGCCACGTAAAATATCTTTTTTACCAACTCCAGTCACGATAATGTCGGCGTTTAGACTCTTTTGTTTGATGTTGGTAGTGCGGCTGTTGCAAGTGGTTACACTAGCGCCTTCGTTCATGAGAATGATAGCCAATGGTTTGCCAACCAGTGATCCAGTGCCAATGAGAGTAATATTTTTTCCGGCCACATCCACACCGATAGATTTGAGTACAATCATGACTGATGCTGGTGTAGGAGGAAAGATTTTATTAGTACGCATTACTAATTTGCCAATATTAGCATCGGTAAGGCAGTCTACGTCTATGGTGGAACTAACTGCGTTTAATACTTCGCTACAGTATAATTTTTCTGGCAAAGGTAATTGGATTATTAATCCGGAGAGGTGTTGTTTTGACTGAATTTTTTTTATTTCTTTTACCAATGCGTCGGGTTTGACGGTGCGAGGAAGTTGAAATAATTTGAAATCAATACCTATGCGCAAAGCCGCCTCTTGTTTTTTGCGAATGTAAGTTTGCGAAGGGCGATCGTCGCCCACAAAAATAACGCCCAAACGAGGAAGGATGCCTAGCTTTTTTAATTTTTGTACTCTGATTTTTAGTTTGGTTTCTAAACTGGCGGCGATAGCCTTGCCGTTGATAATAGTGGCTGGCATGTGATTATAGGGCTGATGTTACAGTATCGCCTACGAATGTGACGTTGGCGGGAATATCAAAGATTGTATCGGCGACTACGGCATATTGGCAAGCACGTACTTTGCTTTCCAATACATTTAGTACATCGGCTGCTGATTTGATAGTAGTTTTTCCCATTCGGAATTGTTTACCGGCCTCTAACGACTCGAGATTCACCACCACGCCTTCTCGCGTGTCTGTGTTCCAGATCCAAGCTTGGCTGTACTTGAACAGCATGTGAGTATTTTTATTGGTAGTGTCAGCCGGATCATTGCTGTCGATACGAATTTTGCGATCTTTGACATAAGCTACCACTTTTTTGCCAGTGGCATCCACGTACGGACATTGTAGTGAAAGCGCTTTATCCATCGCTTCTTTGATAGTTTTAAACTTTGTATCCTGTGGGGGAGTTGGGGTGGTAAAAGCAACAGTGGTAGTGACAGGCTTGTCTGGAATGGGGGTAAATTCGGCCGAGCTGCTCGGAGTGGCATTGTCGGTGGTTTGAGATTGCTGAGCGTAAAGCGAAAACGGAGGAATAAGTAATGCTAGGGCTGGTTCTTTGTCTTTTTTTAGGTTGCACCCAGAAACAAATATAATGGCGGATAACAAGATAAAAATATGGATTTTTTTCATATTATGACGATAAATATATGAAAATATGACGCCGTTATTATATCAGCTTTTGAATGTTTTCGCAATAAAGTGTAGATATGTTATTGCCATATTTCCTAAATTATGTTAGCCTGATTGCAGATCTTATAACTTTTGGAAAGGAAGCGTAAATGCCAGAAACGATAATTAGAATCGTAATAGGTTTGGCGTTATTGTCGGCAATATGTTTGGGTTTTCGCATGCTTACAGGGAATGTCGGCAGAGGTCATCTGTGGAGCTGGCGAGGATTTAATATTGTACGAACAGTAATTGCAATTTGTTTGTTGCCACTACTCGTCCGGCACGTACTATTTCCCCAACAAGACATACCATTTCTTTATGATTTATCTAGAGAGTGGGCGGTGTTGGGTTTGTTGTTACTTTTGCTTGGCATGGTAGTGCGGGTGTGGGCGCAATTACTGTTGGGCAAAGAGTGGTCTGCCGATGTCAGTCTGCTTACTGACCACCGTCTGGTGGACGTGGGGCCGTATCGACTGTTTAAGCACCCTATTTATACCTCCTATCTGTTATTGGCGCCAGGATTATTCCTGTGCACCCAGGATGTGGCGGTAGGCCTGTTGGCATTGGCGTACACGCTGGTTTCATGGTTGCGTTCCGGCAAAGAGGAAACAACGCTTTTGGAAGCATTTGGGGGGGTATATGTCAACTATACTCAGGCGGTGGAAGAGAAACAGCGGATGTTAATTGCGTTTTTTGTGATTATCATAAACCTCGCAGGAATAACCAGTGAGGTTCTGGTGATCTTTTAGAACCTTAGGGGAGCGTTCCAACGCCCCCTTTTGTTTTTGAAAAAAATATTGGCGCAGACTAATTTGGTTGGGTTGTTATACAAAAAACAACCAAGCCGATCCGGCGAGTATGATGACTAGGGCAGAAATAAAAAATTTGAGCGCGAAATTACGACTGCCCTGGATATAGGAGTAGAATGTTTTACTAAGCAAATTGGTGGCGTTTACCAAAATGAAGGTGAGAAAAGCGAATTTGAAAGTAATGGTTTGCCCAGCCATTTCCGCGAGAGTTACCAATATGGCGTCCAAACCGGCGAATGATGCGATCACCGAGCTCACCACAAAACCAGATTGGCCAAATAGGATCAAGCAAATTTTGGTGACTATTTTAATTACAATTAAAATTCCCGCAAATTTTAGAGCTGGCATTAGCGAGAATATTTTTCCGATTTTGGCATTTTTTTCTGGTTCGAATTTTTCCACTTCTTTTTTCTTGGAAAATATTAGCGCGATCAGGCCGGCAGTCAGGACCATAATTAATACGCTGGGAGCTATGTATATCATCCACTTGGGATTGAGTGGTCCAACCAAAAGAAATACCTGTAGAAAGCTTGCTAGGTTGGCTAGTATCGCGGCGCCTACCAAATGGTTGATAAAAGTGTTTTTTTTGCTTTTTTGCGCCAGAGATTGAGTGGCCGAGGTGGAAGATACGAATCCAGCCATAAAACTGGCAAGAGCAAATCCGTTTTTGTTGCCTATTATGCGCCCCAAAATATAGCCAAATACATCAATACCAGTGATAAGTACCACCACCAGCCAAATTGAGCGTGGGTTAATGAGGTCTAAAGTCGCCAGTAGTCCCAGATCAATCCCCAGACCTTGTAGTATAGCAGGGAGTACTGGGATGTCATTTAGTCGGTAGGCGGTGTCTGGTAAAAATGGCAAGATTACCAGCGCGATAATCGCGTAACTAATAAAAGATTGCAGCTCGTCGCGTGAAATACCGGCGACGAGTTTGTTAGTTTTTGATTTTAAAGATAAAATTAGTATTAATACTACAAAAATAGCAACTGTAATTTGTATCGGTATAAGTTCTAATACAAGCAACGAACCAATTAAAAAGGTGACAATAACCGAAAGTTCGCTGGTCATGCCAAAATCTTTGCTGTGAAGTGAACTGATAGTATAATAAGCAATTAGTAAAAATAAAAAACCACCAGCCACTAAAAACGCTACCGGAGCAAATTCACGGGATAAAAATATTCCGACCAAACCGCCAATAAGAGCAATAAGTGAGTAGGTGCGCATGCCCCCAATACCACCGGCAGCTTGCTTACTACCTTCACGCTCCAGACCGATGGTGGCGCCCAGCACAATAGCCAAAATTAGTTTAGCGAATATTCCGGTAAACATATATTAAAAAATTATATTATTATTCATATTATATCATTTCAAAACGGTTTTTACAAAATTGTATGTTGATATTATTTGTGTTGATAAATTAAGAAAAAATATTATTTTTTATTTACTTTTTAGATTTTTTTAGGGAATATTATAGATAAAATAATTGACAAGCCAAGAGTGAACATGATAATACCAAACGAAATCAAAGAGGATATATGTAGACCGAATATTCCGGACAACATTTTTAAACCAATAAATAATAAAATAAAAGCCAATCCCTTTTGTAGATGATGAAAACGATGTAGAATATTTTCAATTAAAAAGAATAATGCACGTAAACCCATAATCGCAAAAATATTGGATGTAAATACGATAAATAGATTTTGCGAAATGGCAAAAACTGCTGGTATAGAATCTACAGCAAAAATTATGTCAGTACCCTCGATGAGTAACATTACTAAAAACAATGAAGTGAACACGAATTTGCCGTTTTCACGACAAAAAAATTTACCGTTATGATGGCTGGTGGTAAATGGTAAGAATTTGTGTGCAGTTTTTATGATTTTATTATTTTGGAAGTCAATGTGTTCTTCTTTTTTATCACGTAATAATTTGATGCCGGTATAAAGTAATATTGCTCCAAAAACATATAATACCCAATAAAATTGATGAATAATTAATGCCCCTGCTTCAATAAAAATCGCACGAAACACAATCGCACCCATAATGCCCCAAAACAAAACGCGGTGATGATATTTTTCTTCCAATTTAAAATAACTAAAGATTAACATTATTACAAAAAGATTATCCACTGAGAGCATTTTTTCTGTAACATAAGCACTCAAAAATTCAGCAGCCATCTCCCTGCTCATATATAAAAATATTAAAAAGCCAAAAATTAGCGCTATTGTGATCCAAAACAATGATTGATAAAGGGCTGGTTTGAATTCAACTTTATGATTTTTTCTGTTCAAAAAACCAAGATCAACGATTAAAAATCCCGCGATGATTATGCTAAATAGAATTATTAAATTTGTTTGTGCATTCATATATAAAAAAACCGGAATAAAACCGGTTATAATTAATACTACATCATTGTTCAAAAGCGCTTTCTTAAAGAAAGACCTGTCGCTTTTTTACTCCGTAGTATCCAAGGTATATATTTTACTATAACAAAAAATGATTACGGGGTCAATTTTTTGTTTTTTAGCGAAAAGGGGCTGGCGAGTCGCCGCCGAAATCGGAGTTCACTCAACGTTGTACGCATGGCTCCACGAAGTTAGAAAAAACCTTACCACAGAGGCAGGTTTATAATAAAAAAACGGAGCCAGTGTTTGCGACACTGGTTCTTTGAGTGCTTTTGTCATGCTCGGACATGAGTTATATCTCCTGAGACGCTGCAAGCGCTGTAAGGCGGCGTGCAGTTCCTCGGTGGACATGTTGTTGAGACGCTCGATGAAACTATTTTGTTTACCGTTACTGCTCATGGTATTGCCTCCTAACCAGGAAGGCGACCTTCGACCACCCAACCACGGGTGGCAAGAGACCGCCTCGTTTTGTTCATGATGTTGTATAGCTTTGGCTAAAAATAAACAAAATAACCCTTGTAAGGGTACTGAATAGTGCCTAGGAGGCATTGTTCGGGGTCGTGGACGACGTTCGAACTATGATTAACGGTTAACAATATATGAGACAAGGTATTGAGTGTAATAAACACCAGTGATAACAAATGCAGAGGCAACGACATATCTCATCACCTTTTCAATTTTTTGCACTACTTGAAAAACTTCGCTAACCTTTTGTAAGCTAAAAGTGATTAAGAAAGCAAAAAAAATAACTGGTAATCCTGTACCCAAAGCAAATAAAGGTGGTAATAAAATTCCGCCAGTAGATTTGATAATTAATGGCATTAAGGCACCAAAAAACAATACTCCACTGTAAGGACAAAATGCCAAGGCAAACAACATTCCAAGCAACAACGATCCTATATATCCTTTGGCAGAAAGCCAAATTTTCACTTTTTCAATTATTTGATTAGAACTATTCAAGTTTATTTTTATAACATTAAACATTACAAGCCCGATAATGATCAATATTGGTCCCAAGACCTTATCACCCCAACCTTGAAATAATTTTGATACTTTGAAAGACGATAAACCAAGATATATAAACAAAGCTAACAATGTATAGCTAACACCTCGGCCAAGGGTGTAAAACAAACCGTTTAATAAAGTATTTTTGACGGTTTTAATTTCACGAGAAATATAAGCGATAGCAGTAATGTTCGTTGCCAAAGGACAAGGGCTGATAGAGGTAAGGATACCCAACAAAAAAGCTGTCAAAGCCGGAATACTGTTGTTGTCAATTAAACTATTGATGAAATCCATATTATTTACCCAATAGATTATCTATTTTTTCTTTTAGATAATTTTTGAATTGTGTCGGATTTTGTGTTAAACGCCAAACATTAAAATCTTCGGCGATATTGTCTTTGCCTTCTGAAATTGCGTTTAAAAATAATGATGAACCGCTGGCTTGAAATTTATCAGTCACTGATTTGTTTTCTTTAAGATCAATATTGATTTCTTTAAATTCAATTTTCCCGTCTTTGATTTCTGATTGGAAATATTCGTTAACTGTTTCTCCGGCAAGTCGGCCAATGGCTATACAGGTAGCACAGCGTTGAGTAGCGTGAAATAGAAAAACCTCAACCTTGTCCGCTTTGGTTACGGGAGTGGTACTTGTATTTGAAATTTTTGGCTCCAAATTAGCACTTGCCAACAGGATGAATATAATAAGGCCAATAATAATAGCACCCGCACCCACTCCGGCAAATAAATATTTATAACTCATAATTATAGTATTGCATTAAAAATGTAACCCGTAATCATAATACCGATTAAAGTAATGCCAAAAAATGTAGCCAATAATTGCCAACGCATGACTTTTTTTAAGATCATTGCTTCCGGAATAGAAATTGTTACAATAGCAGTCATAAATGCCAATACCGTACCAAGTGGCACGCCTTTCCCGACCAAAGCCTCCATTATGGGTAAAACGCTAACTGAATTGGCATAAAGTGGAGATCCGAGCAAAGTCGCCAGTGGTACTGTCCACCAAGTTTTTGCAGATAAATAATACTCCACCAAACTTACCGGAACAAAACCGTGTATCAATGCTCCAATACTTACACCTAAAACAACATAAGGGAATACGGTTTTAGTAATGGCAAACCCGTCTTTCCAAAAATATGCATTCAGTTTTTTAAATGGTAAAGCAACACCGCCATTTTCAGCCATTGCCTGCTGTCTGGATTTGAATTTAAGCAATTCCGGTCTGATATATTTCTCTAGATGTAATCTTTGCATTAACAACCCACCCAAAACAGCGATAGAAAGTCCAACTAAATTGTAAATAATAGTTACTTTCCAACCAAACATTGCTGGAAATAAATACAATGAAGATTCGTTGATAAGTGGCGAAGCGATCAAAAAAGCAAAGGTAACCCCAAGCGGAATACCAGCTCCGACAAAACCAATAAAGAGCGGGATAGAGGAACAGGAACAAAATGGAGTAATAACACCCAAGGCGGCCGCCAAAACATAATCCAAACCAAACCAGCGTCTTTTGGTTAAAATATCTCGCACTTTTTCCATGGGGAAATAGTAGCGAGTTATCGCCATTACATAATTGATAACAACCAAAAGCAAACCTATTTTGATTACATCATAAATAAAAAAATTGATTGTGCTTCCCCAGTATATATCAGTTACTCCTAACCATTTATATGTAGCTACGTCGGCGAATAATTGAATTGGCTTAAAAATATCCATAGTAATTAGCACTTACCACCACATGAGCAGCTTCCTGTTGGTTTTGTGCTTTGAGTTTGAGAAATGTTCGTTTTGTTGGTCAGTATTTCCTTTATTTCCGGTACTCCTGGAATAATTCCGTAAGTCAGTACATTTTCGTCTACCACTAAAGCAGGGGTGCTCATTATGCCATAACCTATTATCAGCCCCATGTCGGTAATTTTTTCTATTACAGCATCAATACCCAATTCTTCCACGGCTTTTTTAGTGTTAGCTTCTAATTTAACGCAATTAGGACAACCCGATCCCAAAATTTTAATTATCATAACATTTAGGCTTTAAGAATAAATGTAAATTAGTTAATTGTTTGTTTAAGTTTTTGTCGTTTAATTTATAGAAAACCTTTAGTCCTTTTTTATTTGATTTTACTAATCCGGCATCTTTTAAAACACTCAGGTGGTGAGATGTCAAGTTTTGTGGTAAATCCAAAGCTGGCCAAATTTCACAAACGCATTTCGGACCGTTTTTGAGCATGCACAAAATACGCACCCGATTTTCTTCGGTGATTATTTTAAGAAAACCCACCATATTTTTAAGGTCGGTAGAATTTTTTTTATTACCACAGCATTTTATTGGCATAGGATATATTGTATATCAATAACAATTGATATTATACACGATATCTATAACCATAGCAATAGTTCGAACATCCTGCCCCTACTGCTAAATGTTCGAACTAAAAAATCCGCCATGATTAGCGAATTTTTAAAGTTTTTCAACTGTGTTCCGAGACTTGGATTCGAACCAAGATAAACGGATTCAGAGTCCGTTGTCCTACCATTAGACGATCTCGGATTGTTAGTCTACTATTTGTGGACCGGTCGGTAAGGAGTTCATCCAGTCGGCGTCCACAGTTTTCATCCACTTCCATTGCCAATTGTGTTTTTTTATCAATCCAGAATGTTTGATGTGGTATTTTACACCGTCTTTGATTAGGTAAACTTTTGGATCACCGGCAACTTTGGCTAGTTTCGGCGTAGTAAACAGTACACGCGCTGGCCCGTTGGCTTTGCCGGTTTTGTGGTCAAAATCATGCAGACTGCCCATAATAGTAGCATATTTATAGCGATAGTCAAGACCGGTTGCGTGATTGCCGGGGTCATCAACTATAAATTCTTTTTTTATATTGTCATATCCCGTGATTGGCATGACATGATAGGACGATCCGCCGCGTCGCCAAGGAATATTCGGATTTTTCAAATCATACCCATAATGAAAAGAGATAACCGGTCTGCCTGCGCGAATTTCTTTTTCGATATCGGTAATAGTGGGGTTGTCCACTATGTGTGCACTAAATCCGCTATTTTCGTTAATCAAACGCGCGGTGCGGGTGGCACTGGTGTCGGCACTGCTTTTCCACAATTTATCTTGAATGCCAAATAGCGGCCACATCAGTTTCTTGGCTTCCGTGCGCGACAGTCGAGTGGCGTGATTGCCGATATAATATTGCTCCACCATGACAATACTGGCCTCTTCGCAAGCATTGTTCCACGGTTTGGTCCATGTGCCATCGGGGATTTCCGAAGTGTACGGCACAGATAATTTTACAGTATTACTGGCCGCCAAAGCTACGCCGGGTATAAATGTCGCGAAAAATAATATCGCTATCAAGCGCATAAGTATGATGAGCTAACTAATTACTTCGCCGCCGAATTCGTTGGCCAAGGTGTCGGCAGTGATTGCTTCTGGTTTGGATTGTGGCGCGGGCGAGTCTTCGGATACCGTGCAGATGATTGGAATTTTTTCGGCGAATAGGTCAGTGAGTATTTGTTCGATAGCGCAGCGATTTTTCTTTTCTTCTAATTTTTCTTTGTGAAAAGAGTAGGGGACGGAAATGTGCAGTCCGTGTTCATCTACTTTTTTTAGTGCGCACATTTGCAGGATAAAAGTCAGGGAATGAAAAGTATTGTCCATTTGTTTAATTATTTCTGGCCATTTTTGCTCGATGGTTTCGAGCGTGGTTTGAATATTGTGCTTATGGGTAAAAGTAGAAATAGCCGATTTGATAGAATCAGCAATCGGGTGTGGGGTGGTTTTGTTGTCTAGTGTGTGATTGGGCGTGGGTGTGACTGGGGCCGACGGTGTAGTTGAAGTAATATGAGAAGTATCCGGATGATTAATGTTGTTAGTAAGCTCAATTACCAAAATTTCTAGCGGTAGCTGTGGTATTGGCGATGTTTTGATTTCCTGTCGACGTTTGAGTGTTTTTTCGGCCATGATTACGATCTGCTCATAAGTGATTTGGTCGGCAAGAACGCGAATTCGTTTGACCGCTTCGGCGCTGTAGTCGGTATTGATTTTTTGTTGGCCACTTTTGATCATGAGCATAGTGCGCCAAATTTCTATTAGATCATAGGCGAATTGTTCCAAATTGACGCCATCCGATACGATTTGTCCCACAATACCAATTGCTTCGGAAGTTTTTTTGTTTACCAGTGTTTCGGCAAAGTTTAATACTGTTTCAGCATCAGAAGTAGGTAGTATGAGTTCGGCTTCGGATAAAGATATTTTTTTGAGATTAAGAGAAAAAATTTGTCCGAGCAAACTTTCGGCGTCGCGTAGACAGCCATCACTTTTGTTTATTATTCGGTCGATGACGTGTTTGTCAACTTCGATTTCTTCACTTTTGCAAATTTCTTCCAAGCGTTTTTTCATGGCTTCGTAAGAAATTTTTTGGAAAGAGAAACGTTGGCAACGTGATATAATGGTCGGTAAAATTTTGTGCGCTTCAGTGGTGGCGAGGATAAAAATAACATGGGCGGGCGGCTCTTCCAGTGTTTTGAGTAGAGCATTGAACGAGCTGTTGGACAGCATGTGTACTTCGTCGATAATAAATATTTTGAATTTACTGCGTGTCGGTTTGAATTGCGCGTTTTCAATAATATTTTCACGTACATTGTCCACCTGGGTATGTGAAGCGGCGTCGACTTCAATCACGTCGATATTGTGTCCGTCGGTAATCTCTATACAAGAAGAGCAAGTGTTGCATGGTTCGAATTCACCCTCTTTACGATTTTGACAGTTAAGAGATTTGGCGATGAGGCGCGCGAGAGTGGTTTTGCCTACGCCACGTGGACCGGAAAATAAATAAGCGTGGGCAATTTTACCCGTGCTTACTTCGTTGGCAATAGTAGTAGTAATATGATCTTGTCCGGTGATACTGGCAAAAGTTTGCGGACGATATTTGCGATAAATCGTTGACATAAATATGTAAGAATACAAATCAGAAAGTAAACTAATTTTACCGCAGATTGACGGTGTTGACAAGTGGGGGATTGATTACCAAAAACCCCACCATTTCGGTGGGGTAATTTTTTACAAACTAGCCTCAGTCAAATCCAGTGTGTTCGTCTTCGAGTCACCCAAATTCGCTCGTTCCATGATTTCCGCGTCCACAATTTCACGCGGACGGCCGTATTTGAGGCGTGATAATTCTTTGATAGCCGCCGCGAGCTCCTTGTTGCCTTTTTGGGGCGGATAAATATTCATGTTGAAAGGTTTGGCGGCGGTATTGTCTATGAGTAGTTTGATATAAGTGGTGTATTGCTCTACATTGATGAGATCGTACGCGCTAAAAGTAGGTGCGTATTCTTTTTGTAAAATATCGGCATCTTCCACGCCAATACGATAACTCACCAAAGTGCCGGCGTTGCCAAGTACTGCATCACGTACGGCGGTTTTGCCTTTATTATCTTCCAATTGTTTCAAATACTGGTGGGCAATAATCAAATCCAGACGATATTTGCGCGCTTCGGATAAAATGGTGGCGATACTGTCGGTAATGAAGTTTTGGAACTCATCGATGTATAAATAAAAATCATGACGCTTGTCTTCAGGTAGTTGGGCGCGCTCCATGGCGGCCATTTGCAGCTTGGACACGATAATCATGCCAAGCAAATTGGAGTTGATTTCGCCGGTTAGACCTTTGGCCAAATTGACGATGAGAATTTTTTTGTTGTCCATGATTTCGCGGAAACTGAATCCGGAATGTGATTGCCCAATGATATTGCGCACCATGCTATTTTCTACAAAGCGACCAACTTTGGAAATAAGATAACCCAACATTTCGGATTTATGGAAATCGGAAGTTTTGGCCATTTCTTTGTCCCAAAAGGCGAGTACCATTGGGTCGCGCAACTTTTTCTTCCACTCACTTACATATTCATCATCGGTGAACATGCGCGGCACTTCGGCAATGGTGCCGGGGTTGTCTAGGTCCGACATGAGTGTCAGCATGACGTTGCGCATTTGATGTTCGAACATTGGACCAATCATCGATGGGTCGCTTACCATTTTATAAAAAATGGAAATCATTTCTTGAGTGGCGAAATCTTTTTGTTCTTCGGATTTTACTTCGAGCATGTTGAGGCCGATCGGCCGTTCGGTATCGGATGGGTTGAAATAAATTACATCGTCGGCACGTTCTTTGGGGACATGTTGCAGTACGTATTCGGCAAAGTCGCCATGCGGATCAACCACACATACGCCTTCACCGTTTTGTACATCTTGCACGGCTAAATTTTGGATAAATACGGATTTACCACTACCGGATTTACCGATGACATAGAGATGACGCCGGCGATCGGCGCGTTTCATTTTGACTATTTTTTGTTCACCGCGATAGCTAGTGTATCCCAAAGTAATACCCTCGGTAGGTAAATTGAGTGGTGGTGGGGCTTTACGTGCGCCCAGCCAGTTGATATGGGGTGTTTCGGTGCCGGGATTGGGGAGGTGCCACAGACTGGCCAGCTCTTCGGTATTAAGCACCATATAACGGTCGGAACGAAATGATCGATAGATTGATTCTTGGATGATGTTGCCTGGTTTGGTGGGTATGGATGCTACAAATGAATTGCCGTAACGATAAATATTGTATTGGCTAAACGAGTTGATAATATTTTGTAAATTGGCAATTGCTTTTTCTTTGGAGTTGGCTGAAGTAATAATACGAATATTTGCTTCTAATCCGCCGTAGTTGATTTTTTCTTCCATGTTTTTTACCATTTCTTCTTCCATCTGGGTCAGCTGATAGTGTGGCGCACTACCGGCGGTATCTGGTTTGGCCGGGAACAATGTTTTTTTCCATTTGAGCAATCCACGCATTAAGGCGCCGCGCTGGGCGATAAGTTCGAACTTGGCTCCTTGACGAATGTCGCGGATCATAGAAACTCCCTGTCGGCGCCATTTGGGCGACGCCGGACGAAGCACGTATTGTATTAGCGCTCCTTCATCTTCGGTGATTTTACTAAGCGGATTCAAAATAGATAATAGGGGATCACTGTCTAATTTTTTGTAATTTTTAAAAGGAAAAGACGAGCGATGTTTGGCCCATAAGTGCGCCCCCACAATGTGACTCTGGGGTTTAAAAATATTATAATCGGTTTCTTCGGTTATCTCAGCGTGCGGATATTGGGCGTGGATTTGTTGTTCTACCATTTCTTTTAATTTATCCGGTATGGCGACATAAAAAGAAATTTTACTGTCTTTGACTACGATTTCAAAAGCCATGTGATCGTTACGTCCACGCAACCAGGCCATGAATCCGGTTTCGCGGCGGAGGCCAGCCAAGGCGGAAAATAGAGTATCGGCCACAGCTATTAGTTCGCGGGTTTTGGTAATATTGTCTTCAGATGGGGCGCTGTTACCAGCGCTTTCGTTCTTTTTCTCTTTAGGCACCTTGATCAGTAGAATAGTGCGATGAAACGCCTTGCCGGTTTTGGCACGACTGCGGAAATAAGATTTGACAATACCTAGTAGCACCAGTAGCCCCAAGAAAGCGGCGAATATTAGCAATAACAAAAGGATTGTCGGGTGATTGACAGTGTATTCTCCAATAGAACTCAAGAGATTTTCTAATGAAGTTATCATTTCGGCAGAATCCATGATGTATAGATTAAGTAAAATTAGATGCGTTCAATTTTCATTTGGTCATCTTCTTTTTTGGCCATGATAATTTTGTCGGTTTTGATTTTGGCTTCTTGCTCCAGAAAAAAACGATTTACACCCGGCAACAAACGAAGCCAGTTGTAGATCAGATGAAATATTTTTTTGGCTTTTACATGAGCTGATTTTAGTAATTCGCGAATCGCGCCGGCGGTTTCTTCGCCTTTGATTTTGAATTCTTGCTGAGCAATAGGTGATAATTTTTGGTAGGCGTCGGCCAAGCCTTCTTGCATAATATTTTCCACTCGAATAGTGATCGCATCTTTGGTAGTGTTTATTATTTTAGGAGTTTTCTTGAAAGACGGCAAACGGAGCCGAGGTTTTTCGGTTTCCGTCTTCGGATTGTCTTTTGGACGTTCGACCGTCGGTTTGGTCTCTGTTGTGCGCGGTTGTTCGTGTTGTTCTGTGTTTCGGTTGGTTTCGGGTGGTTTGACATCCGACACATCCTGCTCTGGTATTTTTGGTTGTTCTAAATTAGTGTCGCTCATAGTGTTTACATTATACCACAATTTTACGCCGAGAACAATTTATGGTTGGTGGATAAAGTTTGGGCCAAACGGCAAAATGTGCTATAATATATTTGTATGAAAAATATTCAAGAAATATCTCAAAATGGCTTGCTGTGGGTAAATGTTTCCAAGCAAGGCGAAAAAGAGCTGGCGGAGATCAAAAATCGGTTTACTTTTTTTGATCAAGATATCAAAGAAAGTTTGCCGCCGTTTCAGCGTGCCAAAATCGTGAAACGTCCGGGATATTATTTTATGATTCTGCATTTTCCGGTGTTTGATCGCGAGACACGTCGGCTAGGATTTACCGAATTAGATTTTTTCTTGAGTCAAAATGTTTTGGTGACAGTACACAACAATCAAATTTCAGTGATTGAATCGTTTTTTAATGAATGTAAAAAACAAGATGCCGTACGTGCGGAATATTTTACCGGTACGGCCGTGCATGTAGTGTTCGAATTGCTTAGCCGTCTGCTCGATGCGATTTTTCCCATTTTGCTTCACGTCAACGACGATATTAATAACGTGGATAAAAAATTATTTCGTGCGATCCCTGGGCGCGAGATGGCTGAAGAAATTTTGCGTTTGAAAACGAATGTGGTGACTTTTCGCAGAACCATGCAGGGTCATCGTACTGTACTCGAACGTTTGATCATGTATAGCGGCCGCGAATTGGATTTGGCTTCGTATCAATCGTATATCAATTCCATTCGCGAATTCACCAATGAAATTTGGCACATGCTCGAAAGTCAAAAAGAAAGTATTGAGGCTCTGCACGAAACCAACGAATCGCTCGTCAGTTTGCGTACGAATGAGATCATGAAAACCTTGACGATAATATCGGTGGTTACATTTCCACTTACATTGTTTGTGGCCTGGGCAGATGTAACTGCTCATGGGAATTTTTTTGAAATAGTTCCGGCCGGGTTTTGGTTGATTACTGCTCTGATGGTTGCTGGTGGTATGTATATGGTGTCTTATTTCAAGAAAAAGCGTTGGATGTAATTTGTGTTTTAAAAACACCTCGGCTTATACCGAAGTGTTTTTTTGTTTTAATTATTTTTTAGAAACTTTTGTTCCTTCTTTGGAGTCCTCGACTCGGTATCCCATTTTTTCCAATTTCTTGCGCAGTTCATCGCTTTTGACCCAGTCTTTGTTGGCACGGGCACTGTCGCGCTCTTGAACGATTATTTGTATGTCTTCGGATATGGCTGCGACTGGTTTTTTTTCTAAATTATTTTTTATATCCAATCCAAACACTTCATCTAATTTTAAAATCAGATGCTGACTGACATGTTTGTCTTTGATATTTTTCCAGATCAAGGCCAGGGCGGCGGCGGTATCTAGATCGTTGTTGATAATAGTAGTGAATTGCTCAAGTACTTCTTGATCATCTGGGGTTTTGTCTTGGGGCAGACCGGCCACAGTCGTATAAAGATTTTTTAGGCCACTCTGAGCGCCGCCAAGCGCGTCCCAACTGAATGTTAGTTGTTTGCGATAATGAGTCTGGAGCAATAGATAGCGATAGGCGAGTGGTAGAATGTTTTTCTCTTTAAGTACTGCGAGGGTGAGAAAATTTTCTCCGGATTTCGCCATTTTTTCTCCACCATCAATAACCAAAAATTCGTTATGCATCCAAATGTTGGCCATGGGTTTGCCCTCAGCCGCTTCGCTTTGGGCGATTTCGTTGGTGTGGTGGACCGGGACATGATCAATGCCACCGCAATGGATATCAAATGGTTGTCCGAGATATTTGGTAGACATGGCACTACACTCGATGTGCCAACCTGGGAAACCGACGCCCCATGGACTATCCCATTCCATTTGACGTTTCACTAGTGGCGGAGAAAATTTCCACAAAGCAAAGTCGGTAAGATTTTTTTTGTCCCCGATATCTACGCGTGCACCGGCGCGCAACTCTTGTTTTTGTAAGTTCGCGATTTTGCCATAATCTGCCAACTTGGATGTGTCGAAATAAATACCGTCCAATGTTTCATAGGTATACCCCTTTTTTTCCAGTTTTTTTATGAGTGCGATTTGTTCCGGTATGTGATCGGTTGCCTTGCACAAAATATCCGGCTCAATTATGTTCTCGGCGGCAATGTCATTTTTAAAAGCTTGTGTATAAAATTCTGCTATCTCCCAAGCTGTTTTGCCTTCACGCGCGGCACCCTTTTCCATTTTATCTTCACCCTCGTCGGCATCACTGGTCAAATGACCAACGTCGGTAATGTTCATGACATGCTTCACTTTTATACCGTTGAATGTCAATACGCGTTTGAGTACGTCTTCAAAGATATAAGAGCGTAAATTCCCGATATGTGCGTAATTATAAACAGTGGGGCCACATGTATATATGCCGGCGTGCCCTTTTTTAATAGGCTTGAATTCCTCGATTTGTCTGGAGAGCGTATTGAATAATTTGATCATAATTGACATTAATTAGGTGAAACTAGAGTGTATTTGTTTTTGTATTTTACCTTATTTATCCACAATTATCAACAGGGGGTATGGTGACTATTTCGTAAAAGTGGTATACTGTATATGAATCATATATTATGTTTGGTCCTAAGTCGATTTTAGGAGTGGATTTGGGCTCCGGCGGTATTAAACTTATTGAATTACACCAGCAAAAAAACCGGCCGGTGTTATTTACGTATGGCTATACCACTGGTACCAAAGACATGCAGAAAGTTGCCGAAGCGTCGCAGATGAGCACTAATGGCAAAGGTGGTTTGGTGACCAACAAAGAGTCGGCAAAAAAAGAAGCCGGCAGCTTGTCTATGGAATCGAGTGCGTATAGTGCAGAAAATGTCGAAAAATACGCCACTGCATTAAAAGCGGTATATAAAAATGCCAAATGCACTGCCAAATCTGCCGTAGTCAGTTTACCGGTATCGGCGGTGTTCCATTCTATTGTTACCATGCCCAAAGTGGCCAAGAAAGAAGAGTTTAATAGTATTTTGCGGGCAGAAATTCAGAAATTTTTACCACGACCAATGGATGAATTATCTTTGGATTACCAGATATTGCCCAGCCCATCCGAAAGCAAAAGCCAGCGCGTGTTGGTAAATGCGGTATCGCGAGCATCGCTGGCGTTTTATACCAAAGTATTTCAAAAAGTCGGTATTCAACTGGAATCGCTTGAGCCAGAATCAACCGCTTTGGCCCGTGCTTTGGTTGGGCGCGATCAGAATATTACTATGTTGGTGGATATTGGTGCGGAGCGAACGAATTTCTTTATTGTGGATCAGACTATACCGATCACTCACCACAGTATTGAAATTGGCGGAAATCGCGTAACCAATCTCATTAAAAATGTTTTACAAGTTGACCCCGGTTTGGTAGAGCAAATAAAGTTCGACCTGTCGGCATTTTTGGAGACCGCTCAAAACCAAGTTCTGTCGCGAGATAAATTCATTGAAATTACTTTACCATTAGTGGATCCGATAGCCAAAGAAATCGAGTATGGGTTTGGGTTATATTTGAGCCAAATGGGCCAAGAAAATCGTCGACCGGAGAAAATTGTTTTGACCGGTGGCGCGGCGATGTTGCCGTTTATTGACGAGTATATCGCCGATAAGTTTCAAATGAAATGTTATGTGGGCGATCCGTGGGCGCGGGTAGTGTATCAGGATGGTCTGAAACCCGTATTGCACAAAATTGGCCCGCGTATGGCCGTATGTATTGGACTGGCTTTGCGAAAGATGCTATAATATACAAACAAAGAAATTTAATTTCTTGATTTAATTTTTTGTTAATTATGCCGAACGAAAAAATACATGTACTTATCGTGGAGGACGATGTGTTTTTATCACAGATTTATCAGAAGAAATTTGAAATGGAGGGGTACAAAGTAAGCACGGCGGATAATGGCGAAAAAGGTCTCATGGACGCCAAAAAGAAAAAGCCGAATATTATTTTGTTGGATATTTTATTACCCAAAATGGATGGTTTTGCAGTTTTGGCAAAATTGAAATCAGACGCTGAAGTCAAAGATATTCCCGTAATTCTTTTGACCAATTTGGGACAAAAAGAAGACGTCGACAAAGGTCTGGAGCAAGGAGCGGCTGATTATTTGATAAAGGCTCATTTTAAACCGTCTGAAGTGGTAGATAAAGTGCGTAAAGTGCTGAACATCCAATAATAAAAGTGATAAATAATGTTATACATTATGTTACAACACTGGAAGGGGGTGAGAATATGAATAAAAAGGGTTTTACTTTGATCGAACTTTTGGTGGTTATTGCCATCATCGGTTTGTTATCAACTTTAGCTGTAGTTGCTTTGGGCCAGGCTCGCGTGAAAGCACGTGATTCAAAGCGCTTGTCCGATTTAAAGCAATTGCAGACTGCACTTGAATTGTACTATACCGATACCAATGCCTATCCGTCGTCAGGTACTATCACTTTGGGTGACAGCACTCATAAGTGTTTGGCTAGCGCTGGTTTCATACAAACATGTACTACTGGTACTACTTATATGGGTCAAGTACCGAGCGATCCTTCTAATGGACAGACTTATACTTATAGTGCTACCGGCACTTCGCCGACTACCTATAGTATTACTGCGACCTTGGAAGGCACAGTTAATGGCTTGAGCGAGGGTATCACATTAAGCCCATCTGGTATTGCTGACTAATCTACAACACAAAAAATCTCGGCATTATGTCGAGATTTTTTGATTGTATTTTTTTGTTAGCAGTGCTATAATTATATCGCTATGTTAGAAACCTTGACCTATTTTTATACCTGTTTGGGTTGGATTTCATATCCGGTAATTTTTATTTTAGGTTTGATTTTGGGAAGTTTTCTCAATTCTTGGATTTGGCGCACGCGAGAGAATATCCGTATTATTGCCCAAAATCGCAGTATTTGTGTGCACTGCCACCGTCAATTATCTTGGTGGGAGAATATTCCGATTTTTAGTTATTTGAAATTAGGTGGCAAGTGTCGCACGTGTAAGCGCCCAATTCCGTGGCGTTACCCATTAGTAGAATTTTTTACCGCCATAGTATTGGTATGGATTGCCTGGTACCACATCCGTTATCTACCCACTTTTGAATTGTGGCGTTGGTTGCGTGATGTGTTTTTTGTTACTTTTTTAATTGTAATTTTTGTTTACGATTCTTTGTACCAAGAAGTGTTGCTGCGTATTGTCTGGCCCGGCTTGATTATAGCATTTATTATCAATTATTTTGCGCTCGGTTATTCGGCGAATAGTATGCTGCTCGCGGCGGCGGTAGCGGGTGGATTTTTCTTGTTTCAATATGTAGTATCGCACGGGACGTGGATTGGTGGTGGTGACGTGCGTCTGGGTCTAATGATGGGGGTGTGGCTCGGTTGGCCCAATATACTGGTAGCCTTGGCCTGCGCTTATTTTTTGGGTGCTATTTTTGCAGTTGGTTTGTTGGTGTCCAAACGTGCCGGCTCCAAAACCGCCATACCATTTGGAACTTTTTTGGCAATCGGTACTTTTTGTGCGGTTTACTTTGGTACGGCTATAGTTAATTGGTATTTGGGATTATTGCAATGATTATGATCCCCGATGACATCCAAAAACGTATAATCAAATTGCGTACGCAGGTCGATGATCTGCGTTATCGTTATCATGTACTCAATGATCCAGAGGTGACCGACATGATGTATGACGGACTCATGAACGAACTGCGTAAGTTGGAAGAAAAATATCCGGAATTGATCACGTCCGACAGCCCCACTCGTCGTGTAGCCGGCGTACCACTCGATAAATTCGAAAAAGTCACCCACACAGTCACGCAGTGGAGTTTTGATGATGCTTTTTCACGTGAAGATATGGAGGGTTGGCAGGATAAAATTTTGAATTATTTAGAAAAACAATTTGGGCATAGACCAACCGATGTAGAGTATATTTGTGAGCTCAAAATTGACGGATTGCACAATGTGTTTACTTATGAAAACGGAGTATTAGTACGTGCGGCCACGCGCGGAGATGGTACGGTAGGCGAGAACGTGACCAATAATATCCGTACGATTCAAAGTGTGCCGTTCAAATTACGCGAGGCGGTAGATATTATCGTGGAAGGCGAAATTTGGCTCGGCAAAAAACAGCTGGCAAAAATAAACGAAGAGCGCAAACGCGAACAAGAGCCACTTTTTGCCAATCCGCGCAATGCGGCGGCCGGCACCATTCGTCAGCTCGACCCAAATGTAGTGGCCAAACGCAAATTAGACACCTACATATATGATATTTCCGCCGGTGAGATTCCGGCCACGCAGGCGAGCGAGCTTGAACGTTTGGAAAAATTGGGATTCAAAGTTAATCCTTATCGTAAAGTTTGTAAAAATTTATCGGAGATAGAAAAATTTTGGGAAGAGTGGCAAAAGAAAAAAGACAGTCAGGATTATTGGATTGACGGAGTAGTGATAAAAGTAAACCAGCGTAAATATCAAGAAGCGCTTGGCTATACTGGTAAATCACCGCGGTGGGCGATTGCTTGGAAATTTCCGGCCGAGCAGGGTACAACTGTAGTACAGGATGTGTATGTACAAGTGGGGCGAACGGGTACACTTACGCCGGTGGCACATCTGGCACCGGTAAAATTGGTTGGCACTACTGTCACCCACGCCACTTTGCATAATTTTGACGAGATTGAACGCCTGGGTGTAAAAGTTGGTGACACGGTAGTGGTGGAGAAAGCCGGCGACGTGATCCCAAAGGTGGTGCGCGTACTCGAAAAAATGCGTACTGGTAAAGAAAAAACTATCCACTTGCCAAAGGAATGTCCGATTTGTGGCGGAGCGGTGGGTAAGCGCGGCGACGGCGACAATGTGGCTTTGTATTGTCTTAATAAAAATTGTTTTGCCCAGCAGTTGGAGCATATTATTCATTTTGTTTCCAAAAAAGCATTTGACATTGATCATTGTGGTGAAAAAATCGTGGAACAATTATTAAATGAAGGGCTTATCAAAGATGCGGCGGATTTATTTACACTCACAGTGGGAGATTTGGAACCACTCGATCGATTCGCGGAAAAAAGCGCACGTAATTTGGTGGAGGCGATAGAGGGGGCCAAACGGGTTACATTCGCGCGATTTATCAACGCGCTTGGTATTCGCAATGTGGGCGAGGAAACTGCCGAAGATTTGGCCGAACATTTTGGTGTTTTGGAAAAATTAATGATGGCAAGTGTGGAAGAGTTGCAAAAAATAAACGGCGTGGGTGAAAAAGTCGCCGTGTCAATTCGTGATTATTTCGATAATAAAGAAAATCAAAAATATATTGATCGGTTGCTGGCTAATGGAGTAAAAATTGAACATGTTGTCCATAAAATCGGCGGCAAATTGGTCGGCCAGACCTTTGTGTTGACCGGGACACTCGCGAGCATGAGTCGCGACGAGGCCAAGGCGAAAATAAAAGCACTTGGTGGCGAAGTATCCGAATCGGTGAGTAAAAAAACGTCGTTTGTGGTGGCGGGTGAAAATCCGGGGAGTAAATATGACAAAGCGTTGGAGTTAGGTGTAAAAGTGTTGGACGAAGATGGGTTTTTAAAAATGACGGAATAATGCTATAATATATCTATTAAGTTATTAACTTTTTGCACTATGTGGCAAAACTATATGGCGCAGGGTCAGGTACAAGCATCGGTGCCGGGTTGGATTGGTATGTTTTTGTTGGCACTACCTTTGCTCATGATTTGGTCGATGATTTGGAAGGGGATTGCGCTCTGGCGCGCCGGTCGCAAAGGTCAGTTGGGTTGGTTTATCGCCCTATTTCTGATTAATACCATCGGTATTTTGGAAATTATCTATTTGCTCACTGCTGGTAAAAATGTAGCAACTCAAGATAAACCTAAAGTATAATAGAAAAAGCAGTTTTGGAAGTTGAAGGGGTTATTTTTATTTTCTTTGTTTTTGTGTTATACTAAATTGGTCAATTTTGACATATTTTTATGAACATTCGTTGGTTCAAAGATCTCACTATTAAAGATATTCCGAGTGTAGGCGGTAAAAACGCCAGCTTGGGAGAGATGTATAGCAAACTCGTAAAGCACGGGATTAATATTCCCAACGGTTTTGCGTTGACCGCGGATGTGTACTGGGCATTCATGAAAGAAAATAAATTGGATAAAAAAATTAAGGAAGCCATTAAAGGATTGGATGTAAAAAATGTTCGCGCGCTCGCGGCCGCCGGAGAAAAAGTGCGCAAAATGATTCTCGATGCCGAGTTCCCTCAGAATATTAAAAAAGAAATTGAAGAAAACTACGAAGAATTATCCAAGCTATGTGGACGTAAGGATTTGGCTGTCGCGGTGCGCAGTAGTGCGACCGCCGAAGATTTGCCAGATGCCAGCTTCGCCGGACAGCAAGAAACATATTTGAATGTTCGTGGCAAAAAAGAATTGATGATAGCGGCCAAGAAGTGTATTTCATCGTTATTTACCGATCGCGCGATTTCGTATCGCGAAGCCAAGGGGTTTGATCATATGGCGGTGGCGTTATCGGTATGCGTGCAAGAAATGGTACGTAGCGACATTGGTGCTAGCGGTGTAATGTTTACATTAGATACCGAATCCGGATTTGAAGGAGTGGTGCTTATCAATGCCGCCTACGGGCTAGGTGAATATGTGGTGAAGGGTCGGGTCGTACCCGATCAATATTATGTTTTTAAAGCCGGTGTTAAACAGGGCAAACAGTCGATTATTTCTCGTCGTTTGGGTTCCAAAGAAGTGAAATTGGTGTATGCACCAAAAGGTGGAGGTACCAAACAAGAAAAAGTAAAAATTTCCGACCAAAAAACATATTGTCTCAAAGACAAAGAAGTGATGGTGCTCGCCAAATGGGGTATGCAAATCGAAGAGCATTATGGTCATGCTATGGATATCGAATGGGCGCGCGATGGTGAAACCGGTAAAATGTTCATTGTGCAGGCGCGCAGTGAGACCGTAAAATCTCAACACAAATCTAATATTTTAGAAACATATAAATTGTCCCAACGTGGCAAGGTTTTGGCAACCGGTGTAAGTGTGGGGCAGAAGATTGGTGTCGGTAAGGTGCGGATTATCGAAAATCCCAAACAAATGAAGAGCTTTAAACCAGGCGAAATTTTGGTAACACGTATCACCGACCCGGATTGGGAACCAATTATGCGTATTGCCAGCGCTATTGTCACCGAACAAGGTGGCAAAACTTCGCATGCGGCTATTGTGTCGCGCGAACTCGGCATTCCGTGTATTGTGGGGGCCAAAGGTGCGCGTAAATTGGTACACACCGGCGATCCGGTGACTGTTTCGTGTGCCGAGGGTGAAATTGGTTATGTATATAAAGGTGCTCTGCCGTTTGAAGTGGAAAAAGCCGAGATCAAGAATATCATGTCCACCCACACCAAGATTATGATGAATGTGGGGGACCCAAACAGTGCTTTTGCACTCGCAAGTATTCCAAACAATGGTGTTGGTTTGGCACGCGAAGAATTTATTTTTACCAATTTTATCAAAATCCACCCACTGGCTTTGGCACACTATAAGGAATTAAAAGATAAAGATTTAAAAAAGAAAATTGATGAGTTGACAGTTGGATATACGGATAAAGGGCAATATTGTGTAGATAAATTAGCCGAAGGCATGGCGTTTATCGCGTCGGCTTTTTATCCCAATGATGTTATTGTTCGCCTGTCGGATTTCAAAACTAATGAATACGCCACTTTGATCGGCGGCAAAGATTACGAGCCAAAAGAAGAGAATCCCATGATTGGCTGGCGCGGTGCCTCGCGCTACTATGATCCGGCATATAAGCCCGGGTTCAAATTAGAATGTGAAGCTATAAAAAAAGTGCGTGATGAATGGGGACTCAAAAATGTAATTGTGATGGTGCCATTTTGTCGTACGGTGAGCGAAGGTAAAAAAGTATTGGCCACCATGGCCGAATTTGGCCTCAAACGTGGTGAAAACGGCTTGCAAGTGTATGTGATGTGCGAAATTCCATCTAATGTAATTTTGGCCAAAGAATATAGCGAAATTTTTGATGGATTTAGTATTGGGTCGAATGATTTGACCCAGCTCACACTGGGCGTCGATCGCGATAGTGCGTTGGTGTCACATGTGTACGACGAAAAAAACGCCGCCGTGAAAACACTAATTCGCCAAGTGATCCAAACCGCGCATGAATACAAACGCAAAGTGGGTATTTGTGGCCAGGCACCGAGCGACTATCCCGAATTTGCGGAATTTTTGGTGCAAGAGGGGATAGACAGTATTTCGCTTAATCCCGATACCGTACTCAAGACGCGTATTCGCATAGCCGAGATGGAAAAGAAGATTGGCAAAAAATCCAATAATAAAAATAATTTTTCTTTGGCATCCAAATTATTGCTGCTTTTGGGGGTGTTTGGTTTGGGTATAACCCTGACTGGCTATACTTGTAATGGTTGGAATAATCAAGCGGCGGTGGATCAAATCAAGGTGAATGCGATAAATGATTTAGCGGCGATGGAGGCGCGTGTACGCGGTGAGTTTGATAAAAAAATAGCTAATTTGAAAGCAGAGCAGGCGAGTGCTACTACCGAATATACCGAAAGTAGTTTTGCGGATTTCAAAATAAAATATCCGGCCGGATGGGCTGTCTCTCATAGTGATACCGGAGTGAAATTTGCTTCGCCCAGTGGCACCGAATGGTTTGTGGTGCAATGGCAAAAGGTGGGTCGACCACTCGGATTTGAAACCGTGGAGCCTACCGAGTTTTTGGGGTATAAAGGCGAGCGGTTTGCCGATTCGGATTTGGATGATAAAAATATGCGAATTGAGGTGTTAGAACTCACCCCTAGCGCACCCAAAACAGGACAAAAGATATTTGAGTTTTCGGGTGATTCGAAAAATTTTGAGAGTATTTTGAAGAATATCACCGAATTAAAGATATAATAAAAATGAAAATAAAAACCGCTCAACTAGGGCGGTTTTTTGTCCACAAAAGTGGATATTGACTGTTTTGAAAAAATGTAGTAGAATATTTGCACACTACCGTGGGTCGGTAGTTCAACTGGTTAGAGCACCGCCCTGTCACGGCGGAAGTTGCGGGTTCGAG
>CAYXJO010000013.1:0-36943 GCA_964465205.1 uncultured Gammaproteobacteria bacterium
TTTCTGCCCTTTTAAGTTCCGAAAGCAAAGAACTGGCACTGTCGTTATCCGATAAATTTTCATTTATCAATTTTATTATTTTTTTGTAATCATTTTTTGTAATGTATATGTTAGTCATAGATTATAAATTTAAAAAAACAACCGTTTTAAATCGGTTGTTTTTGTTCTTAAACTAAAACAACCGACTAAGTGACGGTAAGAAAAGAAAGTGTGGCATTTTTGTATATATTATGCAAAAACATATTAAATATATTATATCAAATCAGGCTAAAAATGGCAAACTTTGACATGTTTTAAAATTTGAGATATAATACTTATGTTCCGATGAGAAAATATTACATAACGCTCGGAACATGTTTCTGAGTTTGTGCTCGGGAAGGATTGCACCCCCTACTAAGGGAGGTGTTTTGTTTTATATCTACTTTCCGCCTTTGGATACAGTGCAGATCAGTTTTTTCGGGCGGTTGTCCCGCCCGAAAAACTGGCTGCCTGCCAAGGCGAAAGAGAAAACAAAGATTCCCGCTGTTAGTGTATCAGGCCTGTGCACTGACATAAATCTGTTTAGCCTCATTAACTAGATTATAAGCACACATTTAACCGCAGAATGAGGCTGCTATTTTATTCCCGCTCTTTTAACAACATCATGCCTATGATTGAACTGTATGACTTTAAACTAATAAAGTCAGGTAAAGAAATCGAGGTGTATGTGTATAAAACAAAGAAAATATTAAAAGGCTACACCCGAAAGAAAAACCGAACCGAAGAACAAAAGATACTGATAAAAGAAAGACAAGCCCAAGCCAAACAAAAAGAAGTCGAATATATGGAACTGGTGGAAGAATGGGGTTGCGAGCAAGAAGTCGCTGTTTTGCACCAAACCCAAAACCAAAAAACAACCTTTTCCATATCCCGTACTAGAACCAATATTCGCCGTCTCACCAATGCTAACCCACACCTGCGTAAATTCCTCACGCTAACCTTTGCAGAAAGCACGACCGAGCTATTAGAGGCCAATCACCTGTTCAACACCGCCATGAAGCGAATACTGCGAGCCAAGCCAGCCTTTGAATATATCGCCGTCGTTGAATTTCAGAAAGATGTTGACTATTACGGCAACAAGAAAGAAAAAGGCGGATCCGTTCATTACCACCTATTGTGCAATATTGTCTTGCCCGACAATGTTGATACCTTTGCATGGGAAAGACGGTTTGCGATGAAATACTGGAAAAATGGGTTTGTGAAAATACGGGAGGTTAATACTGTAACCAATATGGGGGCGTACTTCTGTAAATATCTTGGGAAAGACATGTTTGATAAAAGAATGTTTGGCAAAAAGAAATTCTTTTGTTCTCGACAATTAAATAAGCCAGTTGAAATGACTGGCGGTAAAGCAATTAGTTTTTTCAATAGGTTTGTTAAGCCGACCCTTAAACCGATCTTTGAAAAAACTTTCACCAGTGAATATACTGGCCGAGTAGAATATTCCGCCTACTCTTTAAATGCGGATCCTGTGAAAATTTGAACATATGCTTTCTTGGAGAAAAAATAATCAATTATGCAAGTCAAGGAACACCACGTCGTTGAGTTCCAAAGATTGTATAAAAAAGTATACAAAGAAGATATAAGCCTAGATGAGGCACTGGAACAATGTATTGCTATGGTCAACCTGAATGAGATTATTTATAAACCGATTACAAGACAAGATATTTTAGATCTTGAAAAGAAATACTGTATATAGTATGATTACTGCGATAACCCGACACAATCTATAAACGCCATTAAAGACTTTTTTTGTTTTCATACCAGAGATGGGCAGTCCTGCCGATGAAAATAGTCTTTTTGGCTATTGGTGTCGGGTTATCCAGGGCTGTCCTTTTTTGTTTTTAATCATCTTTGATATGAAACAACGCACAAATACAACCAAATACTTTGCCTATGTGCGTAAAAGCACCGAGGGCGAAGAACGACAGGCATTATCTATCAGTAGCCAAATTGACAAAGTTAAAGAACTTTTTGGCGATGTGGATATTGTGGAAATACTAGAGAAAAAACACTCGGCTTTTAGTCCATACGAAAGACCGGTGTTTGAAAACATGATCAAGCGAATACGCAAAGGCGAAGCCACTGGTGTAATTGCGTGGCACCCTGACAGACTTTCAAGAAACGAAATTGACGCTTCAACAATAACCTACCTAGTCCGCACAGGTGTTATCCACGACCTTAAATTCGGCTCGTATAACTTCGATAACTCCCCCGAGGGCATAATGATGTTGCAAATGGCTTTGTCGCAATCTCAATACTTTTCTTCAAAGTTAGGAAAAGATGTTCGTCGTGGATTGGAGAAAAAATATGAGATGGGCTGGCAACCAAATATGTGTCCGAATGGATATGTAAATGTTAGACATGCTGGATTAAGCACAATTGAGGTAGACGAAAAAAGATTTAAAATTGTTCGCAAGGCTTTTGATCTGATGTTATCTGGTACTTATTCTGTTCCCGAAGTATTGGACAAGTTAAACAATGAATGGAAGTTTGACCCAAAAACAAACAGCCGAAACAAAAGCGGTAAACTGGTTAGAGCCTCATTGTATAGAATGTTTACTAACATTTTTTATGCTGGCATTATCGAATATAACGGACAACAAAAACAAGGTAAGCATAAAGCAATGATAACTTTGGAAGAATACGACCGTATACAAATGTTATTAGGCAGAAACGACAAGCCAAGATATAGCAAACATGAATTTGCGTTTACTGGTATTATTCGTTGTGGTGAATGTGGGTGTTTAATTACAGGTGAAGAACATACTAAAATTATTAAAGCCACTAAAAAACACGCCACATATACATATTATCGTTGTACTCATAAAAAGGTTGCTCAAAATTGTACGCAATCACCAATTACCTCAATTGATTTAGAAAAGCAAATTGATATAGAATTAAGACGATACGAATTTCACCCTGAATTTAAGAAATTATTTTTTCAAATAGCGGAAGACGACAAAAAAGATAATCCTGAACAGAATAAAAATGTTGTTGTTGAATATGAAAAAAGTATTGAAAAAGTAAAGCTGGAAAAAATCAATCTGACAAAATTAAGCTGTAGAGGTTTGGTTTGCGATGAGGAATATGTGGCTCAAAAAAATGAGTATGAAAAAGAGCTAGTAAATTTGTCTCAAAAGCTAGAAAAGATTAAAAAAGACAACAACCAAAAAGATGAACTATTGGATAAAATTGATTACGCTATGCGAGCACGAACAAGGTTTAATAAAGAAGACGCAAAAGGTAAAAAAACAGTGCTTTTGAAAATAGGTTTGAACCGAGAATTAAAAGACAAAAAACTCTTTGTTACACCATATAAATGGCTTTCTTATACAACAGAAAAATTAAAACCTCTTGAAGACAAATTTACAAGGTTTGAACTGGACAAATTGCCCCTAACAAAAGCAAAAAGTGAGCGTTTAAACTCACTTCGTTGCGAACTGCGGTGTACTCGGGTTAAGTACCCCGTAAATACAATCAGTATAAGGGTTTTTGAGCGGTTTGTCCAGCGACGATTTGAGGCATGTGGGTCGGGGTCTATATAAGAAAAACCGTGAGACACTATATAAAACAGTGTTTCTCACGGCTTTGGAGCTTGGCTAAGATAAGCAAAGAAAAAATGAGACGAGACAAATGAGACACGGAATGGCTACTTTTTTGAATCATCAGGGAGAAATTTAAGAAAATCTATAATTTTATAACCTTTCAATCGTTCTCTTGGATCCGCTTGCTTATACCACGGTTCTGAATGACACCATTGTTTTCCGTCCTTAGTTTCAACAAACGATTGCGACTCGGTTAACTTCTTCGGTGGTAAAAAGTCTTTGTTATCGTCTATTAGAAAAATATGCGCGTGAACGCCGTTACCATAATAGCTAACAGCTCGTTCTTTTACAACACCGTCCCTGACCCATTTTCGCCATGTCGGGCTTTTAATATTAAACCTGCTTTCAAGCTCGTAAGTTGAATACCAGCATTCTTTATCTTTGGCGATATGAGGCGGAATTTCGCCTTCATCAATCGCTTTTTGGCAAACCAAGCATTTAATGCCCCACTCGTCATACCAATTATCTCCTTCTGGGGTGGTATTGCCGCAAACAAAGCAAGTATAGCCGGCCCCATCGAGGTGGAATCCTTTCGGATTAGCCTCGAGCTTTTCAGCGCGAGCTTTCTCTTTTTCTTCCCACTCTTTTGCGAATTTTGACATCTGCTCTAAATTCCATTTTTCATCGCGGTATTTTTCTCCTTCCTCGTCGGTTAGGCAAAAACGATCGCGATCAAAGGCGAAATTATCATCAACGGGCTCATCTTTTTGGCTGGACCATTTAATTTCTTCATCTTTAGTATAGCCACACTTGGGACAAGTATATGTGACGAGTAATCTTTCCGCACTGTTATTTTCTTTTTGTTCAAGTTTAGTATCACAACGCGGACACAAATCTGGTTTTGCTCGCCATTCCTCGCCATCAGAATAGAATGCTCGGCGAGGTAGGCATTTGTTGGGACAATCATACATAAACAAAACCCGATCTGGTTTGCCATGTTCTGACCACAATTCTTTGAAAGTTGGCTTTAACAGATTCCGACACGACAGGCAACGAATACCTTCGGGCGCTTGGGCGGTTTCAAATAGCTCGTCTCTTTTTTCATCGGCGTCCATCCATTCCTTTATTGTTTTCTCCTTATTTAAGAAACGCTCGCCTGCTTCAAAATGAAGTATTAACCTCATTACGACTGTTTTTGCGTGAGCTATGTCATTCTTGTTGAATTTTTTGTCTTCTGCGGATGGCGAATCTTTCTCTTTGCAAATTCTTTCCGTGAAACGGCAACGCTCAACCGTATGACGATCATAGAGGTCAACATAATACTGGCGAGGTTTTAGATGTTTGTCGGGCATAGGTATAGAAAAATGATTCTGTCAGCTATTATTAGTCAAATACCTTTTGCATAATCAAACCAACGTGTCCACCTAAGCATTTTTCTTAACATCTTATTTGGAACACCATATTCCCAATCGTTATTATCAGTTCTGTGGATATACTTCAATTTAGTTTCTTTTTCTTCAGTAAAAATTTCTTTGAATGGAAAATATATTTGTTGTAGGATGCTGAACACATCAAAACAAACTAAAAAATGATTAATGTAATCAGTTTTATCTATAATTTTAGGTTTATTTTGAATAAGAGGTACTAATTGGTGTTGTAAATCATTAAAATTGAAGTGGCTGAATCTATTTAAGTGTCCGTATAATTGATTATATGTTTTAAATTGGTGATCTAGCAATAATTGAGGAAACTCTTCATTAAGTTGATCTAAAGACTTTTTGATATCTGGTTTTTTGATTTTGTTACCAGTATTGAAATCATAATTTAGAAAAAAATCATTAGCAACGGCCACATCTTCTAAAAGAGTTTTAAGACACAAATATGTCATTCTTTGATTTCCATGTTTTGTATTGGTATAAATATTACTTAATAGATTTTTATTTCGTCTTAAAATAAACCAAGCCATGATTCTGCCTCCGCTATTTTTAAATCCGAGTTTAACTTTTTAGAAGTAGAAAACTTTCCAATATCTCTAAAATAATCACGGAAGATATAATATTTTAAATTTATTAAAATATCAAAAGTTAATATTTTAACGATAAGATAAGAAAAAATTTTTTTTAATATACCATTCATACATCAAAAACATTATTCAATGTTTGGGTCAAAGCCAATCACCAACGTTTTTGTTTACATTGTTATGATTATGTTGACTACGACTTCGTTATTTTCTCCAACTCCCTCAAAATTTCTACCATCGCCAAAGTATCTAATTCGCAATATTTAAGAAGATCATCGTAAATCTGTTGGGATTTCTTTTTGGTAGTATTGGGATCAACCATCACTCGCCAGCTTTCTGAGGCGGTACCGCCCTCTTGGATGCCCAATTCCTTGTAGGATAATTTCGGCACAAGCACGGGCAAAACCTTTTTTAGGGAGGCACTATTTTGAAAACGGCGGTCAACATAATATCCTTGGCGGAAAGAAACGATTAGATCAACCATGCGGTCGTTAATATCTTCATAAAACTTTTTGTATTTAGGATTGCGTTCGCCCATTTCAGTATTGCAACCCTGTTCAAAAGACATGTTCCAAGCAATCACTGATCCGACTGGATCAATCTGTTTAGATAAAGCCTCCGATAGTGCTTCGGCGGGATCAGATAATTTGTCCCAAAGAAATTCATAATGTTTTAACTTTGCGCCCGGCTCATCTTGAACATGGAGCGAATATTGAAAAACAATGCGCTGATACGGTCGATACCCGTCAAACAACGGAATCGCTGGTGAAAAAGTTTCGTAGTCAAGAAAATATAGCGGATATGTTAATTGGGATAGTTCGCTTTTAATATTGTCTTTTTCAACATATACCTTATTAGTTTTTACAGCCGTATAGTGGCGATGAGCCCGAGCGGCGGTGATCATGTCCTCGGGGACATCCTCTAAATTCAGCACGCCCATATCCAACAGTTTATTCAGTTTTTCTTCGTTAAACCAAACGTCATAAATGGAATGCTCGGGTACATGCTTCCAGCAATATTCAGAAAACGGACATTCATATGGGTCGTTGCATTGTTTCAAAATCCGAGCCATTGGCTCTGCTGATTGCGACAGCACTTTCCACGCGGATTCAATTTGGTCTTTGGTGGTATTGGCCACCCTCTCCACTTCTTCGGCAACATCTTTTACAACTAATAATTTTTTAGGGTCAATATCTCCGCGACGAACATATTGGTTATTGACATGAATAACACTAATTTTACCCACTGACAAACCAGCATCTTCTAAACAAACCTTTTGAAAAGCCAAATCAAATAAATGGATATCTTTTACATCAGTAGAACTTTTTACTTCATACAGATCCCAGCATTTAGATTTTTTGTCATAAGCAATAATATCTGAACGGCAAAATAACTGACCAATACAAAAGGTGGGCTGAAAAACTGCCGAGGTTTTGGCGTCCACTAATTTTTTAGTTTTGGCGATGGCGGTCTTAAAGTCAGGATCCATTGCATCCACTCCGTCGGGAAACAAAAAATAGGCATAATCCTCAACTTGGTAGCCTTCGTCAAATTCTTTCTCCATCTCGGGCAGAATATCTTTGGGCAACAAATCCTTCCGATTTTTGTATAACCAAAGGTATTTGTAGCACTGGAGGTATTTAATAAAGTCGGATTTAGTTAACATAATTACTTATTGGCTTCGGACACCGCCTTAAGTACGCCTTTGTCTTCAAGCTCGGACAGCATACCGAAAATATGATTAGATAACCGCTTGGTATCATAGCCCAAAGACTTCATTAAATCAACGAAATAGATTTCAAAAAATACTACGCGGTGACTATCGGCCATTACTTCGGCTTTGGGGAAATATTTATCACTTAATTCAACGCCTTTGATTCTCTCCTTAATACTTGCCACTGCTTCCTTGGGGTGAACATAAATTTGAAAATAGAAATACAGGCCATCTTTGTAATTAGGATCTTTGGCGACATAGCTGAAACCGTACTCTACACAATATTTGGTTTTATTTCCATCTTTGTAAAAATATTTGAGAGCGAATCTTTTCTCGCCAGGAATAAACGAAGCGTTGCCCGGCATTTCCCAGTTATATTTCTTGCAATAATTTTTTATCATTGGGTCTTTTCTACCGTCGTTCAAAAATTCAAGAAGTTTATCATAAAGATCTAAAAAGTTGGTAGCAGACAAGGAGATATCATGCTCGCTGAAATTTTCAAATGGTTTCATGTTCATAAAATTCATAAAATTAAAAAATTCGCCAAGCAAGTGGCGATTAACAGCCGAAAGGTTTTGATCTTCGGCGGAAAGAAATTCTTTTAGTAAGTTATATATCTGCTTCCACTCAAATTGTCCGAGATAACGGTCAGCATCTTCGTTTATTTTTACATCTTCTTCGTTTTGAGCGATGAAAGCGACTTCTCCTTGGTTGGTCCTAAGATACTTGGTAATTTGTCCGTAATCTGATTGACCATCTTCTGACAAATATTTATTTTCCTTAGCCTTGATTTTAATTTCCACTAAAATGTTTTTATTATTTGCATCGGTGATAACCATATCAACAATGGAATTGCCATAGCGGACTTGAGTGTTAACAATGAATGGCGCTGTACATTGTTTGTTGGATGATATAAATTTTACAAAACATTCGCACCATTTTGGTTCGGCGCATAAAGAGTAAGCCAATGACTCGGTGAAGAAATTTTCTTCTGGCATCATGCCCGGCTGAGGACGAGATTTATAAAGACGCTCAAATATCGTTTTATTGAGAATTTCGACTGACATGAATTTTGTAGGTTAGGATTTGACTGCTTCAGAAAACACAAAAGGTCTCCCGAACCAGCTGACGCCCCCTTGCGGAAACGCCACTACACCCTTTCGGGTATAGACCTAACCTACAAGTACTGGTCGGAAGACCATCTCTATGTAGGTTAGGTTTTATGACCATGCCACCGCTTTACAGCAATGGTTTAGGCCATTTAATTGTCGAGGGTATTATAGCCAAATTTCGGCTATAAATCAATGGTACCTTAAATAAGGACGTTTGCGAAGTCGAAGTTACCAACAGCTAAAAGACAGACTTAAAGGGCTGTTTTAGAGGGGGTGTGGATAACTTTTATGAGATTTTTAACCTGTTTTTCAAAAAATGGGGTGTCAGATTTGGGCTTATATTAGCCAAGACAAAATTACAAAATAATAAGGTTGCAAGATGATAAAATGACAAAATAATGGCTAATCTTAGCGTAATTTGCTTGACGCCAAAATCATCTTATAGTATACTAAAATTAACAAAAGAGTTTTATCCAAGAGTGGCCTAATCGTGCCACCTCGCAGAGCGGGCAAAGATGGGAAGTAAACCACTTAAAGATAAAACCACTTGGCGTTCATTAACAATCTAGTGTTCTTTCCGCCGTGTTATTACGGCACCCTCCTGATACAAACAGGGGTACTACTTTTTAATCCATGTGATTACTGAGATCGTTGCATGGAGTCAGCAAAGTTCACCGATCAAAAATTATAATACTATAAATTCATAATTTATAACTAGCGAACAGTTAATTGATGCGAACAATTAACTAAAGTGTAAGCGTGCGCGACTACGCGCAAAACCCTCCGGGGACTGTATTATATTTTTTGATTGCTGAACTTTTTTTGTTACCCCAAAAAAGTTGTCTTCAAAATATATAGTCCTCCCCAAGAGGACTTTTATTATTAACATCATTTGTCTTATGAACGACAAAAATCTAAATCTAAAAATTGAGTATGTTCCAATAGATTCACTGCGCTTGGCTCCGTATAATCCTCGTTCACATACTCCCTTGGCCATGGATCATCTTGATACATCCATTGAAAAATATGGGGCAGTTACTCCACTATTAGTAAACAGTGCCCCTAATCGTCTGGGCATTATAATAGGTGGGAATATGCGCTGGAAGGTTCTTAAAAAACGTGGTGAACAACTTGTCCCAGTAATATTCATTAACATACCAGATGAAGAACGTGAACGCGAATTAAATTTACGATTAAATGCGAACACGGGCGATTGGGACTATAATCTGCTTAAAGAATTCAACATTGATAAATTATTAGAAATTGGATTCAGCGAAGATGAACTCGCTAAGATTTGGGACAGCGCACTAGATACTGAGGATGATAACTTTAATATTGAAGAAGGTCTCGAAAAAGCAATAGAAACAGATATCCAGACTGGCGATATGTTTCAAATTGGTGAACATCGAGCTTTGTGCGCAGATAGCACTGATCCCAATGCTATTAAAAGATTGGTCGGTGATATAAAAGTACCGCTGGTGTATTGTGACCCAAATTATAATATCGGGTGGAAATATGCCAAAAAATCTGGCACAAACAAAGATTACGGCGGGTATAAAACCAACGACAATCGCACCAAAGAAGAATACACAGATTTTTTGCGTAAGACCATGAACAACGCTTTCTCTGTCTCCGCAAGCAATGCCCACTTCTTCTATTACTGTGATCCGAATTATATCGGATTAGTTCAATCCTTATTTGAGGAGATTGGGTTAAAAAATCAGCGGGTCTGTTTGTGGGTAAAGGGGCCGTCGAACCCCACTCCCAAGGTCGCCTTCAATCGTGGGTATGAACCAGCCGTATATGCCACCAAAGGTTCTCCGCACTTATCCAAGGATGTTTTGGACATCAACGAAATCCTTAATAAGGAAATAGGCTATGGTGTTAGAACAATTGAAGATATTGTGGATACTTTTGACTTATGGCTATGCCGTCGCCTTGCCACAAATTTATATTCACATGCCACAGAGAAACCGATTGACTTACATTTCAAGCCATTACGTCGTTGTACCCAGGTCGGCGATTATGTTTTAGACATGTTTTCAGGGAGTGGGAGTACCGCAATGGCTTGCGAACAATTAAAACGTCGGGCGTTGGTCTGTGACCACGAGCCTATTTTTATTCAATTATTAATAAATCGTTATGAACAATACACAGGAATCAAAGCAAAAAAGATTAATTAAGCCAGGAAGTATTTTTCGTCTTGGCAATCACATCATTGCTTGCGGTGATTCGCGCGACAAAGATTTTGTCGCCAAAGTAATTAGCACCTCAAAAGTCGACATGGTGTGCTGTGATATCCCGTACGGTATATCAGTTGTTCAATCTAAGGCTGGGTTTCAACAATCATTATCTAAGCCTAAAGATATTGCCAACGATCAATTCCAATCAGATGAGGAATACAAAAAATTCAATTACGATTGGCTGATGGCGATTCGTCCGCATTTATCACCCAAAAATGCGGTATATATCTTTAATGCCGACAAAATGGTGTTTGCACTCAGAGAAGGACTGATTTCGGCTGGATATAAATTCTCCCAGTTGCTTATTTGGGTAAAATCTCACGCTGTTATTGGCCGATTAGATTACTTGCCACAACACGAAATTATTGTTTACGGATGGTTTGGTACGCATAAGTTTTACAAGGAAACTGATCGGAGCGTGCTATTCTGTCCCAAACCCAGCAAGAGCAAACTCCACCCTACAATGAAACCAATATCATTATTGCGTCGGCTTATTCTCAACAGCACAAAAATAAATGACGTGATTTATGACGGATTTCTCGGGAGTGGGAGCCTTGCGATAGCGGCAGAGCAAACTCAGCGTCATAGTATTGGGATTGATATTGATCCTGAGTATTGCGAAACGGCTATCACTCGTTTGGAGCGCCTTACCAATAAGCGCGCTGAGTTAATTTCTTAATTATATTTTATGATCAAAGATAATGATGAGTTAAAACAGCTTTTCATTGACCAGCTAAAAAAGACGCCGGTCATTCAATTAGTATGCGGAAAACTTAATGTTAGTCGCGCCAGCTATTATCGCTGGCGCGAACAGGACCCCGAGTTTGCCAAAGAAAGTGAGGCGGCGCTAATAGAAGGTCGGGCGGTAATGTCAGATGTCGCTGAGACACAGCTGTTGAATGCGATTAACAATCAAAGTTTGCCCGCAATTTTCTTTTATCTTAAAAACCACAGTGCGATATATTCACCTAAATTACAATTATCTGGCAAGTTGGAAATAAAAGAAAAGCCAATATCGCCAGAACAAATGGCGACTATCCGTAAGGCCGTAGAATTGTCTGGCATAAAATTTATTAACGATAACCCGCAATCATATGACACCAACAATACCCAACCAGAGTCAAAATAGTGGCAATAATGATGAGTTGACGCAGATCTTATCTGATCGTAATCTGCGTAGAGAATTAGTACGCCGAAGTTTTTTGTGGTTTGAAATGATATATTTTAGCGAGTATATCAAATATCCGACGGCTGATTTTCAAAAGGAGATGATGGCTCTATGTGAAGATGATCAGACACCGTTGGTGAATATTATTGCTATGCGCGCGTGCGGAAAAACCTCTATCGTCGGCCAGGCCTATCCAATTTGGTCAATCATTTCTGAAAGGAAAAAGTTCGTTGTGATATTCAGAAAAAATATCGAGATGGCAAAAAGTCATTCTGATGATCTTGTCAGAGAATTTGAGCAAAATGAATTATTGAAAAATGATTTAGGACCATTTCGCAGAGAAGACCAACCTGGTGGATGGCGCACTTGCTCACTTTATTTGCCAAAATACGATGCCAAGATTGTTGTCGCCTCTATGGAGCAAGCTATTCGTGGATTAAAATTTGGACACGAAAGACCAGATGTCATCATTTTGGATGATGTAGAAGATATTGCTTCAGTCAAAACGCCAGAGGCACGAAAAAAGTTATTTAATATTTTCTTTGGGGATATTAATCCAATGGGGCAAAATAATACCAAGGTAATTTTAACCGGCAATCTCTTACACGAAGAATCGTTGATGTCCCAAGTAAAAGAAAAAATCGATAATGGTGACTTAGCCGGTATTCATAGAGAGTATCCCTTGTTGGATGACGATAATAATATTATTTGGCCAGGTAAATACCCTGATATGGAAGCGGTGGAAAAAGAAAGAAAGCGTATCGGGGACAGTATAACTTGGAATCGCGAATTTTTATTATTACTAACGCCAGAAGGCCAACCGATTGTGGATTCTAATTGGATTAAGACCTACAGCCAAATCCCAAGCACGGATAACTTTAATCGTTATCGTTATACGGTAAGTGGTGTTGATTCTGCTATATCTGAAAAATCTACGGCCGATTACACCGCCATTGTTACTTTTGATGTATTTGGTTTTGGTGAAGACCTTAAAATATATGTTAGGGCCAATCCGTTCAATGCACGGGTTAGTTGGAAGAACACAAAGGCCATCATCGTAAGTATAGACAAAACTATGAATAGCCGTAAATGTAACGAATTCGTAATTGAAGACGTTGGGTACCAGCGAGTTTTGGCCGATGAGTTAAAACAAACTTATAACATAAAAGCCACACCAAAACCTGTACATGCATGCAAAGCGGACAGACTAAGAGTGGTAACCCACTTAATTGAGGATGGGAAAATATTATTTCCAGAAAAAGGCGCTGAAGATTTGATTAAACAACTTGTTTATTTTGGATCATTAAAGCATGATGATTTAGCTGACGCCTTTTCATTAGGAATTAACCATATAATGGAGCAGAGTAATCAGCGTCGCCATGTAATGGGAGTTATGTCATCTGCCCCCGAAGAATTAACTGAAAATGAGAAAGTAGAAAAACAGAGAGAGGCCGCATATAAGCGCAAGCTTATGCTTGAAGATATGAATAGAAAAGGTTATTTTCTCTAAAAATAGAAACCCAAAACAGCCGGCGGGAAACCGTCGGCTGTTGGCTGGTTTGATAAAATTATGGTATAATAAAACCATATGACAGAAGCACAATTTGTAAAATTATTGGAAAACAAATTTGCCGAAAAAGGCTACCTTACTAGTCGAGAGGTTGGAGTCGGCTATGGAATAGCTGACCTTGTTTTGTTTAAACTAAACAAAACAAAATGTGAAATACGCAAAAAGAATGCTCAATATAAGAAGTTGGAGAATGAAGAATTTTTCAAAATTTTTGATTTTCTACCAGAAATTGGATCATCAAAAAAGATAAACATGGAATTTTTATCAAAAAATTTATCGATCGCCCAATCAACATTAAAATATAACTACTTAAAAAAATTGGAAAAAGATGGCTTTGTTAAAAAACTTAATAATGAATTTTATTTTAAAATAAACGGCTGGATTCCACTGGCCAAAGAAGTAATCGCCATTGAGGCAAAACTAAAAGATTGGAAGAGAGGTTTCTTGCAAGCAAATAGATATAAATCGTTTGCTCACAAAGTATTTCTTGCTATCCCAATGTCAAAAGGACACTTGGTTGATAAGGAGTTGCTAAAAAAACATAATATCGGTTTAATTTTGTTTGATATAACAAAAAATAATATAAAAACAACCAAAGTAAAAAAAGAAAAACCACTAAATTGGTATAAATTTAACTTGGCCACAGAATCAATTATGAAGAAGAAGTTACTATGTAATTGTCCTGCCAATTAACTTTGGGTATAGTTTTATAAATATTTCTGGTTCGATAATTCTAATATTGTCGAACTTTTTAATTTTACGGAGATGTTTATCGTTGGAAACTATAATCTGTGATCCGACCGTTTTTGCAATTCTAATAAATTCATCGTCATCAGGATCATCCATAACAACTTTAAGGTCGTTATATTCTGCATTCAAAGACACTACATTAATAAAAGATTTGTAAGAAATAATTAGTTTCTCTGGAGTAAAAATTTCATTAGCTAGATATTTCTTGAATCGATCATAATTTACAACCCGTCTTAGTTCTCTAAAAGAACTATCGCTACCAAAAAATTCAATCTTTTTTTGGTATGCTAAATTTATAATTTGTCTTGCATCACCTCGAAAAATTAAACCACTAATAATCAAATTTGTATCGGGAACAATTTTAATCATACGGCTTCTCTTCTAACTTCCTCAATAAGTTCATCTAAATTTATTGCACTTGATTTCTTGTCGGAATGAGACCAGTATTTGGATTTCTCTAAAATCCGTTTCCATCTCATTAGGAAATCAGTTTTTATCGACAATGCGAATTTTAAATTTAAGTCCGTTGCCAATTTTAATGCCTCCTCTAGTTTTAATATCATGAAGTCAATTCTTTTCTCACCTGTTATAGCGGCCAATTCAGCCATCCTTTTTAATTTATTTGACAGAAAATGAGCCTTGGCATTATTGAAACCATCTGGAATTGACCCAGCACATTTTTCACACTCACATGTATAACCAATTTTTTTCAACTCCTCGTCGTACAAGTAATTAAAAAGTTCGGGAACATATTTAACTTCTTTGTGTTTACGCCCCATTCTAAATATTTTTTTAAATAAACCATCAGCACTAAATGTTTCACCTTGAGCTAGGCCACTGCTGTATCCAGCCGCACCGATCGCGCACAAAATCTCACCAAAATCTCCAATCTTAATTGGGATGACATTTTTTCCATCCGATAAATTAAATGTTAAATATGCCAAACCTAAAAGCAGTTCCTCGTCAGCTTTTTTGCAATCCATACTGTCGAACATTAAAACATAGCCTGATAAGTCATCTTTAAAATCACTCAAATAACGCTCAACTAAATAATCTAAACGGGAATAATCGCTTAATATGTTGGCGCCCAAATTTATCATAGCATATAAGGGAAGAGACACCTTCTCTCTCTTGGCCACCTTAATACCATCACTAACCATACTCAAGTTTATACCAAACCTACTATCATCCGTACTGTCAGAATAAATGTATGGCAACATTATTATTGAAGCATTATTGTCAATTTGATTTTTGATATTTAGCCAAACCATTTGTTCTCGTCTTAGACCTTCGTTCGCCATAAGATCTTCTACTTTATATGGATTTTCTGGAGCAGACAACAATTTTCTAAATGCAGGTTTATCTTTGTATTGATTCTCTATAAAAAAATTGGTGACTGGGTCAATTATAAAATAATCAACATTTTTCTTAATTTTTTCAACCGCTTTGGGATATGTGGCGACTATTGAAGCGTCCATAATTATACAGCTAACTTTTTTATCATCGACAAAACCACCCTCATTTTGTATTAGCTTAGGTATAAAAATTGGAGGAATAAAATTGAATTTTTCTTTCATATGTGATTAATAAAATTTAAGTCCATTTTTATTTAGTTCTTTTCTAATAGTAGAATAATCTGGAATCATTTTTGCCACTATCGCCCAAAAGTTTCGCGAGTGGTTAAATTCTTTCAAATGGCAAAGCTCGTGGACTATAATATAATCAGCTAATCGTTCCGGGAGCAATGCAATTTTGTAATTAAAATTTAGATTACCTTTTCTTGAGCAGCTACCCCAGCGAGTCTTCTGATTTTTGATATTAATCTTATTGAATTTAAAGCCGTAAGTTTTATTGAAATACTCAATTCGTTTTTCAGCCAAGGCCAACGCCTGATCTTTGTATTCGGCATAATCTTTTTTGGTACCTTTTGCGAATACCTGCCCAGAGATGCTTTTGAAATAATCCAACTTATCAAGTATCCACTGTGATTTTCTGATTATGAATTGTTCAACAATATTCTCACTCATATTTCGTGGCGCGGTGACCACAAAGTTGCCATCGCAATAGATAGCCAGCCTCATTCGTCGAGCTCGCTTGCTCACCCTTAGGGTGTATTCGACTTTCTTTTTATGTAGCTCGATTTTTCTTTTCATAATTAAAATCGCTTAATTATCACATCCACCAATCTGTTAAGATATTTGTGGAAATCAGAGACCTTTATTTTATCCTTGTAGTCTTTGAGGATTAATTCTTGCAGGGTTCGTTTTGCTTCTTTCAAAAACTCTTCTCTCTTAGACGAATCTTGCCAATTTTCATCAAGAACATCTTCAAGTCGTGCGGCCATTTCTTTTACAAATTTCTTAACAACATCCTTGTCAGATTCGCTTACAAACTCCTCAGAGATTACAAATAGGCCGTATTCGCGGAGAGTGTAGCCTAATTCCTTGGCTTCTTCTGTCTTCGTCTTGATATCGTTTAGAAGTTCGTAGTAGCGTTTTATTCTTTCCGCCAAATCAATTTGGTGTTTTTCAAATTCAACGCGGATAGCGATAAGTCGTTCGCTGAATTTCTTGAATGCTGGATGAGTATCAATGTTAATTGAGATCTCACGCTTCAACATTTTTTCAAGATTAAGAGCTTTCTCTTCTTCGGGAAGTTTGTCTAGTTTATTTAGAGTAGCTAAGTCGTGGATATTTAGTTCTCGGAAATTCTTAGTAATACCTTCGTAATCAATCTTCTGTTGAATTAAGCTTTTAATTTTCTCCCCATATTCAGCGAGAGAAAAAGTGTCTACATCATCAATCTGGAATTCCTTTACAAACGCCAGATAAAAACTGGTAATCCACTCAAATTTGCGTAGATAATCCATCAAGAAAGGATCTGGCGAAAGAATCTCAAAAAGCATTTTGAGTCGGCCATATTTATCTTTGAAGTACTGTTGTTTGCTTTGGTTTTCAATAAATATCTTCAAACACCGGCGAAGATTGTCTATTGATGGATCTTCAATATTAACCCCGACGAACAATTCCATTATTTCGCCAATAACTTTGGAAAATTCTTCTTTCAGGCGGTTAATATCTACCATGGCGCTATCAACCACGCTCTCATCAAAATTAAGAGCGTCGTAGAGGTTTTTAGTCACGCCGTAGTAATCAATAATCTTGCCGCATCCTTTATTCGGAAATACTCGGTTTGTACGAGCAATTGCCTGAAGTAAGTTGTGATCACGAAGCGGTTTGTCTAAATACATTACTTGTTCAACTGGCGCATCAAAGCCAGTCAAAAGCATATCGCAGACAAGCAAGAATTTGAGCGGATGATTTGGATCTTTAAATTGATCAATAATTTTCTCTCGCTTCTGTTTATTGGTATTGTATTTTTTTAAATCATCACTTTCGCTGTTTGGATCGCCCGGGGAATAGACAACCTCAGACCATTCGGCTGGGACCAACTTATCAAACAGCTGTTTGTATTTGGCAGTAGCCTCGCGGTCATAACAGACAACCTGCGCTTTGAATCCATTTGGTAAAACATAGAGCTTGTAGTGCTCAATAATATCTTGAGCAACCGCTTCCATTCTTTTGTCCAATTTAACAAGAGCTTCTTTCTTGCCGTATTTTTTAGTGAGCAGTTCTTTTTGCTTGTCATTCAAATCGGCAGTAAGTTCATTAAATTGCTGATCTACTTTTTCCTCATCAATAAAGAATTTGGAAAGACGAGCCTCGTAGGTAACTGGCAAGGTTGCACCGTCGTCAATGGCTTGCTGAATAGAATAGTAATCAAGATAACGTTCTCCTTCCTCGCCAAAGTTTCTGTGAGTATTAAGAGTTAATTTATCAATTGGCGTTCCTGTAAATCCGAAAAAGAATGCGTCTTTAAAAGCATTACGCATTTTAATAGCCGAAACGCCCTCGTTGTCTCGGTGGGCTTCGTCAGAAAGGACAATAACATTGCCATCAATATTTTCTATTTCTTCTAACTCGCTGAATTTTTGAATAGTTGAAATAAAGATACCTCGGTCGGCTCCTTTGATTTTCTTTTCAAGGTCTTTGCGTGATTCTATTCTGACGAGATTTTGTCCGCCCCAGCTTTCAAATTCTTCGTATACCTGATCATCAAGGTCAATACGGTCAATCAAAATAAATACCTTAGGATTTTTTAATTCTGGATTATAGCGAAGTTTCCAAGCAGTGAAAAACATTGTTAAGGTTTTGCCAGATCCTTGAGTATGCCAAATCAAACCTTTCTTTCTCTCGCCATCCTGAACGCGAGCCACTATTTTATTAGCCGCGTAAAATTGCTGGTATCGGGTAATTTTCTTAGTAACTCCATCTTTCTTTTTCTCAAAAACGATAAAGTTTTTAACGAGGTCAAGAATCTGCTTTTGATCAAGTAAAAAGTAAAGTGTAGAATCAAGCTCATCTTCAAAAGTTTTCTTTTCCACTTGTGGATCTTCACGCCACGCAAGGAAGTACTGCTTTGGGGAATAAGTCGCTCCGTAGACGGTTTTAAGACCATCAGTAGCAATATTTAAGCAGTTCGGCAGGAAAAGCTTAGGCGCTACTTTCTCATATCGCTTTAACTGATCAATGGCATTTTCAAAACTGACACTGCTGGAAGCGGTGGGGCTTTTGGCCTCGATATCACAAATCGGCAATCCATTAAGAAAAACCATCACATCAGGTCGAATGTTTTCTGTTGCTCCTTCAAAATAGAATTGGTTGGTAACAACAAAGTGATTATTTTCAGGATTATCAAAATCAATAATCTTATAATCACGAAAATTACCGGTGTTTGGGTCTTTTAAATTGATACCATTTCGCATCGCGAGTAAAAATGCTTCATTTGTGTCCAATTTTTTAACTTCTCTCACAACACTTTGCACAACTGTGTCGTCAACATTATTGATTTTCTTTACTGCATCTAAAAGATGAGAAGTGATAACATACTCAGTTTCAAAAGAGCGGAGTTTAGAAAATTCTTCCGCAGGAATATATTCATAGCCGAGCTTTTCCCGTATAAATTTTATTATGTGGTATTCGATTGTGTACTGTTCGTTAAATTTCATATTGTTCTAACTTTGCCAGTCAATAAATCATGTGACAGGCCTTTCTTAAGTTCTAATAATTTTTCTTTGTATTGTATGTTTATTGAAAGTTTTTCTTCAATTAACGAAATAATTTCAGCAATTTTTTCCTGCTCACTTACTGGAGGTATCGCTATTGGACAATCTAGTACCTGTTGTTTTCTCAAATTTGTTTGGCTGGTTTCATTGCTAAAATCTAAAAAGTATTTATTTCTATTCAAAAAGTAAAAAAAGTATTTACTGTAACCACTAAGGGGCCTAAGCAATCCTATTCTTTGATTAAGGGTATATTTATTATTTTCATCTACAAAAAAACACTTCGCCAACGCTTTACCCTGAGGAATATCACTCATAACAATAGCAATATCGCCTTTACTTAATATCTTTAGACCATTATTGGTTCTTTTAACAACCTCACCATTTTGGGCAATAAATTTTGAATTGACAACTATAAAACTTCCATTATCATCAATAAAATTTTCGTGAGCTTTGCCGTTTTCAAAAAATACAACTTCTTCAAGTTTTTTAATATCCCAACCAGCAGGGATATCTCCGATTTTTGTTTTTTTAAAGTTTTTATGACCAATCCCTTTGGTAAAAAGTTCGTGCGATATACCATCTTTTAATTTTTCAATCTTTAAAATTATCTCATCGGTTTTTTCTATTTTGAAATTAACGGTGGATAAAATTTCAGCAATCTTTTTCTGTTCAGCTATTGGAGGAACAGCAACTTCCAGAAATTGATATTGAGAAATATAATGTCGTTTATGATTGGCAATTTGAAAATTGATTGATTTTATTAGTTCATAAATAAATCTTAGATCAAATTTTTCTCCCTTAGATTTTAAAATTTTTATTGCCGAGGATTTAATCTTAAATGGAAAATCAACAAATTTGCTATCGGTAGTGAAATCATCAAAAATGATGGCTGGAGTTTTTTTATATATACCAAAATCCTCATTTGTATATCCCAAAACAAAAGATTTATTAGCCGTAAGAACTGGTGTTTTGTATCGCGGGCTATAACTTTCACTTTCAACAATATAATTATCGGGGCGCTCAAAATCTAACAGATCACCAATCTGTTTAATTTGCCAGTCTTTTGGAGTTGTTTGTAAAATATTATTTGACATCTTTAAATTCTATTTCTTTAAAAAGCAAGCTTATATTTTGCTTGGTTGTATCGCTAAGTGAGACAGAACCAGCTCTCGCTTTCTGTAAAAACATGCGAGCAAGTAAAACTTTATCCGGTCGTGGTTTAAGCGATCTAATATAATCCGAATTAGTTCCTGTATAAGTCAGAGCAGGATCATCCATTACATAAGTTTTAAAATCTTCGGGAGCAAAAATATCTACTATTGTTGAACCTTCCTGATTTAGAACAATTTTTATTGCCTCAGGTAACACCTTCCATGCTTTTAATTGTTTAACACCATCCTTCTTGCCTTGGTCATTGTCATACAGATAGTAAACATCTGCGCCCCATCCTTCAAGAACGGCACCAACAATGCCCATATTTGATGAACCCCCACCACTTACGAAATTTAGTTTAATGTCGTTTTTCTCTAATTCCTTAAAAGCTCGCAGGAAGAATGTATCCTCAGGTCCTTCTACTACTACATTATTTTTTTGATCAAGATTGGTTATAGAATCGTTAATACCTAATCCTATAGCTGTAAGAACAGGTGTGAGTGTTTCCTTATCTGCCGTAGGGTGTGCATGTATTTTTCCCAAAACCTTACTTCCTTTTGGAGTTTTTTCGATTAACCTAACACTTTCAAGATTCTCTTCCGTAATCAAATAAGGCGAGTGAGTGGAAAATATCACCGGATTATCATTAATGTTTTCAGATAAAACTTGTAGTAAATCCTTTTGTGCCTTTGCGTGGAGGTATAGACCTGGTTCATCAATCAAAATAACATTTGGTTTGTCTTCTTGTAATCTTGCAACGATTTTTACGTAAAAGGATAGATACCATTGTTGACCCTTACTTCGTTGAGATGGATAATATGGCTTATTATTTTCTATAATCCAGAAATTAATTTCTGCTCCGTCTTTCTTTACTTGAAGTTTTATCTTGTCCTGCGTCCAATATTTCTCAAACTTTTTTGAAAAATCAATGTTTACAGAATTTTCGTGTTGAAATTGTTCCTGCTGATTACCTGAAGTCATTTTTTGGATAGAGAAACTACTCACACGCTCAAGATCTTTGGCCCACTCGTTCTGAGCCAGTGTGGCGATAGTGATTGACTTGGGGAATTCATCGTCAAACGAGGAAAATAATATGAAATATGGAAGTTGTTCTTCTACAAGCTTCTCTATAAAATCAGCGGCTAATTTCTCTCTATTGTAATAATCCTCAGATGCTTTTTCAATATTAACAATCTCCGCAACTACATCAGTAAGGCTGGTATTTTGATTTTTAAAATTAGTTACCTCGTTTTTAAAATCACTTATTTTTTGCTTATCAAAATTTGGTGTCGGGAATTTAACTTCACTGCCAGCTGTTTTAATTAATTGGCCTATTTTTTTAACAGACTCAAGAATTTGTTTCTTTGATGCATTATAAATATTTGGAATGTCCAATGATGCTCGCGACTCCGAATCCAATGTATAAGTATTGGAACCAAATTTTTTTGTTAGGGTAATTTGTATGTCTTTAGTAATAGATATATCTAATTCCATTTCTTGCAAAATTGCATTGATCTCTCCTTGCGTTATAAAAAAGGAAATCGACACCTCTGGAATACCATTCCCTTCGATTGGTTTTGCCTCATCCCTTATAGTTTTATCTTGATGAAAGTCTTCGAGTGCCTCCAGTACAGATGTCTTTCCTGACTCATTCTTACCAGCGATTATTGTTAACTTATCACTAAAATAACAATCGCCAGAATCAATAATTGATTTATAGTTTTTAATTCTAAATTTTACAAGTTTCATAATCTAGTATTTTAATTGATCAAGATAAGTGTCAACTTTTTTGCTTATTTCTTCACGTTCCTTTTCCAGCCTCTTTAATTCTACCCATGTTGTCTTAACATCAATAATCTCCTCCTTCTCTGAAGAATCAATATATTGATTAATGTTTAAATCATAATTATTCCCGGCAATTTCATTCATTTCTACTACACGAGCATATTTTTCAATATCAGAATAACCATCATATGATTTTACAATTTTGTTTATATCTTGTGGCCTCAGGGAATTTTGGTTTTTACCCTCAAGAAAATCTTTCTCGGCATCAATAATCAAAACCTTGTTCTTTTTATTTTCCGGCTTGTTTTTATTAAAAATAAGAATAGCCGCTGGGATGCCCGTACCATAAAAAAGTTTTGATGGCAAAGCAATAATGGCCTCAATCAAATCATTTCTTAAAATTTGCTCACGGATACGACCTTCGGCGCCACCACGGAATAAAACCCCATGAGGAAGCACAATGCCAGCCCGACCATTTACATTCATTGACTTGATAATATGTAAAACAAAAGCATAGTCGGCATTTTTTTCTGGTGGCATATCGTAGCCCTCAAGTCGGCCATATTTATTTGTTTTAAAAATTTCTGATTCCCAGTCCTTGATTGAGTAAGGCGGATTTGCCACACAGATGTCGAATGTTTGTAGATTCCCGTTTTGTGTCAAAAATTGAGGATTTGCGATTGTGTCACCACGGCGGATATCAGCACTATCAAGGCCGTGCAAAAACATATTAATTTTCGCAATAGCAAAAGTGCTAATATTTAATTCCTGACCATAAAGATAAAGCGTCTTGGCAATTTTTTCACCAGATTTCTGTTTTAGATAGTCATATGCCTCAAGCAGGAAACCACCTGATCCAGCGGTTGGGTCATAAATGTGGTCTTTCTGATGTGGTTTTAAAATTCCGATGATAACTTTTTCAACTTCACGAGGCGTGTAGAATTCTCCACCTTTTTTCCCTGCGTCTGCCGCGAATTGTTTGATGAGATATTCGTATGCATCACCTAAGAGGTCAGAGCTGATGTAGGTATTGCCAAAATTATATTGAGAAAAGTGATTTATAAGCCTTTGGAGTGTTTCGTTCGGAAAACGATCTCTATTTGAGAAATCAAGATCGTCAAAAATTCTGTCTAACTTTGGACTGTTTGCGTTGGCAAGTTTTTCAAAAACATCATTTAGCTTTTGGCCAATACTTTCTGCTTGTTCAGTAATGACATTCCAACGGCAGTCTTTTGGAACTTGAAAACGGTGATTATAATCGGCACCAGCAATCGTCTTATCGTTATACTCTTTCATTACTGATTCATATTCTTCATCCCACACGTCACTCATTCTTTTATAAAACAAAAGACCGAAGATGTATTTTTTATAATCTGAGCTGTCTATTTTCCCTCGAAGGATGTCCGCACTTTTCCAAAGAAAAGCTTCAAGCTGGGGTAAAGTAAGCTTACTTCCCATTTTATCTACAATAGCTTGAATGTCTTGAGGACGATATTTACGATCTTTGCGAGGGCCAAATCTTAAGGGAACAAGAGTGCCATCTTTTTCCCAATTTCTTAGTGTATCTTGGTGAATGCTAAAAATCTCTGCTACCTGACTGATAGAGAGTAATTCAGGCATTCCTTTAAGTTTTTCTTGGATATCTTTTCTCATATTGTTTTTTCTTATTCTATCAGACTCCAAGAATGTTGTCAAATGTTCATAGGTTTTCATAGGTTAAATTGTAATATATTTGCTAAAATTAGCAAAATACTTATCAACAGTTTACCTACTTGAGACGCTCTGGACTCCTTCAGGGGTTAGCGTCATTAATTAGGTATATGATGAACACAGCACTAATGCCCACGGGGTCTACGGGCCAAATAACGACCCAAACTAAGGTAAAATACTGCCTTTACGCAAGGAAATCGACAGAATCCGAGGAAAGGCAGGTTCTCTCTATAGATAGCCAAATTAAAGAGATGCTCCAATTGGCCGAAAAGGAGAATTTGGACGTGGTTACAATGAAAAGGGAGTCCCACTCAGCAAAGGAAACAGGACAAAGACCAGTTTTCAATGAGATTATTGAGGAGCTAAAGCAAGGCAAATTCAATGGCATTTTAACATGGGCACCAGACAGAATCTCTAGAAATGCGGGTGACCTTGGGAAAATTGTAGATTTGATGGATTCGGGAGCTCTTGTAGAAATAAGAACGTTTGGACAGAGATTTGGCAACAATCCAAACGAAAAATTCTTATTAATGATTCTGGGTTCACAGGCTAAACTTGAAAATGATAATAGAGGCATTAACGTAAAACGTGGACTTAGGACAAGAGTAGAAATGGGACTGTGGCCAGGAGTAGCACCACTTGGATATTTAAACCAAAAGTTAATGGACAAAAAGTGCCAAGTAATAGTTGATCCACTACGTGCACCAGCAATTAAAAAAATGTTTGAGAAAGTTGCTTATGAACATTACTCAGGAAGAAAAATATATAATTGGTTAAAACATGAATTAAACTTTTATACTCGTGGTAATAAACCACTTACATTGGCTGGGGTTTATAGGATACTTGATAATAGTTTTTATTATGGGGTATTTGAGAGTCCAAAAGGAAGTGGAAATTGGTACACTGGTAAACACGAACCATTGATAACCCAGGAATTATTTGAAAAAGCTAGGGCACATTTAAAAAGAGACCAAATAGTTAGAGAAAATAAAGAGTTCGCATTCACAAAACTATTTACTTGTGGATACTGCGGAAGTGGAATATCTGCGGAAGAAAAGTATAAACAACTTCTCAATGGCACGCATGCACGATACATATATTATTCATGTAGTCGAGCAAGGGATAGAAATTGTAAAAATAAATATATCCGCGAAGAAGAACTAATAACTGAATTATTAAAAATATTGGATAAGGTAAACATTAATGAACTAGGAATGCGCCAAAAATTAGAAGATGAAATTGCCAGATTTAACATATTTCAAAGGTCAGTACTTGGTAGTACTGATAAAGTAAAACAAAGAGAAGATACAGACATTAGAAATTATGCTAAGTATATTTTGAAGGAAGGGTCAGTTAGTGAGAAGCGAGAACTGCTCGGCAACTTACGATCCAGAATAATTTATAAAGACAAAACTCTTACATTGCTAACAGAGTGAAAACAAAAACAGCGACCAGTAAAGTCGTTGTTTTTATTTTCAATTTTTTATAGGCAGTTGGGTCACAGCTTCGTCGCTATCACTCGGGTCTGCACGATAAAAAATTGTCTTGGCGGAGAGGGTGAGATTCGAACTCACGGTACTGTTTCCAGTACGACAGTTTTCAAGACTGTTCCCTTAAACCACTCGGGCACCTCTCCAATAAGGAATACATTACCCGAAATGATTAAAAAAATCAATGGATAAATAAAAAAGCCCCCACAATCGTGGGGGGCAGACTCCTTTCGTAAAAGATCAGTTATTCGACCGCGTTCATGGCCTTGACGAACGCCCGGCACACGCCCTGGAAATAGGGGGTGCACTCGTCTTTGGGCACGATCGTGTACAGATCGCGCCAGCGATCCTGCAGCGGTCGGCTGTGGTCGGTGGCGGTGGTCATGAGCACATTCACCATGTCGGTGGCACGCTGGTAGTCAGCGCCGGCCATCATTGCCACGCGTTCTTCCATGTCGCCTTCGGCGAGATGGTTCATCACATATGTCCATGTGAGTTTGCTTGCGAACCACCGTCCCAAGTAGTCCACGAATTTGAGCTTGATGCGGGTTCCGTTGCGGAACCACACCACAAAGCCTTCCTGGTTTTTGTAGGTGGGGTCCTTGACCAGCTTGCGCAATTTGGCCAAGCTGATATCCGGTCCGCGATCCACCACCTGCAAACCCAGCGGTTCGGCGATGGCGGTGAGATCATCGTACCAAATCTCTTCGCCCGTCACGCGGTTGTGAGCCGCGATCAAGACCAGCTCCTGCCGGCCGTGGTAATCCACGAGCACCTCGGTCTCCGGATGGATGAACTCGGTTTCCAAGGTGAGGTCGGGATTGGCCTGTTCAGCCCAACCGTGAGCGGCCATGTGTTTGTCCAGGAGCTCTTGCGCCAGAATCGCGGTGGGGCTGTCGAAGTAGCCCCGGGTGGTGGTGTAGTAATGACCATGGTATTCAAAGATGGAGATTTTGTGGCCATCCATCTTCACTGGCGCCACGTACTTGCCGCGGGGAAATTTCTTCGCATTTGGTTCACCCAAATTGAAGAATTTCTCCATCGGCAACGCCACCAGCCGGCCGGTGCCGAGCTCAAATACGATGCCGCGGCACTGCCGCAAAACCGGCGTCCAGCCTTCCGGGTATTTGAACAGGATTCCGGGGGCGACCTTGCTGTAGTTGAACATCACCAGCGGCAATTCAATGCCGCGTTTCTCGCTGGGCCAAAAGGCCAGCTGAAGCAAGGTGGACGCCGCGGGCATGCCCTCTTTACGTACGTAGCCCAGCGCCTTGGCTATCAGTTTTTCGTTTTCGGGTTTGCGTTTCCAGTCGCCCCAAGCGCACGCGTTGGTTACGCCGCCGGCGCTCATTTGGCGAACCAGCTCCGCCAATCTTTCCGTATGTTCCAGGCGGTTTCTTTTTGGCATTCAGGCACCTCCGTTTCGGTTTGGGTTGTGGATCGTAGTTACATCTGTTGTTCAATGAACGAGTCTGTCACCTTACATTATTTTTTATGGTTTGTCAATAGTTGTATAGGGTTTTCTGTAAAAATAAAAATCAGTATATACACTTTTATTGCCTTCGAGCCCGCTTTGATTTGGTAATTAATATTTGGGCGAGCTGGGCAGTAAAAGTGTATATACTGATTTGGGAGATGTAGTTATTCTAGTCTCGCAAGAAAAACATCATTACGATACCAAGCAAAAAGAAAGTAAATCCACTGAAAAACTTTTTCATATTATTCTCTTTGCGCAACTCGGGCAAGATGTCGCTAAGAGCGATATAAATGAATCCGCCCACCGCTATTGGTATCAAGTAAGTGTTTAGGCGATCAGTGTGTTCGGATATAAACCAACCCACCACACCGCCCAAAATTGCCGTACCGGAAACCAGCACGTTTAACAGTATTGCTTTTTGTTTGCTGAATCCGGCATAAAGCAGTACGGCGAAGTCTCCAATTTCTTGAGGGATTTCGTGGAGCGCAATCGCGAAAATAGTACTTATCCCTAGAGCAGGATTAACCACAAAAGCCGAAGCGATAATTAGACCATCAATAAAATTATGAAGCGAATCTCCGATCAGGCTCATATACCCCATAGTATGTTCGTGGCATTCGACACCATCATGGCAATGACGCCAGTGTAGCACTTTTTCAATAAGTAGGTATGCCACAATAGTGATTAGTATCGTTAAGCAGAATTTATCCGGGCTTAATTGTTCGATACCTTCCGGCACCATGTGGATAAATGCGACTCCGAGCAACGCACCCGAAGACAGTCCGACCATGCTGAGTAAAAGTTTATTCAGTAAATTTTTATTTATTCCCAGAGTGAGTACACCGGCAAATGATCCCAGCGACACCACGATGGTACCGATAAGTATGTATATTAATGTCATCATATAGTTTGACAGTTGGCACAGAGGCCGTAAAATTCCAGAGAATGGCTCTGTACTTTAAAATTAAATTTTTTATAAATTTTATTTTCTGTTTCGTCGAGATCACCTGCGAGTGGCATTTCCTGCACTTGGGCGCATTGGGTGCACACCAGATGGTGGTGATGTTCGCCGCAGAGTTCGTAGCGCTGTTCACGTCCGCGTAGCTGAACCGATTCGATAATATTTTTTTCCAGAAAAAAATCCAGTTCGCGGTAGATGGTAGTTTTGTTGGCGGCGAGCCCCATTTCTTTTATTTGTCCCAAGATCTCATTGGCCGATAGGGGAGAATCGATTTTTTCTAGTGTGTACAAAATTACTCGTCTAATAGTGGTAATTCTCTCACCGTCTTTTTTTAGTTGAGTAAGAATATCTTTGGCTTTTTGCATATACTCTTATTATATGCAACTGAGTTGCATTTGTCAAGAGAAAGCGCATTGTTGGGCCAAATTTAGGCTAACTATTGACAAAATTTAGTTTTATGTTATTATTATGGAGCCATTACAAATGGGTATCTAATAATTTACGTTTAGAAGTGAATAAACACATTTATTCGTTTCTATCATTTATTTCGTTTATGAAGAAGTACGAATTACTACTCGTGTTGCCGGGGACTCTCGATGAGAATGCTGCCGCCGTGCGAGTAGAAGAAATAGTTACTTTGGTAAAAGAATATGCATCAGAAGTCGAAATGCATGCTTTGGGTAAAAGCCGCTTGGCTTATCCGGTAAAAGCTATCCGCTACGGATATTTTTACACCATCGTATTTGGTGCCGAGCCTGATCAGCTTAAAACTCTACAAGAGAAATTGGGTTTGATGCGTGATTTGTTGCGCGCTATTATCAGCGTGTTCAAGACCAACCTCACCTCTACTCAACGTATTGCTTACGCGACCAATGAGCTTGGTATCACTACCATGGCTCCGCACGCCGAAGAACCGGTAGTGGAGAAAAAAGTAGTTGCAGAAAAACAAGTTGATTTGGCCGAGATCGACAAAAAATTAGATGAGATTTTGGACGGGAATGTAATTCCAGGAGTATAATAATAACACGACCACACGTCGTTTATATCTAAACTTCAACCATATGGATCTCAATCGCGCTACTATTATCGGTCGTCTCACTCGCGACCCGGAATTACGCAGTTTACCGAGCGGTAAATCGGTTTGTACTATTACGGTTGCGACTAGCCGTGTCTGGACTGATGCTCAGGGTCAAAAACAAAAACAATCCGAATTTCACAATGTAGTATTGTGGGCCAAATTAGCCGATGTCACCAGTCAATATCTACGCAAAGGCAGCCAGGTGTATCTGGAAGGACGCATTCAAACTCGTGAATGGACTGGTCAAGACAATGTCAAACGCTGGCGTACCGAAATTATCGCCGACAACATGATAATGCTCGGATCACCTGCGGGTGCTCGCGGTGCCGAACCGGCCGCGGTATCTGGTAGTAATAACTTTGCCCAGCCAACACCGGACGTGATTGAAGAAGAGATCAAAGTTGAAGATATTCCTTTTTAAATTTTTATTTGAATTAGACTATTACTATGGCAACCTCAACGAATACCAAGGAAAGTGCCAATAAAGCAAAGGCTTGCTATTATTGCACCAACAACAAGTTGATTGTGGATTATAAAGATGCTGTGACTTTGCGTCGTTTTGTGTCTTCGTACATGAAAATTGCTCCGCGTCGTCGCAGTGGACTTTGTGCGAAACATCAACGTCAAGTAGCGAACGCTGTAAAGCGTGCGCGCCAAGCATCGCTCATGCCGTTCATGCCGAAATAGAACAAAACCCCCGCGTGAGCGGGGAGTTTTTGTTTGTCGTCCATTACAATATTAATTCATTTTATGAATTTGGTTATTTTCTATGAATTGGAAGGAGCTGAAGGACAATCCGCGTTTAAAAAATAATTTTGATCTGCGTGCCCAAATCATTCGGCTCACGCGGGAATTTTTTTGGGCGCAACAATTTGTCGAGACTGATACTCCAATAGCGGTAGCTGCGCCAGACCAAGAGCCGCATATTGATCCGATCATGACCAAATTTCATGATACACAGAACAAAGAAAGCGTTTGGTATTTGCAGACTTCACCCGAATTCGCGATGAAAAAATTATTAGGCGCCGGATATGAAAAGATTTTTCAGATTTGCCAATGTTTTCGCAATCATGAGGAAAGCGGCGTCACACATAATCCAGAGTTCACCATGATCGAATGGTATCGAGCACCGGGCAAATACGAAGACCTGATGTCTGATACCGAAGGATTGTTTCAGTATGTCGCCAGTCATATAGGTACGCCGGATCTGGCTTATGGCGAAAGCAAAGTGAGTGTGGGTGATACGTGGGCGCGTGTGCGCATGAAAGATTTGTGGCAACAATATGCAAAAGTGAATCTTGATGATTATTTATCCGAAGAAAAAATGGCTGAGTTGGTGCGAGCGCACGGCTACACTGTGGATGCGAGTGATGACTTCAACGATTTGTTCCATAAAATATTTCTAAACGAGATCGAACCGCATCTGGGCAAAGACAAACCGACGATAGTATGCGAATATCCGGCTCAACTCGCAGCCTTGGCTCGCCTGTGTCCGCACGATTCGCGCTATGCCGAACGGTTTGAAGTATACATAGCCGGACTGGAAGTGGCGAATTGTTTTGGCGAATTGACCGATATCGTTCAACAAAAATCGCGTTTTGAGGGTGAACAGGCGATGCGTTTGAAAATGGGTAAGCCGGTATTGCCGATTGATACTGAACTACTTGCGGCGTTAGGTGAAATAGAAAAACGAGGGACAGCGGCTGGGATTGCTTTGGGGGTGGATCGTATGGTATTGCTTTTCGCGCATGCCCGTAATTTGAATGAAGTTATTTTTCAAACAGTAAAAGATCAATTGGAGCTTAATTAGAATAACAGCCGATTGAATGTGTTGATTTAGTTCCCAGCTCGTCCGAATATTAATTTCAATTAATGTGGACTCATAAGGAACTAAATCAGCACATTCAATCTTAACAACCTTGCAATAATTTAATTTTTTTACTATGGGTTCTACAACAGACATCCGCAAAGGAGTAGTGATCCGCCAGAACAATGATTTGTTCGTAGTGGTGGAATTTCAACATATCAATCCGGGCAAAGGCGCGGCTTTTGTGCGTACGCGCATGAAGAGCTTGGCAAACGGCAAAGTGATTGAAAATACTTACAAAACCGCCGAAACGGTGGATATTGTGCAGGTGAATTTTCAAACTATGCAATTTTTGTATAAAGCTGGTGACAATTACGCTTTCATGAACACCAATAACTATGAACAGATTGAGATGAATGGAGATTTGGTAGGTGATGATGGCAAATATTTGAAAGAGGGAGTAGAGTGTATTATTGGTGTATACGAAGAAATGCCAGTGAGTATTCAGTTGCCGAAAAAAATTCAATACAAAGTGGTGACTGCACCGCCCGCCGTAAGAGGTGATAGTGCTTCTGGCAATGTGACCAAAGAGGCGATTATGGAGAATGGTCTGGTAGTGTATGTGCCGATTTTCATCAAAGAGGGTGAAGAGATTTTGGTAAATACCGAAACTGGAGATTACAGCGCACGCGCGTAAAGATGAACAGACGATATATAATTTTAGTGCCCAGCTCGCCCGAATATTGATTGTGGTCAATGTGGGCTCGAGAGTCACTAAAATTATATATCGTCTTTTTTAATTGCCCGGACGAAGTTTGTGTATTAAAAAACCACGGCGGTAAGGCCGTGGAGTTTTTTATACATCATCGCGAGCGCTGTCGTCGTAGAGATCGTCTACGCCAGTGCCGTAGTTGGAGCTGTCTTCATCTTCGTCTCCTTCTTCGCCACCACACTCTTCGCAATCGCCGCAATCGCATTCTTCGTCGCAGCAATCACAGGTGTCTTTCTCTTCTCCATCTTCGAAGTTGTTAACATCATTTAATACCATATTTTTGTCTTTTTCCGCTGGTTTTTCTTCCGCGGATTGTCGGCCGATTGGCGGCCTTTTTGATAAAATATGCGAATATTATAGCACAAATTTGGGGTTTTGTCAAGGGTGTTGACAAAAAGGCCAAAATGTGCTAAAGTATTATGTTCTGGGAAGCTGTTAAAATAGCGTAATTTTGTAGCAAATTGCGCTGTTATACAAGCTTCGCAGAGCAAGATTTTTGAAAATTCAAACTGTATACACAAGTATCACAACGATACAGAAAGGCAGGACACCATGACAGCGCACCAAAGGATTTTTGGCTCCGAAAGGGCCAAGGCGATCCAAGAGGCATTCACGGAATGGTACGAATCTATTCCCCGCGGACAGCGGGATGTAGTCATGGGATCAATCGGGGGGCGCGATACAAAAATCGCGCAACGCTACACCAGCGGAGCTCGGACTCCGCACCCCGACGTCATGAGGATGCTTTTTCTCAAAACACAGAATCCGGTTTTCCGGATGACGCGCGAAGAGAAAGATCGGCATAGCCGGTTGCATCCCAACAACCCGTTCCAAGACGACAAGGTCTTGTGGCCGGATCTGGAAGTCGATGCGGCCGCGCCGCAACCTCCCCCCGAAGTGGGCGAGTTGAAAGCAGTTCCCGAACCCGAAGCGCCGCAACCCATTGTTCCGCCCCCCAAAGAGGAAATGGAACTGGAGCCGGTGCGCAAGCTGGTGCAGGAATTCAAACGCCTCACCGCGGAAATCAAGAAGTATGCCGACCTCCCCGAAGGAGATCCTAAACGGGAGGAGGCACGGAAACTTTTGGCAGGCCCAGCCATGACGCTGTTCAACAGCGCATTCAAGATGAAGTTGGAATTCCCTGAGGCGTTCCAGCATATCTTGGATACTATGGCCATGGCGGCCGGTAAATTCTGATTAACCCCCCTGAATAGGAGACTATATAGACCATGACGAATAATCAATCGTCCGAAAAGAAATCCGTCCCCGCTGCTACTACCGCCACCAACGTTACCAAGAAGCGCATCATCTTGCGCCCCGCCGTCCAGATGGTCGACGAGCTCTCTGATGGGCTCTATCGCGATCTGACCGCGGCGCTCGGCGAAGCGATCTTCAACTCGATCGACGCCGCCACGTTGCGCGGCGTGACCCCGAAAATCCAGATCAAGTCGTGGCGCCGCGGCGAGCATCCGCTTGTCGCCGGTAGCCGCGGTTTATCCATCCTGGACAACGGCATCGGTTTCACCGACTCCGTGATCGAGGCCTACTGCAACCCTGGCGTGTCCGCAAATAAGGGCCGCAAGGGACTGCACGGGGCCCACGGCCTCGGCAAGTTCGCGATCTTTGCGCTCTGCGCGGAAGGCCACAAAGTGTTCCACATCCTCACCTCCATCGGAGGCAAAGAGGTGTGGGAATACTGCCTGGACCGCGAACACATCTGGGACGCGAGCGGCTTCGAGGCCAACCTCGTCACCGGCAAATACCCCGGCCTGCCCGCGGAGGGGCCGTTTACCATGATGTTCGTGGGCGACGCCAACCCGGAGCTGGACCTGAAGGGTCTGGGCGACGAGCTCACCTACCTTCTGCCGCTTCGCCCGCTGGAAGTGACCGTGGACAACGTCCCGGTCAAGAAGCGCGAGTTCGCCACCAAGGCGTCTATCGTGACTCCTGCGATTCCCAATCTGGGCGTCGTGGACATCCAACTCGCCGTCACCAAGGTCGCCTCCGGCGCGGCGCACGCCAACGAAAGCGTGTTCCTCGTGGATGCGGACACCGGGCGACTGGTGTGCGATCTGCAATCCCTGCCCCCCAACACCAAAGGGCGGCTGTCGGGCTGGATGTTCCACCCGCGCCTCACCGGCCTTATCCGGGTCGAGGGTCTGGAAAAAGACTCCTCGGCTTCGCGCTCCGGGCTCGATGCCCGGTTCTGGACCACGTCCAAAGGCAGACGTCTAGTTGATACGATCAATTGTTGGGGCGAGCAGCTGGCCCGTCAGTTGGTCGAAGAGACCGGCGGCGAACCTTCCGAGGTCCTCAAAAAGGCCCTGCTGGAAGTCCAGGACTTGTTCTGGACGGCCAACGGCAAGCCCGAGCACTTTGCGCCTGGCGCTCTCAACGAGACCAGGCAGAAGTCGCCGGTCGGCAAACCCGAAGACGCCCACAACTACCCGCCGCATCGCCGGCCCACCACTCCCACCGGCAAGGGCGAAAAAACCCCGCGCTGGGAAATGGCCGTTCGGATCGAAGGCACCGACTATCCGGTGATCTACTTCACGAGCGGGGGCAAGCAGACTCCGGCCTACGTCAACAAAGATTACATCATCATTGACGTCGACCACCCGGAGTTTGCGCGACTTCTCAAATCCGGAGCCCCTCGGCTCCTGCGCGAAGGCATCGTGCATTTCCTGTTGGAAGCCCATGTGGCTGCCACCCGGAACGCCGCCGCCGCGCGCATTTTCTCGGACGTCTACTTGTTGAAGCAGGTGGTTCTCTCCGGCGGCAAGAAGTAGGCTCCGACGGGGCCTAGCGAGCCCCAAAGTTCTTTAACCAAAAAGGCCGATCCCGAGTACCTTACAAGTACAAAGGGTCGGCCTCTTTTTATTTTTTAAATTATTTTTTGTTTATTCTCTTTCGTTATTTTGTCCCGGTGCATTACGATGAATGATAGTAAGTTGTTCGGCAGTAATCACTTTTTCTTTCATCATTTCTTTGGTCCATACTTGCGAAGCCACTTGTCCCAATGGAGTCAGTTCGTTTGCTGGATTGGGGAATTTATTACCGGGACCAAGTTTGTATGTTTTTATGCGATTTATTAATTGTAATTCAGGAATCATTTTACCCAACATGGCTGCTTCGATTAGAATTCCCGCTACGGTTTTGGTGTCCTCGGTAGATTTGCATAGTCCAACTTCGCGTCGATACATGGAGTTGAATACAGTATTAGAAACGCGAGATTTGAATTTATCTCCATCGCGCAATGCTCCTAGCACCACCACCACCATTTCGAGCATTGGTAAAAACTCACCACTATGTAAGTGTTGTACCAGACGTTCGTAGTATTCTCTTTTAGTATCGTTGGGGTCTAACGGAAGCTGGGCTTTGATTCGGTCAATTGACTTTCCACGAAATACTACTATTTGTTGTTCATATTGAGCAATGCGGCGGGCATCTTCGGCGGTAAATTCAACCGTATATGGCAATTCTGTTAGTTTGTCTAGTTCTGGTTTGGGTGACTCCGTTTTGTCGGGTGCGGCGACTTTGGCGACCGGAGTGCTGTCGGGAGAGCTTAATTTTTCTACGGCTTGGCGTATTATGCTGTCTATATCCGGCAGATTAACACGTTCAACGTTCGATAAAGAAGTGGTAGATGCAGTTTCGGTATCAGCCAATAGCTCTAGGTATTTTTTTAAATTGGCCATGCGTATATCAAGTTTATCGATAGTTGCGCGGATGCTTTCTGCTTTTTCGCCATATGATGCAATCTGTTTGTTTAGGTCTTTTTCTATTTGCTTCAAACCCGCGCGATCTTCATCCGGAGCTACTACTAAAGCCATTTTAAATGCTGGATCAAATTCATCGGTTTTTTGGCCTTCCAATTCTTTTGCCCACTGAACTATTTCCATAAAGATTTCTTCCAGCTCTTCTTTGTGGGTTTGTAGGGCTCTAATCTCCGTTTTTATTTTGGTTTTTATCTCGGTGAAATCAACTTTTTTTTGTTGCTCGACGTTCAGTTGTTTCAGTCGGCTAATTTCTATTTGATCTTCGCGCTGTTGTGTTTTTAGTAATTCAATCACGCGCTGTGATCCGAATAAAGCGTTTTGCACCTCGGCGAGTTGATCTTGAAGCATGTGAACTTGCTCGGCGGTAAGCTTTTCTTTTTTAGAAAATTCTTTTTCTTTGTGGTGCGCGGCATCGGCTTCGGTGATAAGTTGTTGTACCAAGCTGTCGTGCGCCGCCGCTCTCATCTCTAGAGTTTGTTTGGTGACTGTTAATTCTTGTGTTAGTTCAGAAATTTGGTTTTCCATTTGTACCAATGACTCTCTAGCATTTGCGGCGTCTTTTTCAGATGTGGCCAGTGATATCTCCAACTCTTCAATTTTTTCTGGTGACACTCCGCGTTCAACATATTCGTTGTATTCTTCTAGAGCCGTATTAACGTCGGTGTTTAATTGTTTGAGGTGAATAATAATTTTTTCCAAAAATTCAGCGGCCAGTTCTGGGTCGCCCATATTAATGGCTTCGCCCAAATCGCCCAGATCAGTAGCGATTTGTTCTGGCAATCCGGCGTCGAGCGCCAGTTTGCCAGCGACTGGCAATATCTCATCAGGATTTACTTTTTTTACTTCTGGCAAAATTGTTTTGGTTTCAATTTTTTCTGGGTCCTGGGTTTGACCACTCGTTGTGTCTGCTGTTTCACTATTATCCGTGCTGGCCGAATGTGTTGCTTCCCATTCTGCCTGTGCGGCTGCCTTGGCGATGCGTGCAATTTCGTCTTGGATAGCTTGCCGTGTGTTGAGGCGGTGTTTTTGTATCGCTTGTATAAAAGCCTCCCAGCGATCGTGCGGTGAAGTACGAGATATTCTTTTTTGTGAGCGGATGAATCTGGGGCGTTGCTGCTCAATTATTTTATCTAGCTCTGCGCACAGCTTGTTTATGCTGGTGGCGTCTTGCCAATTGACTTCGTCCCACTGTTCGTCTACTAATTTGGCTATGTTTGCCAAAATTCGATCGACGTCATTTTCGGTCTCTTTGGAATGTGGTTTGCCACTTTCTGCTTTCGTGAATCGGTTGCGAAGTGCGCCGACACCTTTTTCCACCTGTTCTTTCAACATTCGAGCGATTGCTTCTCGGTTTTCTGACGGCATATAATTTACTTTTTAGTTAATATTAATTGTATATTAACAAATTGCTGATGCAATTTCAAGGGCAATCGGGGTTGACTTTTATAGGGATTTTGATATAATTTTAACACGAATTGAATGTTAGGTTCCGCTTTTCACTCACTGCGGGCGTCATATACTGCGAGGTATATGCCACCCTTGTTCGAAAGAGTCAGAACGAGTTCTGCCTCTTTGCTCACTGCGGGCGTCATATAACGGCTATTATCCCAGTTTTCCAAACTGGTGACACGGGTTCGACTCCC
>CAYXJO010000014.1:0-24406 GCA_964465205.1 uncultured Gammaproteobacteria bacterium
ACTTATATCATGTTGTGTTGAAACAAACAGATTGGCCTATCGGTAGTTATTCTCTCAAAGCTTTGGCACAGTATCTTGGTTTTTCATGGAGAGACAAAACACCATCAGGTGCATTATCTATTCAATGGTTTAATGATTATATTCAAACTAAAGACGAATCCATCTTAGAGAGAATACTTTTGTATAATGAGGATGATTGTAAGGCTACTATGGTTTTGAAGGACGCTATACGAAAATTATCCCGATAAAAACACTAATAACACAATTAAACAAAATATATGAAAAAAGGAATTGTTGGCGTAGCTGGTGAATACTTTGTCGCTGCGGAATTATCGCAAATGGGTATTGTTGCCACTTTAACATTAAAAAACACACCCAAAATAGATATTTTGGCCACGAATCTTGAAAATGGTAAATATGTGAATATCCAAGTTAAAACGATGTCTATTGATAATAATCAGGGATGGAGATTAAGTAATAAAGATGAAACCAAATCAGGTATTAAAAATCATTATTATGTTTTCGTTGATTTGAAGGGCAACGGCAATCTACCCCAATACTTTGTTGTCCCACAAGATAAATTAGCTAAATTTTTATATGATGATCATAGAAAATATTTAGCGGGTGGTAAAAATAGAAAAGACACAACTATGAGAATTTTTGATCCGTACAGAAGAGAGTGTTCTAGAAAGTTTGGCGAAAAATATAAAAATAATTGGAAAATTTTAAATTTATTTTAATGATAAAATATTTACAGCCTAAACAATACTACATTGACCTCTACGACAAAATGACTGTATCTGAATGTAGGGGTTTAATTGAACGAGGTAATAATCCCGTTTTTGATGATAAAGGAGAATCTACAGAAGTAAAAAAATTACGTCGTGAATTTATAGGTGGTCCTTTAACCGAGATGATCGTTTATTTTTGCAAGGGTGAAAGGTATCTAAAAAAGGAAGAAACTATTCTCAAATGGATGGACAGAGATACCAAAAAAGACAATCAACTAGAATCTGCCAAACCGCCTGTTGGAATAAATTGTTTACACTGTGGGTCTAAAATGGAAGTTGAATCAAAAATGTTGCATAGTAGAAATCATGATTATGAGAACGAAGAAGTGCTTTTTACTTTCCGTTGCCCCGAATGCCAATCTGGGCGAGGTTTTTGGGAATATGGGGATGAGTGGGTATTGAAACATAAGAAGTGTTCAAAGTGCGGTATTGCAATGGATGAAAGAAGCAGAAGAGAAAATAAAAAAGTTTTTCATTTATCAGTCTGTCCTAGATGCGGCGAAAAAGATGAATTCATTCTTGATCTTGATGAGAAAGACAAAGTGCAGATAGACCAAAATTACGAAAAAGACCGAGCTGAATTTTGTTTGTCGGAAGAAGAAGGCCGTAAATACTCGGATATGACTTTCCAATTGAAGAGTATTGGAAATTTATCAGCAAAAATTGAAGAAAGAGAAAAGAATAAAGATGTATATGACAAGATCGCTAAATTACAAAAATTATCTATAGCCCAGATACAAAAACTACTTACGGATGTAATTGAACAAAATAAGTATAGCGATTTACAATTTTCAAAACCAGAATTTGGTCGCAATGTCATGGTTGAATTTACCTGCATAGAACAGGGTCCTGACAGACAAGAACACAACAGTAAACAAAATTTAAAGAAGCTTATTGAAAAAACGCTATTGGATACCACTTGGAGATTGATGAGCGATGGTATTAATTATAGGATGGGGTACCTTACTGGCAGAATTAAGGCTTACGAGAGTGAAGATGATTTTAAAAAACTCGTGAAATAAAATTTTATTATGGCAAGGTGTATTTATTGTGAAAAAAATGATGGGGTTACATTTAACGGTCGTGAACACGTTGTGCCACAATTAATGGGTGTTTTTGAAAATAATCTAACTTTAATTAGGCAGGTTTGTGACAATTGTAATTCAAAAATATTTAATCCTTTAGAGACTAAATTTAAGGAAGACACGGAGGAAGGAATATCTCTCCAGATGTTTAATTTACCCGGCAGTTGCCAAATTAGAATAAGAGGAAATAATGTGAAGACCGACTTTTCTCCTGGATTAGGTGATGCCTTTTTCAATGAAATGTTTCCATTTTTTCAATATCAGGAAAATAGTTGGAAAATTGTTTTTTTGCCACAGATTAAAATCAAAAGGTATGGAGATAACGGGTATCTAATTCTACTAGTTGATAAACTGAAAGAATTTAGTGATAGCAGACTATCTAAATTTAAAAAACTTCTTGTAGGGGTTCAAAGCAAAGATATATCTATTTTTGCGGGAGGAGATAATGCCACCAAGAGTCCTGGTCTTGAGGAAGCAATAGAAATTCTAAAAAAATTGGGTATTGAATATAAAGAGGGAAAACGAGTTTTTGCGCCTATTGATAAAACAGATCCCAATAAGCGTTTTGGCATATCAATGGACTGCACGGTTAATAAAGATGTTGCTAGAGTTATCACAAAAATCGCATTTAATTACTTTGCTTATTGTGCTATTAGTGAAAATAGGGGGGATATTCTTTTTCATCCAAATTTTTCAACCATAAAAGGCTATATTGTAGGTAAAACTGATTTGCCTGTAAAACAGGTAATAACTAAGTTAGACAGCGACACTATTATTTATGACGAAAAAATCAACAACGCGCGATTTATGGGGCACACCATAATATTTGATGAAGAAAATGGTAATTTAATTTCTAAAATCAGTTTTTTAGGTAAAAGAATATACACAGTAAACCTTGGTGTTATGCCAGACGAATTGAAACAGCACAACTTTGGGTGTGGACATTTGTTTGATCCGATTAATAAAAAAATTTATCAATTAACTCAGAATCCAAATAAGTGGGGTTCAGATATGGTACCTGGCTTTGGATTATATAAAAAAATATGAACCAAACTTTAGTTGAATACTTTAAAGAAATCGAATCAGAGTTAGAACCTATGGATGAACATGTTTTAGCAGAGAAAATAGGTGTTATTTTGGATGCGAAGAATAAAAAAATTGAAAACAAGGAAGATTTAGCTGAACACATAGCTTTTAATTTTATTCCTCATTATTCAAATAAAGAAACTGGCTGGGGTACATATTATGGTCCGTTTTTTGTATTGCCTAATGGTCGAGGTCAAATGGTTGAGTTTCCCAGTATACAACAAATTGATCAAGAAATAATAAACCATTGGAAAAATAGATCAGAAACCTGCAAACATCCGATATTGGTCAATCGTTATGCTGATTTAGTTGTTGATTTTGAACCACGTATTTTAAATAATAAATTGAATTTTTCAATGGCACAAAAGACAATTGATTCAGCTATCGAAATTTGTGAAAAAAAATTAGATGATGGCTTGGGTAGTCAAGACAAACTCAGAAGAGCATTAACTTTGGCATTACAAATTAATGACAATCAGCGTATCGATAAACTTAAAAAAGTAATTATTGAAACAGAAAATAAATATGCCGAGGACGAAAAGCCGGGATTATGGGGGTATGCATTTAGGTGGCTTGTTTTAGATAATTCCAACAAAATTAAACTTACTAGTCAGGAAGAGAATGACTTAGTTACGCACCTTGAAAGCAGATTAACTCGTTTAATGTCAGTTGAAGATCCAGACCCATGGAAAATCGAAAACATTTTAGCGTTGCTCGCACCCTATTATTCAACAAATATAGATGCCACAAATCTTGAAAGAATTATCGGCAATTTTGAATCTGCCTGTAGAAAAAATAAATATGCAAATTCAGATGGGATGTTAGTAAGCAATTATCTTGAAAAACTCATAGACATCTATTTAACATATTCGAAATTTCAATTTGCAAAAGATGGAAGAATTAGAATCGTTAATGAATTAAATAACCTTGGTAAAAAGGCTAAATTTGGGATGAACACAATTTCTACTGAGATTATGATTACCAATGATGAAAAGTCACAATTCCTCAATGGTATTTTTGGTGAAAATAGTGAATATTCTTTAGAAAAGATAATAGTCAATCTTGCTAATAATTTTATACTTCGAAAGAAGACAGTTGTCGATCAGCTCTCTGATCTTTCAAAAAACCATCCCATTTTGTATTTGATGGGCCATGTTATGGCATCGGAAGATGGTTATCCTATTGTTAAATTTGGTTCTCTTGAAGAAGATTATGATAAACACCTGCTAGAGAATTTTTCTCAAAATTTACATTTTGGAGCAATTTTTTTAAGATTTGCTTTTGATAAATTAAAAGATTTACATACGCCAGAAGATGTTGTAGACATTCTATTTATGTCACCAGTATTTTGTTCTGATGATAAAAATTATATTTTAAAATTGTTTAGAGCTTTATGGAATAAGGATTATTTAACAACTTCTTGTTTATCAATTCCATTGATTGAGGATTCAGTAAGAAATCTTTATAAAGTAAATAATGAAACATATATTAAGACAAATGACCTTGGTGGTTACGATGTATATAGTCTTAAACAATTACTTGAAAAGGGCTTAGTTAAGGTTGTATTCAGACATATAGGAGAAGATGTAGAATATTATTTTAGAGTTTTGATGACTGAGAGGGTGGGATGGAATTTGAGAAACAATTTTGCTCATGGAATTAATATAAGGTCTTTTGAGAATGAAGACGTAGCAAATAGGTTAATACATGTCTTGTTTTGTCTTTCTTTAGTTAGAAGAGCTGAAGAAGTGAAAAAAATATCTGATGTGGGACACAAGACAATATCTCCATAAGTGTCCCATGTGTCCTGTCCCACAGCAAAACCCTAGTATTTTAGCCTTTTCCTTAATTGGGGTGGGACACAGACCCCGACCCACATACCTCAATTCATCCCCTGGACAAATCGCTTAAAAACCCTTATACTGATTGTAATTCTGGGTTACTTAACCCGAGTAGCCCGCCAGGACATTTTTTATCGTGCAGATCCACTTTTTTGACTAATCTTAGCCAAAATTACGAAAGGTTGGGCAAGTTGATTATGTGGATAGGGCTATTTAACACATTGAATAAAGACGACTGTAATCAGCCGTTTTTTGTTTCGTTTTTTTACCTTTTCTTATATTATCCAAGTTTACTTCTTCGCTCATAAATGTTAAAATCGAAGACAGATAATGAAAATGGGCTGGCAACAACCAACATCGGAATTATACCGAAAAAATTATGGTCAAAACAAAAAAATTCGATATTGCGGTAATTGGTGGCGGACCGGCCGGCATGATGGCTGCTGCGAGTGCGGCTGAAGCGGGTGTCAGAGTCATACTTGTTGAAAAAAACAACCAACTGGGTAAAAAACTTTTGCTCACCGGAAACAGTCGTTGCAATCTCACCAACGCCGAATTTGATTTGAAAAAGTTGGTCACCCATTACGATTCAAATGGAAAATTTCTTTTCCACGCTTTTTTCGTTTTTGGCCCTAAAAAAGTTATTGAATTTTTCAATAAGCTAGGCATCAATACAAAAACCGAAAATAACAATCGTGTATTCCCGGTCAGCGAACAAGCGGCCGATGTTTTACATGTTTTAATCAATTATTTAAAAATAAATAACGTCGTGGTTTTTCTAAGTTCTCCGATCACCAAAATTGTTTGCAAAAAAAGTAAAATTGAAAAAATAGTTTCCCACAAAAAAGAAATAGTGGCCGATAAATATATCCTCTGCACTGGCGGTATTTCTTATCCCATTACCGGCTCTACTGGTGAGGGGGTGGAGTGGTCGAAAAAAATGGGGCATAAAATAGTTGAGCTTTCACCTGCTTTAACACCTATTAAAATAAAAGAAAGTTGGCCCAAAGAATTACCGGGTTTGGTTCTAAAAAATATCAAAATTTACGTCTGGAAAAATAATAAAAAACTTTTTTGCGAACAGGGCGATGTTTTATTTGCTCATTTTGGAATTAGCGGCCCGGTAATTTTGAATATGAGCAAAAGAATCGGCGAATTAATCAAACACGGAGAGATTAAACTGTCTTTGGACCTTTACCCACACTACACTGCGGAAAACATAAATAAGCAAATTCAAAACAATATACGCCGCAGTCCCAAAAGATTATTACACGGACTACTCGCAGACTTCATGCCGCAGCGCCTGATCCCGTTTTTTGCGCACGAAATAAATATAGACGTTACAAAAACATCCGCCGCCATGACTAAAATGGAAAGACTTGGCATGGTGGCATTATTAAAAAATATTACTATCACCCCCATCGATCTACTGGGATTTGATCTGGCCATGGTTACTGCCGGCGGTATTTCATTGCGAGACATCAACGACAAAACCATGCAATCCAAAATCGTGGATAATTTATACTTTGCCGGAGAAATTATTGACGTCGATGGCCAAACCGGTGGGTTTAATTTACAATCCTGTTGGAGCACCGGATATTTAGCAGGAAAAAGCGCGGCCCAGTAAAATGAAGACTCCTGCTCAAATTCTTAAGACTAAATTTGGTTACGAATCTTTTCGCTTCAACCAAGAAGAAATCATCGAAACCGTTTTGCAAAAACGCGATGTTTTTGTGCTCATGCCTACCGGTGGTGGTAAGTCGTTGTGTTATCAAATTCCAGCCTTGTTGTTTGATGGGCTCACCGTAGTCATCTCGCCTCTCATCGCTCTCATGAAAGACCAGGTGGACGCACTGCGCCTCAATGGCATTGAAGCGGCTTATTTGAATTCTACACTCGATAGCAATGAAATCGTCGCAGTTTACAATCAATTAAATAAAAATAAAATCAAACTACTCTACATTTCTCCCGAACGACTGCTTGGCAAAAACCAACAGTTTTTGGTTTTTTTGAGAAGCCTAAATATTTCTCTGTTTGCCATCGACGAAGCCCATTGTATTTCTCACTGGGGACACGATTTTCGTCCGGAATACCGGATGCTGTCTTCGCTTAAGCGCGATTTTCCCGCCGTACCCACTATCGCTCTCACTGCCACTGCCGATCAATTAACTCGCGATGATATTCTCAGCAAACTGCAATTGAGAAATCCTCGTGTTTTTATTTCCACTTTTAATCGACCCAACATTATTTACACCATTCATCCCAAACGCGACACTTACGAAAATATTGTCCGTTATTTGAAAAAACATCGCGACGATTCTGGAATTATTTATGTGTTATCGCGTAACTCGGCCGAAAAAATGGCGGCCAAATTAACAGCCGATGGTTTTTCCGCGAGGCCCTATCACGCCGGGCTCACCAATGAAAAACGACAAAAACATCAAGACATGTTCACGCGCGATCGCGTCAAAATTATAGTCGCGACGATCGCGTTTGGTATGGGTATCAACAAATCCAATGTGCGTTTTGTTGTTCATGCTGATTTGCCAAAAAATATTGAGAGTTATTACCAAGAAACCGGCCGTGCCGGCCGTGATGGGTTAAAAAGTGATGCCATTTTGTTTTACAGTGGCGGCGATGTCGCCAAACTAAAAAACTTCGCTCAAGTAGAAGATAATCCTAACCAAACGCGCATCATGCTACACAAGCTCTCCCAAATGGCCTCGCTCTGTGAAGCCAATGCTTGTCGAAGACGTGCTATTCTTAATTATTTTGGCGAATCTGCGCCAGAGAATTGCGAAGGCTGCGATGTTTGCTTGAACGCTAAAGAAAAATTTGACGGCACTGTGATTGCCCAGAAGGCTCTGTCGGCAGTGGCTCGACTAGAAAATAAATACGGATTGACCTACGTGGTGGATTTTTTACGGGGATCAAAATCGAAAAAAATCCATGCTCACCACAAAGTTCTCAAAACCTATGGCATAGGCAAAGACATTTCCCGGGCCGACTGGTTTCATTATTTCAAAGATCTCATCTCATGCAACTATCTTAAACAAGTTGGCAGTGAATACCCTATTATCACTCTTACCGAGAAAAGCCGCGGTGTGCTTTTGGGGAAAGAAAAAATATTTTTTGTCAAAACTCATCCAACCATGGAAGTGGACGCAGCGGAACAGAATTATGAAGCGGATTTGTTTGCTCAACTCAAAATTGTGCGCACTGATCTGGCTCAAAAAGCCAATGTGCCGGCGTATTTGGTATTCTCCGATGCCACCTTGCTCGAGTTGGCCACCTATCTTCCTCAAACTTTGGAAGAGATGCGTCAAATTTCCGGATTCGGCGATATAAAACTAGCCAAATATGGCAGGATTTTTTTGACGGCGTTAAAGGACTATTGCGAACAGCATCAATTAGTTTCAAAAATTCAAGACAAGATACCAAAACGCGAACATCACTAGAATCAAATAAACGGCCCGGCTTTGGTAAAATTTAGAATTAAATTTAGAGTAACAAAATCATGAATTGAGGTGCCTACGGGTCGGGCTGCGTCAGCGTATTTTCAATTGACTATAAATATAAAAATGTTATAATTTACTTATTGTTAACCGAAAAAATGAATTTAATAAATAAAATAATATTAGGAGTTTTGGGGGCGACGATTTTGGGAGTCGGTGGTTATTTTTTCGCATACGAAGCGCTGAAATCTAAACAACCAGAAATCTCTAGTCCAGAAGCGATTGCCAATGATTATCAAGACTTATTAACAGAAGTAGAAGCTTTGAAATTGGCCGCCGGCAGCGATTGTGCAGACAAGAAGAACATTAATCAAAAGATTATAGATTTGGAGAATAAATTATCTGATTTAGGAGATAAGAAAAAGAATTGGCTGGACAATGTTCCTGAGTTGCCAGAGTTTAATCCAGAGGCAATAAACGCAGACGATCCACGTGGTCGCCCCGGTAGTGAAGTGCCAGAACTTTCTTCTGATGTGCCGTCATTGCCAGAGATAGATCCAGATTCGATAGTAGTAATACCAGCACGTCCTGGTTCAGAAGTTCCAGAGCTATCATCTGACGTGCCACAATTACCGGATATCAAAATTGAGGTGGTTGATTCCGAATATATTCCCGAAATGCCAGATATTAACATTAATCGCCCCGGTAGTGAAGTACCAGAACTTTCTTCTGATGTGCCATCATTGCCAGAGATAGGCGATTTGGACATAATTGATCCGAACGAACCGATTGTCAAAATTACAGACTTGGAGCAAAAAATTACGATTATTTTACAAGATTTAAAAGCATTATGTCAGGAAGAGGATCAAAATAAAAAAATAGTTTCTGATAAGTGTAGCGACGTCTGTCAAAGACACAAGGATTGTGCCGCCTACACAGAGGATGTTACTGCAGCTGATTTGAATGATGCTTATGCTACTTGTATGGAAGAATGCGTTACTTGGTCTAAAGACATGGTTAAGTGTATAAATGCGGTAGATATTAAAAAACCGAACGATTGTGCTGCTTTTGTAAAGTGCCAACTTCCACAATTTTATGACGAAAAATACTCGAATTAGTATTTGGTTTCATTTGTAAATTTTTAGTTATAAAGTTAACTTATAATCATATGCAATTCCCAAACAATCTAAATTGGAAGCCGATGAATGTTCTAAAAATATTCGGGTTAGCGTTAGTTGTTATTATTATTTTAACTATTGTGTTTCGCCTAGTCGGGTCTTCGTTTAGCGCGTTTTCTACCAAAACAAAATTAAATAATATAATTCGTCAAAGCGCTCCGGCTTATGATTCTGTGGCCTATAATGGGAAAGCAGAAATGGCTTACGGATCATCTGGTGGTGTGGTGGGATTATCGGTGCGCAATGTGGTCACTTCGCCACCAGCACCATCTCCCGACAGTATTACCGCCGGCGACCATGCCGAGGATTTTGAAGTGACTGAATACAATGCCGCTATTGAAACCCGTCATTTAGGAAATGATTGTCAGCAAATTTCCAATCTTAAATCCCGCGCCGATGTGATTTTTGAAAATTCCAATGAATACGACAAAGGATGTAATTATATTTTCAAAGTTAAACACGTCAGTGTTCCAGAAATTTTGGCAGTTATAAATAGTTTAGAGCCCAAAGAACTCAACGAAAACACTTATACTATCAAACGATTAGTGGATGACTATACCAGCGAGGTTGAAATTTTGCAGAAAAAAATTACTTCCATTGAAAAAACTTTGTCGGACGCGGTTAGTGCCTATGATCAAGTCACTCGGCTCGCCACCCAAACTCAAAATGTGGAAAGTTTGGCCAAAATTATTGATAGTAAAATTGGAATCATTGAACGCCTCACCCAAGAACGCATTAATATCAACACTCAATTGGAAAGACTCGCGCGTGCCAAATCCGAACAATTGGATCGATTGAATTATACCTATTTCAATGTCAATATCGTGGAGAATAAATTTATCGACGGACAGAGCCTAAAAGATTCGTGGAAATTGGCCGTCAAATCGTTTGTGCGCGATATGAATAAAGTGGCTCAAGATATTACAATTAATTTGGCCACTGTGTTGTTTGTGATATTGCAATACGCCATTTATTTGTTCATCGTACTCATGATCGCCAAATATGGTTGGCGTTGGGCTAAATATATCTGGCAAAAATAGTTAGTAATTTATATAAAATATCAAAATATGGTCACGTATGTCTTGTTTATTATCGGTTTTGTATTGTTAATCAAAGGAGCGGATTTGTTGGTTGACGGCGCTTCGTCCATTGCAAAAAAATTAAAAATTTCCGCAATTGTTATTGGATTAACGATCGTCGCTTTTGGTACATCTATGCCGGAATTAATAGTAAATATTTTTGCCAGTGTGAATGGTAATACGGAAATCGCTATTGGCAATATTCTGGGTAGCAATATTGCCAATATCTTATTGATTCTGGGCATCTCCGCGATAATTTATCCTTTGGCAACAAAGCGAAATACAGTTTGGAAAGAGATTCCGTTAAGCTTGCTCGCGGCCATTATTCTCGGAGTCATGGCCAATGATATGCTGATTGACGGTGTTAGTTTTTCTGGTCTGACACGTATAGATGGCATTATTCTAATTGCTTTTTTCATTATTTTTCTTTATTATACTTTTGGTATTGCCAAAATAAGTGGTGAGGCGACAGATACGAATATCAAAGAATTTGGCCGTCTTAAGTCGCTAATCTATATTATCTGTGGCTTGGTTGGATTGGCTGTAGGCGGCAAATGGATTGTGGACGGCGCGGTAAAAATCGCCGAGTTATTTAACGTGAGTCAATCGTTGATTGGACTAACTATTGTGGCGATCGGAACTTCGTTGCCGGAATTAGCCACCTCTGCCGTCGCGGCTTACAAAAAACAAACCGATATTGCCATCGGTAATGTGGTGGGCTCTAATATTTTCAACATTTTTTGGATATTAGGGGTTAGTTCCATGATTCGACCTTTGCCTTTTGCGGCGAGTGCTGGTATAGATATATTAATGACTATTTTTGCCAGTTTGATTTTGTTTGCTATAATGTTTGTTGGCAAAAAACACACGGTGGAGAGATGGCAAGGTGTCCTTATGGTCGTGATTTATATCGGATATATTTTGTATTTGGTTTTTAATAAATAACAATTCTGACAAAATGATCCATTTGTTAATGTTCACAGTGGCTTTATTGGCGGTTGTGAAAGGCGCCACATGGGCGACAAAATATGCGGCACAACTAGCCGAGAGTTTCCATCTTTCCAAATATACGGTCGGTTTTATCATTATTGCGGTTATTTCGATTTTGCCAGAGACTTTTATTTCCATTAATGCCGCGATTGCGGGTGTACCTTCGTTTGGTCTGGGCATGTTGTTTGGTTCCAATATTGCTGATCTCACTCTACTATTCGCGTTGTTGGTATTGTTGGCCAGACGAAGTTTGGCGGTGGAAGGAAAAATCATCAAAAACCATGCTGTTTATCCGTTTATTTTGTTATTACCGCTTATCTTGGGATTAAACGGTCACTTTTCTCGATTGGAAGGCGCGGCTTTGATAGTGGCTGGTGGAATATTTTATTATCTGGCTCTCAAAAACGGCGTTGATGGTTCGGTGCCGCTGGATAATCGTATTAGTAAAGTTAAAAATTTTTTATTATTGCTATTTAGCCTAGCGGTAATGCTTGTCGGTGGTCATTTCACGGTTACCGCCGCCACGTCTTTTGCTACCAGCGTCGGCGTTAGTCCGATTCTGATTGGTATTCTTATTGTGGGTCTGGGTACTACTATGCCCGAATTTTTCTTTTCACTCCATGCGGTAAAAAAACACGATGATTCTATGGCGGTGGGAGATATTTTGGGCACAGTCTTGGCCGATGCTACCATTGTCATCGGCATCCTCGCTTTGTTTAGCCCGTTTTCATTTCCGATAAAAATTATTTATATTACCGGTTTGTTTATGGTCACGGCTTCTTTGGTGTTATTTCGCTTCATGCAATCCGGTCGGATGATTAGTAGGCGCGAAGCGTGGGCATTGCTGGCATTTTGGCTGATATTTATTGTCACAGAATTCATAGTCAATTCACGCTAACAAAAAATAGCCGCCTTGGCCGCTATTTTTTGTTTAATACAATATTAGAGTATTCAAATATTTTATTAAATGGGCGACAATTGTCGCCCAAATAGATTGAAAGAGCTTGGGCGCCTTACAGCGCCCCGTTGTGAATCTCAAGTGCTTTGATGAGGCGATCTATGGCCTCCAAGGAATGTTGCCTCGGAGAGGCGAATCCCGTGCCCGTGAAAGATTTTTAAAATTTCGGACATGGTTAGCCCGTCTTCGCCGGCGTACTTAGCTACCAGCTTAGACAACTCTTTTTCGGTAAAAAATTTTTTTCTTTCAGGCATCCGCTGTCTCCTTCTCTGGGTTGGTCGACACCAGTCGACTTGGTTTATAATATTGGTAATTAATCATATTTTAGCGCAAATGTCAATATTAATCTTGAAAGTAATATTGATTTTGTGCCAACCAACTAAAAGGTGTATAATATAAGCACGTATAAAACATATGTCAAACAAACCATTTTTATCAGAAAATATCGAAGAAGAGTGGGAAATGCCGTTTGCTAATATTCTAGACGAATCAGAGTCATTGTCGCAGATCACCGAAGGGCAAATTTCCATTGATGTTTCCCAGACCACCGACGAGGTGATTATTACTGCAGCGATGGCAGGTGCTCATCCGGGAGATGTGGGGTTACATTTGCATAACGATATTTTAACTATTCGCGGCACCAGACGTTCGCCGGTAGAATCGACGGCCGAGTATTTCGTGCACGAATGTTATTGGGGAGATTTTTCGCGCACCATAGTTTTGCCGGTAGAAGTCAAAGGTGAGCTGGCACGGGCGGATTATAAATTCGGCATTCTCACTATTCGTCTGCCCAAAAAAGTATCGGACAATCAAATTCCGATAACCATAGTGGAGGAGTAATGTTCTTATGGAATTTTCTCAATTAAAAGAAAAGATGGGTATTCTCAAACCAAAACGCAGTTGGATTAAGTCCAGCTTGATTGTTTTGTTTGCTATTGCTACCACATTGATGGTGATTGCCGGTGTAACGTCCACATATGGCAAATATTATACCAACAAAGTTTTTCCAGGCGTATATGTCGGACGTTATCATATGGGAGGCATGACGGCTCCTGCGGTGGAGGCATTTATCGAAAATCTGAATGATCGTCTGTCTAAAGAAGGTTTAAGTTTTATCGTACCGGATCGCGATGGGGCAATGCACGACTTCAAAGTAAATACAGTTTTGTTGTCCGAAGACAGCACTACCGAATTGGTGAAGTTGGACAGCGAACGTCTCACACAAATGGTTTTGACTGTCGGTCGCAGCGGTAATTGGTGGCAACAATTGTTAGCACCTGTTTATTTTCGATTTTTTTCCGCGACCAAATTGACTGCACCAGTTCAATTGGACGATGTCAATCTCGATGAGATTCTGTCGAATAATCTGGCAACCTATGAAGATAAGCCGCGTAATGCCAATATTCGGGTTACCGAGTGGGGGAGTGGTACGTATGACATAGTTCCGGAAAAATCCGGGCGCATGTTTGTGTTGTCTGAAATAAAAAATAATATTATCAAAAATTTGTCCGAATTTAATTTTTTGCCAATTAAAATTGATCCGAAACAATTTACACCTACAATTCACGCCGGTGATTTACAGGGTTTGCGAGACAATGTTGTAAGTGTTTTTGGTTATGGTGATTTGGGTGTGAATTATATTGATTCTCAAACTCAATTACGACGAGATTGGTCTTTTACACTAAATCAACTTTTGCAGTGGACGGTGATTGAGTTGGATGATAGCCAAAAACCGGTACTGGCATTGGACCAAGATAAAGTGAACAAGTATTTGATTGACCAAGTACGGCCGATAGTAGATGCGGTGCCGCAGGATGCCAAGTTTACCATGGAAAATGGCAAGGTCAAGGAGCTCAAGGGTAGTCAGTCAGGAGTAAGTTTGAATATAGAAAAAACTTTTGCGGAAATCAACAAAGCTTTTATTGATAGAAACTATCGTCCGACAGAAGCCATTCGTACCGTAGGGGTTTCGGTAGATGTTGTAGAGCCACAAATCAAGATTTCGGATTTGAACGAATTCGGAATTATCGATGTGCTAGGACGTGGCGTGTCCACTTTTCGTGATAGCCACTCCAATCGTATCAAGAATATCGCCAATGCCGTGGCGCGTTTGAATGGGGTGTTGATCAAGCCCGATGAAGAGTTTTCGGCTATTAAATACGCCGGTCCGTTTACCGCTGAAAATGGTTTTTTGCCGGAAGAAGTGATTAAAGGTAATAAAATAAAAAAAGAAATCGGCGGAGGAATGTGTCAGATTGGCACGACTCTTTTTCGTATGGCGATGAATTCAGGTATGGATATTACCGCCAGGCAGAATCATTCTTTGGTGGTTAGTTACTATGCCGATCCGGTCAACGGGAATCCTGGTACGGATGCGGCTTTGTACGAGCCCTTTTTGGATTTAAAATTCAAAAACGATACCGGCGCTTATTTGTTACTGCAAACCGATATTGATTTTAAAAAACAACAACTAGTGTTTACATTGTGGGGTAAATCCGATGGCCGCAAAGGTTGGTACACACATCCTCTGGTAAGCAAATGGATTCCTGCTGGTGAGCCGCAAGAGGTTGTATCGGAAGAGTTGAAGCCGGGCGAAACAAAATGCCAGAATGCTTTTCGAGGTGCGGTAGCCAATTTTACATATTCACGTATTACTCCGGCGGGTGAAAAAGTTGATCGGGTATTTACTAGTTATTATCGTCCGTTACCCAAGATTTGCATGGTAGGCCCCAGCGTGTCGTCTTCTCCTACTCAAGCGGCAGACGGCTCTACCCCCGATTCGTCGGCGACTAGCGCACAGCCCGACATATTGCCTGCCGAATAAAATTTTGCCAAAAACAAACCACCCCTGTCCGAAGACAGGGGTGGGTTATTAGTAGCGCCCCAATACGGGGCAAGTCTGCATCCAAGAAGGTGTATCAAGGGAGAAGACTAGCCTTAGCCAGTACTATCCGTCAACACACCCCCATGCTTGTCGTGGATACAGAAACGTGCTTATTTTATTTATTTGATTTCTATTCAACCGTAAGATGATATTTCCGCCCGACAAATAGGCAAGTTTCTACATCCAGTTAAATTTTAAGCAACAGATCATTATATCATATTTTTGTGGTTTTGTCAAGGGTAAAACAGGACACTTATCCACAGTTTGGCGCTTTTTTCGCTATTATTAGCTATTATTTGACAAAATTTGTTGGTATGTGATATGGTGTGCGTAGCTCTTTGAACCAATTGTTATATTCTATCAATTTCAAATATGGAGGTGTGATATGTCTGACGATGATTACCAGAAAATAATTACGCGTGCGGACACGCACGTATTGGCGGCCAAGTTGGAGCTGACCGAACATGAAAGGTTTGCGATATTTTTTTTAGTCGGTATCGAACCGCTCGAAGACGCGGAAAGACGCGTTGTTGGCAACTGGCCACAACCTTCGCGAGATATGGCGAGGTATGCGCAATCAGTCTGTCAGAAGGCTTCGCGCGAGTCGGATACTACGACGCTTGAACTTGTTAAGGCTTTGCGCGACGCTATCAATCCGTAAAGTCTTCGTTATTTCAGACAAATGGTCGGGCGTTATGTCCGACTTTTTTTATCCCAAAAATACTCCGATTAGTATCGGAGTATTTTTTTATTTTAATTATTCAATCACCGTATCCACAATTCCGTATTTTTTGGCTTCGTCCGCGGTCATGAAATAATCACGGTCGGTGTCTTTTTCCACGTTGGTCAAATCTTTGCCAGTATGTTTGGATAGAATATGATTGAGGCGATCTTTTATTCGCAGTATGCGTTCAGCACGGATTTTGATGTCACTGGCTTGGCCTTCCATGCCGCCCATTACCTGATGAATCATAATTTCGGAGTTGGGCAGGGTGAGGCGTTTACCCTTTTTGCCGGCGGCGAGAAGAACTGCCGCCATACTAGCAGCCATACCCACGCAAATCGTAGATACGTCGGATTTGATATATTGCATCGTGTCATATATAGCCATGCCAGCAGTGACCGAACCTCCGGGTGAATTGATATATAACTTAATATCTTTTTCCGGATTTTGATTATCCAAGAAAAGTAATTGAGCGATGATTACATTGGCGACATGGTCATCAATGGCGTCGCCCAAAAATATAATGCGATCTTGTAGTAAGCGCGAGTAAATATCGTAAGCGCGTTCACCGAGATGTGTCTTTTCGATTACTGTTGGAATTAGGTATTGTGAGTTAAGATTATTTCCGGACATAGTCATGTTTATTAAATGGAAAATATTGTAATTTCAGTGACTTATGAGCCCTCTTTGATTTTATATTAATTATTCGGGCGAACTGGGCACTGAAATTATAATATTATCCCCATTATATAGGAATTTTATTCTTCCGTCAAAATCAATTTGAGAGCGGTTTCTATAGTTCCGTCCACTGTGAAGCCGGCGGCTTTTTTGTGGCCACCCCCACCGAGCCGTTTGGCGATAGCGGATACATCCACTCCTTCCATGGTGGTACGCAGGCTGCCTTTGATTTTACCATCGGTAGTTTCTTTGAGTATGAGCGAAATTTTACTACCTTCCAAATTATTAAGAAAATTGGCGATACCTTCGACTTCGTTTTCGCCTACGTGGTTGTCAGATAAATCTTTTTGAGTAATAAAAGTATAGGTGATGCCACTATTATCATCTTTGGTTAGGCGAGATAATGCTGTGCCCCACAATCGGAGACTGTTTAGAGTTTTATTGCGTACGTAGTGGGTATTAATCAAATTGAGATTGCCCCCGTGACGCAACAACTCTCCGGACACAATCAAAGACGCGGTAGTAGTGGCACCGTTGGTAAAGTTGTCGGTATCGGTAATAATCCCGGTGAGTAGGGCGGTGGCCATGGTAGGAGTGACATGGATACTATTGTGTTTGAAAAAATAGAAAAGTATTTCTGAAGTGGCCGAAGCGGTAGCCATGACCATGTTGGTGTGGCCGTATTTTTCGTTGGTGACATGGTGGTCGATATTGATAATGTGCGCGGGGTGGCCGATTAAGTGTTCGGCTACGCCGGCATAGCGTAGATCGCCGGAGTCCAGTACTACAATAGTGTCAACGTCGCTACTATGAAAATGATGATTTTCCGTGGAGACATCGATAGCGTGAGGGATAAAATGCCAACGTTGGCTAACCGGAGTAACGCAAAATACTTCCACCGGTTTTCCGGTAGAGATTAGCCAATCTTTGAGTGCGCCCGCACCACCTAAGGCGTCGCCATCGGGGTGTTGGTGGGGGATAATCAATACTTTTTTGGCTTGGTTTAGTCGGTTGTAGATTTGTTTCGCAGTTTGTAACATATATAGTATTTTCGACCAAGCCGGGTATTATATGTGAAGTTGGCGATATTGTCAAGGCGGGGAGATTCGGCGGTATGATTGGTGGGGGTTTTCCACATTTGACACTAGCCCGTGATTTTTGTTTGTGATATAATAAAAACGCTTATGTACCTCAAACGACTCGAGATTCAGGGATTCAAATCATTTGCCAATAAAACCGTATTAGATTTTTTGCCGCCCACCGACGGTCGTTTTAGTATTACCGGCGTAGTGGGGCCAAATGGTAGTGGTAAAAGTAACGTGACGGATGCCATTCGTTGGGTGATGGGCGAGACTTCGCTCAAAGCAATCCGCGGCAAAAAATCCGAAGATGTAATATTCAACGGCTCCGAGGCCAAAGGACAATTATCGGCCGCGGAAGTTACCATGGTACTCGACAACACCGATGGCAAGGTGGATTTGGATTATTCGGAAATAGTTATCACCCGGCGCGTGTTTCGCAACGGAGAGGGCGAATATTTGATCAACAATAGTCCGGTTAGATTATTAGACATTCATTTAGTTTTGGCCAAAGCGCAATTTGCCGAACATTCATATAGTATCGTGGGGCAGGGGATGATCGATCGGCTGTTAATTGTCGGTCCCACCGAACGTAAAGAGTTTCTCGACGAAGCATCGGGCATCAAAGAATTTCAAATCAAACAACATCAAGCCACTCTCAAACTTGCGCGTACGCGCGAAAACATGGAACAAGCTCAGAGGCTTCTGCAAGAAGTCGAGCCGCGCCTCAAAATTTTGGCGCGTCAAGTGAAAAAATTGGAAAAACGTCAAGAAGTAGAAGTGCAGTTGCGCGAAGCTCAAGAAAAATATTACGTGACTTTGTATAAAAATAATTTATCCGAGATCGCGGCGATTGATGAAAAAATAAAAATAGTGGAAAAGGAATATCGTGATGCTTTTTACGAACTTGAGACTATTCAAACCGAGCTGGCCGAACTGGCCAAATCCCAATCACGCCAAGAAGTATTCGCGGCTTTACAATCCAAACATCAAGAGGCGGTACGCGAACAAAATGAGTGGGAACGCCAAATCGCGATTACCGATGGCCGTATGCAGACTCAGTATCAAGAAGCCGGCAAGAGTAATGTGGGTTGGATGGAAAACAAATTAAAAGAATTAAAAGTGAAACGCAGTGAAGTGGAGGAGGCGCTTAGTCGGGCCCAGGCCGAGGCGGACAGGATTGGTGAACGTGTAATTGAAAAAAAGAAAACGATCGAAAAAATGGTGCTGGAGAAAACCGAAAAAACCGTGGCCATTTCTCGTTTGCAAAGTGCGTTTTTACAAAATCAGTCCGAGCAGAATTATTTTCAATTTGTAGGGTTGACTGCCGTAAAGGCGGTGCTGGACGCCAAGAATAAGTTTGGCGGCAAGGTGCATGGTATTGTGGCTGAACTAGCCGAGGTAGCCGAGGAGTATCGCTTGGCGTTGGACACGGCCGCGGCCAGCAGTTTGGCTTCGGTGGTGGTAGAAGACGATGAAACCGGTCGGCATGCTATTGAATATTTGCGTTACAACAAATTAGGTGTAGCCACATTTTTGCCTTTGAACAAAATCCAGGGCCGTTATATTGGCGATGATATGCGATCGGTGCTGGGCGAGCCCGGTGTGGTAGGTCTTGCTATCGAACTTTTGAAATTTAATCCTCGTTTTGAGGTGGTGTTTTCGCATATTTTGGGAGATACGTTGGTGGTGCGTGATTTGAGTGTGGCGGCGCGTTTGGGTATTGGGCGTTTTCGTATGGTGACACTCGACGGCGATATAGTGGAGCGTCGCGGTGTGATGAAAGGCGGTTGGCGTGGTAAAGATCGTAATCTGAGTTTTGCCACTAAAGTTTCACTTACCACCGAAGAGAAATTGCGTGAGTACCAGATGCAGATTGGCGTCGAACAGCAGACTTTGGCAGAATTGGAGACTGGGTTGGAAAAAAGCAAAACCGAACTCATGAGTTTGGAGGTGGAGTCGCAGACCGCCCAACATCGTTGCGCTTTGCACAGTGAAGAACGTCAGAATTTGGAAAAAGAAATTTCTGGTCTGGATAGAGAATTGTCGCTCCTACAAATCACTCCGGAACAATACGGCGCTCTTATGGTTCAGTTGGCCAAAGAGAAAGATTTGATGGTCAAACAATTAACCGTCGCCCAAAAACGCGTAACCGAAATCGCTGCTGAAATTGAAGATTTCAATCGCAAAGAAGAGGAGAAAAAACAGCGCGTATTTAATCTGCAGTCGCAGATGCAGGTAAAACAAAATGTGGTGAATAATATTTTGAATACGCGTAATGATTTGAAAATTCAATCGGCCAAACTCGAAACCAAACAAGAAGATTTGTTGTCTGAGGCGCAAAACGAAATGAGCGAACCGCTAGTGGGGGTAGTAGAGCGCAATCCAGTGACCGCTAGTCTCGAAGAATTGCCAACTGTGGCCGATAGTATTCAAAAATTGAAATATCAATTGAGTCTAATCGGTGGTATCGACGAGGATGTCACTGCCGAGTATGCCACCACCAAAGAGCGTTATGATTTTTTGAGCGGACAAATCGATGACTTGTCGAATGCAACTACGGATTTGGAAAAAATGGTAGAGGATTTGGATGAAATCATGAAAACCAAACGCGCCGCGGCGTTCAAAAAAATCCGCAAAGAGTTCGATCGTTATTTCAAAATTTTGTTTGGTGGCGGATCGGCAGATTTGACCGAACTTTATGGTGAGCCCGAAGAGGATTTGGTAGTACCAACAGTCGAGGGGCAGGTACCGACCGAGTCAACCGAGGAACCACTAGAGCAGCCCAAAAAGAAAAAAAGTGAAAAGGTTTTGTATGGTATAGATATCGCCGCCAATCCGCCGGGTAAAAAAATCAAGCATTTGAATGCTTTGTCTGGTGGTGAGCGTACGTTGACATCGATTGCTTTGATTTGCGCGATTCTCAATAATAATCCTTCGCCATTTGTAGTGCTCGATGAAGTTGAGGCCGCACTCGATGAGGCTAATACTCAGCGATTTGTGAAAATTATGGGCGAACTATCTACCCACTCACAATTTATTGTTATTACACATAATCGAGTGACGATGCATGCCGCGGACGCGCTTTATGGTGTCACCATGGGAGGGGATGGGGTATCTAAATTATTAAGTGTAAAATTGGAACAAGTGAAGACATCATAGTTTTTTGGATGGTATATATGAAATTTACTGCCCAGTTCGCCCAAATATCAAATTTGATTAATGTGGGCTCATAAGTCAGTAAATTTCATATATACCATCCTTTTATTAAAAAATAGCCCCGTCCGGACGAATCCGAACGGGGCTTGTGTTTGTGGTGTTATTTATGACTTAGAATGACACCCAAGCCAATAGCGATGACCGCGACCGCCGCGATTGTGTACACCGCTTTCTTGATGTTCCCAGCCAAGCTAGAAAAAACACTTACACCAATCATGAACACCGTCATGCATCCTATCAAATTACCCGCGAAAAGTGCCAATAATTTGATTGGATGGTTGTGGGTCTGGAGTATGAGTGTCATGTCCACCGCGGCGTCATCCGCAGTGTTGGTGATATATATACCCCAGGTAAACAGGATGTTCGTGAGTGGGTGGCGCACTCGCGATTCCAGGTTGAGTTGTTTTTCCGGCCGCCACCAAATTTCGCGAAGCGTGTAGAGTCCGATGCTGATTGGGATAAAGCCGGCCAACCATCTATACTCCATCAGCCGATCGAATCGCAATAATTGTTGCGATAATGCCACGCTCGCGAGAAATACCGTGATGAGGCCAAGCACAGCCCCCATCATTACCGACACAGCGGTTTTGATACCGTTGGTACGGGTAAAGGTAATGACGGAAAGCGCATCATCGATGCCGGACGCGATCCACGCCACGCATCCAACCGCGAGCCAATATAGAAACGCTTCCATTTGCGAACCTTTCTTTGTTTGGTTGTTGTAGTACGTTTCGTTTTTATTGCAATCGTCTTAGCGATAGCATAAAAACAGATTAATATATCACAAAAACACCTTTTTGTCAATATGGGCATATTTCGCTAACCCTTGACAAAAACCCCAAAATGTGCTATACTAAATACGCTCTATCGGTACGATGAGTCCACGAAACCATCGCGCCAATTATCTTACAAAAATAAAAAATTTGACTAAATTATGCTTACTATCCGTTTGCAACGCGTGGGAAAGACCAAACGACCGACTTATCGTTTTATTATTTCCGAGAAAGCGCGTGATACCCAAGGACATTATTTAGAGCTTTTGGGCAATTACAATCCGCTCGATAAAGAAAATAAAATTACGGTAAATGCCGAACGAGTTAACTATTGGATTAGTAAAGGCGCACAAATGTCCAACACCGTGAATAATTTGTTGGTAAAGAATGGTGTGGTTAAAGGTAAAAAAATGAAATCAGTATTTTTATCCGCCGATCGCAAGAAAAAAATTGCCGAAGCAAATAAGGCTGCTGCTGATAAAGCCGCCGCTCCGGCCGCGTAAGATTTGACCGTCTTGGTAGATCTGGTATAATTATATGGTATAGCAGTGCTGGTGGAGTTTCCACATTGTCGACAGACTGCGTTAACAATTGAAGTATTTGTATATTATGATGGAAGCCGATCAACAGTTTGTTGAGATGCTTGTAAAAGCAATCGTCAACAATCCGAATGACGTGAAAACCGATCGCATCATTGACGAGAGAGGTGTACTTATCACCTTGACCGTGAATCCTGCTGACATGGGTTACGTTATTGGCCGCAGTGGCCAGACTGCTCGTTCCATCCGCACCTTGCTCAAGATCGTTGGCGCCAAAAACAATGCGCGTGTCAACCTCAAGATCAATGAGCCAGAAGGCGGTCGTGGTCCGAGACAGAGCGCTCCGATTGATACCAGCGCGGTAGACAATCTGGACATCTAATCGAATCCAAAAGCCACTCCGAGTAATCGGGGTGGTTTTGTTTTTAGTGAAAAAAAGTCGCCCCCGGGGGGGCGGGCATAATTTCGGTGCTTAGCCGACTAAAGGTCGAGTGCCGATCTCTCAGCGTTGGTCAGCTTGCTTAAACCGACCAAGCGCAAGTATTCTTTTGCACTGTTATACGGCTTGATCGGTATCAATGCACCGTTATGGTCCATATATACCTCCTCCGGATCGTCTCTGACAATTGCTTGTCTTTGAGAGGGGAAGCCACAAACCTCTGCCTCATAGCACTCCTGCGCCTCTTTGGATGACCAAAAGGCGATCAGAGGCAAATCCTTGAGCACATGTGGTTCGACCACAGTGACCTCGATTTTTGTCCCGGGTATTCTCTTTTCGTTGGCCATGGGCGGTCCTCTCTTTCCTTTCTTGTTGAGTTACGTTGTTATTGTGTACTGCGTTGTTGTTGGGTAGCGCACTTAGTACTTATAGTATTGTTGGTATTTAGTTATTTGTCAATAGTTTAATGTTGAACTTAGTTTTTTTTTGTGGTATCTTGTCTTTATGAAATTCGACATCCTCACAATTTTCCCAGATATTATATATAGCTACTCCGGCGAGAGTATTCTCAAGCGCGCGCAAAAAGCGGGCGTTGTTAAAATTGCCGCACATAATTTTCGGGACAATACGCAGGATAAACATCACCGCGTGGACGACACTCCGTATGGTGGGGGAGCCGGTATGGTTTTGCAGATACAGCCAATTTATTCCACACTCGAAAAAATGGGTTTGGTAAACAATGGTAAAAAGGTTCCCGCCGCCAACCGTAAAAAAACAAAAATCATTATCATGGATCCGGCGGGCAAAAAATTCGACCAACGCATGGCGGAGAAATTTTCTAAATTGGACAGATTAGTTTTCGTCTGTGGCCGCTATGAAGGATTTGACGAACGCGTATATAAGTATGTGGATGAAAAAATATCAGTGGGAGATTATGTGTTATCTGGTGGCGAATTGCCGGCACTTACGATTGTGGAAGCGGTGACACGATTACTACCGGGCGCGCTCGGCAATGACGAATCGGCTGTCGAGGAAACTTTTGGTAATAAAGAAAATAAAAAAGAATATCCGCATTATACTCGTCCGGAAAATTTTTTGGGGCAAAAAGTACCAAACATTTTACTCTCCGGAGATCATAAAAAAATCCGTGAGTGGCGAGAGAAAAAGAGTAAGTAAAATCGGATGATAGTTATCCACACCCTGTGGCCAAATATCCCCTTGACAGCTTTTTTGAAAAGTGTTAATATTGGGCTCACAAACTTAACCCAAAACAAAGGCAATTAAGTTAACCCTCACAATCTAGTAATCTTCTAAGTCTGCCGGCCTACCGGCATGATACTGGAAAGAGAAAAGAGTGACTGAAGATTCGGTACCTCTTTTTTCTTTCTGCGAAAGCCGACACATACGGCCTTGGAAAGAAAGAACGTTGACAACACAAATGTGACAAAAACCTGTCTATTAGATAATCACTTCGGTGATTGTCAAAATAAACACGATCCCTTCGGGGATCAAAAATGTTGAATCGACCGATTCAACGAAAATCAAAGAGCTTAAACTCATTCTTAAGTGAATGAGAATCAAACTTCTTTTTTGAGAGTTTGATCCTGG
>CAYXJO010000015.1:0-14832 GCA_964465205.1 uncultured Gammaproteobacteria bacterium
AAGCAGTGTCGATCATGAGGCGCGCGAATTTGCCGTTTGGCCCAGTGCTGCCTGGCCAAAAATTGATAGTAGTGGCCACAACTGCAATGAGGACTACAAATGCCACCACCGGAGCCAGACGTTTGGGCACCAAAAATGGTTTTATTTTTTCGAGTAAACCTACTAATTTTTCTTTCATAGAAAAAGTTTTTGCCTGCCGTTTTGCCAAAATTTGTGCTTTGAGGCGTGCTTTAAAATTGGGATCGGCGGACGTTGAATTAAAAGCGGAGTTTTTGATTTGTTCTCCTGCTTTTAATAACGCCAAAACCTCCGGATCATTACACTCGATGCCGTTTTGAACCTTTTCCAAGGCTTCAATTGTTTGTTTTTGGCTTGGTTTAAACATATTTTTGGTAGGTTGTCTGGAATTTTTTTAGCGCCCGATAAACGAGTACCCCCACGTTATTGGCCGAAACCTTGAGGGTAGCACTGATTTCCACATTGCTTAATTCACCAAAGAATTTGAGCTGTAGTATTTCTTGGTCACGCGCGGATAACTCGGACAGTACTTTTTGTACCATGACCCGATCTAGGCTATTGGCGACAATAATATTTTGATCCTGCTTTTCATCTATTGGTTCGTCCATGTTTTCTATGTCTATCTCAATTCGTTTACCAGCACGGCGATAGTGGTCGGTGAGATTGTTGGTGGCAATGCGATACAACCAGGCGCAAAAAGAATAATCATTTTCCGGTTTGAAATTTTTGATGCCGGTGAACACCTTGATAAAAGTGCTGGATACAATATCTTCGGCGATTTCTTTGTGTCCCACGCGTTTCAAAACAAAATAATAAATCTTGGTGAAATAAAAATCATACAAGACTTCGAAAGCACGATCGTCGGTTTTCGCTTGTTCGACTAGGTTCATTTCGTTTTCGAGTTTTACTTGGGGTTGGTTGGCCTCCATAAGTCAAAACGTCGTAGTGGATTAAGTATTACAAGGTTATAAATTTAGTAGCTCGGCAATTACTCTTTTAGGGTCTCCATCGGTCGGCTGATTTGCCACAGTAGATTGAATATTTGGGCGAACATTTCGCGAATACTTGGGCTTTCTACTGTCCAGGCCAATCCCTCACGGGCGGCGCTAAATATAGCCAAAGTATTATCCCAAAATAGCACGTTGGCGCTAAAAGTCAATTCTCTAGGCAGGAATTTGGCTTCGCGTAATTCGGCCCGGTGAGTGCGAACAGAATACCGTTTAATTTCGTGAGTTTCGACGCGCAGGCTTTTTAACTGGATGTTTTTTTCTTTGCGTCGGCGGGTGAAATGGAATTTTTCACCCAAAATAGTTTGCAGGTCGTCGGCGGAGACAATTTCATAAATAATTTTATTTTTGGCAGTCAAAGCTTCGTTAAATATGTCGGTTAGACGTTCGCGGTAATAAATTTTTATTTTTGTCGTTCGAGCACTGTCGGTGTGGATGTTTTCGAGCAGGGGGATGATATTATTAACCGATTTTATTTTTTCTTCCAGAATTTGTTGAAGGATTTTGGGTGATGATGCCTCGTAATGGTGGCGTGATTTGTGTTTGGTAATACTGATCACACCTATATTGCCCAAGCGTTCCAATATAGATTGCACGGTGGTGGTTGGTAACTGGATCGAGCGGGCCAAAGGAGTGATGGTAGTGTGCCCGTTGGCTAGCAAAGATAGATATACCAAAATTTCTTTGGGGCTAAGACCAAATTGAATAAGTACTTCTTCAACTTCTTTTTGTTGGAGAACAGTCAGAGAATGATTGGACATATCTACGATAATTTTCGTAGTTAATTATAGCATTAGTTTGCCTAACTGTAAAGTAAATAAAATAATTGATGGAATTATCCACAGATTTTTACGGCGATAATTTAGTAATAAGAATATATTACAGATGTATTTGGTTCGTTCTGTACCGCTCATTAACAACGAAAGGAGACTATGATGAAAGTACTCAAAAAAGGTCGGCCGCAGAAGGGTTGGGCAAAAGAGTTTGTGTGCACCGGCAAGGGTAATGGCAATGGTGGGTGTGGAGCGAAGTTGCTCGTGGAAGAAGGCGATCTCTACGAGACTAGTCACTCGTGCTATGACGGCTCCACCGATTATTATGTCACCTTCATGTGTGCTGAGTGCGGAGTAGAAACGGACATCAACGAGCAGTACACAGGAAGTCATCGCAGTTTGCCGACAAAGTCGGCCTGGCTTGAAACTCACGGAAAAGGAGAGTGAAAATGGAAACGAATAAACACAGTGTCGAACTGACGGTGGACGTGGTGGCGTTGATTATGCACGATAGTGGTCCGGCAGAGGCGGTGCTCATTAAGCGCGCCAAACCGCCGTTCGAGGACAAATGTGTCTTGCCGGGTGGACATGTGGAAACGAGCGACCCGTCGCTCATTCATGCTGCGGCGCGCGAGCTCTACGAAGAAACTGGCATCATGGTTGACCCTTTCAAGTTGGAATATCTCTGCTACCTCGATCGGCCCGATCGTGACCCGCGCGGGCGCAAGGTGTCGGTGGTGTTTCGGGTGGAGATTGACGAGTGGGCATTTGATACCGCTCGTGCCGGTAGCGATGCAGCCCAAGTAGTCAAACGTTCTGTGTCGGAGATTGAAGAGGCTGACATGGGCTTTGACCACTTTCAGGCCATTGAAGACGTCATTTGCCACGCCCACCATTGGCGTGACTAGCATGCCGCGCTTCGACTTTCTACTCGCGTCTCCCAGCAGTGCTTCCCGGCAGCACTTAAATATGCCGGGATTTTTGTTTTTGAATTATTGACAAAAAAGAGTTTTGGGTGTAGTTTGTTATGTTGACACAGAAGCAGGTTTTTGTGTCAAAAATGTTCTATTTACAACCAGATAGCGAGGTGCCCACCATGTCGATAATCAGGATGATCCAACCCGGACGAGTTTTGGGTTGGAAGGAGTTTTGCGACACCGTCCCCGGCAATTCGATTGCTCTGGATGGCATCGTGTCCACCGGACCGATGTTCGACCCGCGCGGTCCGCACATAAACTTTAACCACCATGAAGGGGTGGACAGGTTGGCCACGCGTGCCACTTGTGCGCAAGTGCTTATGGTTCTGCGACAGGGCCTGCTGGAAACTTTCAAGCCTGGCAACGGAGCCTTGCCTGTTCGAGTATACATGAACGACCCCGATCAAGATGTTGCGTTGGCGGTGTTTCTGCTCGAACACCCGTTTATGGTGATGAGCACCATGAACCCCTTGGTCAATCAACTGGTGGCCATGGAGGACATGCTCGACACCACCGCCGCGGCATACGCGTTTCCGGCTGATCTGCCGTCGCTCGCGAAGGTCATGTGGGTTTTTGAGCCCTATGATGTCTTCCGTGCCAATGGCGGAATTGCTCGTCAGCGTGCCGACGAATACGATGGCATCATCACCGACGTGGGAGGACGTATCATGCGCTTTCTCACTGGTTCGGCTCAGTCTGTCGCTCTGGACACCAATTACGAGGTGATCGAGGGTGGCAAGGGTTACAAAATCGTCGTTGAGACCGGTCGCCATGCCCGCGTGGGCATGTTCGCGTCCGGTATCAGGGCGTTTGTCACCATTCTGTCCAGCTCGGCCGGCGTGTATCGGTATACTGTTGGGCGCGTGTCGCAATTTGTACCGTTCGATGTGCCCGCCATACTGGAGGCCCTCAATGTGGCCGAAATGATTCCTCCCGGTGAAACCGACCGGTGGGGTGGTGGCAACACCATTGGTGGTAGTCCGCGCAAAAAGGGTAGTAATCTCACCCCGAATGACGTGAAGCGCGTGATCGACGAAGTTCTTTCTCGCCCCCTCTAGATGTGGGGCACATGCAAAACAAAAAACCGACGAGAAATCCATGAGGAGAGTATCGCCGGTTATTTTTTTATTTATCTTAAGTATATTGACAATGAACCTGTTTTGGATTAGGATTAATTGACGAACTTTTACACAGGAAACCAAGCATGTCGCTTTGACAATAAAGCATTAGGAGGTGAGCCATGCCGACTGTAATCGGTGTTGACTTTGGCACCACCAACTCAGTGGTAGCCCTAAACAAGCAAGGTAGTATTGAAGTGCTAGACACTGACCGAGATGAAGAAGATCACCCCTTGAAACAGATGAGATCGGTGATCTACTTTGACGAAGTCGGCAAGGCGCATGTTGGAGATGCGGCGATTAGGGGTTATGTGGAGGACCCAACCGGCCGTTTTATGCGCTCCATCAAGACGCTGTTGCCTAGCTCCAGTTTCACATCAACCCAGGTTCGCTCCAAATCTTACAAGGCCGAAGATTTGGTAGCCCTGATTCTACGGGCCTTGCACGATCGCACCGAGGAAATCACCCAGCTTTCGGCTGACGAAGTGATTATCGGTCGTCCGGTCGTGTTTTCCACACAACCCGACGAAGAGCAGTTGGCCCAGACGCGTCTGTTGGCCGCCGCCAATTTGGCCGGATTCAAGCATGTCGCGTTTCAACTCGAACCAATTGCTGCCGCGCTTGCCTACGAATCTACTCTCGATGCCGGGAAACAAATTACGGCATTGGTGGGTGATTTTGGTGGTGGCACAACCGATTTCACCATCGTCAATTTGCGCGGCACCAACTATCGTCAGCCGACAGATCGACGCCAGGATGTCTTGGCCACATCCGGTGTATACATGGGCGGTGACACCATTGACTCGATCCTGATGTGGGAAAAGATGGCCAAGTACTTTGGTCGCGGGACGCACTACAAAACTATGGAAGGGCGCTGGGCCGATATCCCTAGCAGCATTACCACTCCGCTCAGGAATTGGTATATGCTACCACAACTGCGCGACCGTCGTATCCGAGACCTGATCCGAACGGTCAGGGCGTATTCGGACGCCCCCGAAACCATCGCCAACTTGGAAGATCTGGTCAGATACAACTGCGCCTTCGAGCTATTTGGTGAGATCGAAAAAGCCAAGTGCGCACTGTCTACTGCTGATCAGGCGAGCATCGTCTTTGAAGCCTTCAACAAACCATTGGTCGAAGATGTGACCAGGATTGAACTGGAAGGCATGATACAGTCGATGATCCAAAAGGTGTCCGACGCACTCGACGAAGTGATACGTCGCTCATCTGTGTCTGTCGAGAAGATCGACCGCGTGTTCCTTACGGGGGGTACTTCGTACATCCCCATAGTCCGTGCTTTGTTCACCAACAAGTTCGGCAATAACAAGGTTATAGTAGGCGAGGCTTTCACCAGCGTCGCTTACGGACTTAGTCTGAGCAGTTACTTGTTGTGAACGAACGTTCAAAACCTCAGCTCCGCCCCTCACAAAGGGGCGGTTTTTTATATTATTGCAAGCTTGACATTTCGGTAAAACAATGATAAGACAATATCAACAAAAGTTACCGTCGTGTCACTCGCGACGGCATATTGTGCCGGTCAAATGGCACATCACTCTTTGACAACCAAAGGAGCTAATCATGCTTACCGAACTGCATAAATACCTGAAACAAGTATTGCTGGCAACTGGTTTGGGCGAATTGACTATGGCGGGTGACAGCGGTTTTTACATCTTTGTATTAACCAACGCAACCGTCGAGGCGCAAAAATCAGTGTGGGCCAAAATCGTATACGAACTATCTGTGCAAAATCTGGTCAATGGCATCGAAGACGTTGCCCTCGTTGGGATTGACGACCAAACTGCCATTGTATGGGTTAAGGAGATACCAGTAATCTGCTGCGCAAACGCAGCGGCGGGATCTCGCCCCGAAGTTTTGCAGATGATGTCAAAACCACCCACTCTACCGCCATCAGTCTGCCTAGCCATTGGCGGACCAAGTGGTGTTGGTAAAACAACATTGGTGAAGGCGCTGCGCGCCTCATTGATGGGGGACAGAATTAGACAATACGTGGCCTATACCAGCCGGCCCAGACGACCGCACGAAATCCACGGGATTGATTATTTCTTTGTCGATCCAATTGCCGTAAGCGCATATCGCGATAATCCACGTTACACCAATTTCGTGGAAGCACGCGGTTGTTGGTACTGGAGCGATCCATCTGTCTTCTTCGAAGCCAGATGGGGGAACCCCGGTCTCATACACATATTCGCGATTACGCAGACGCATGAATTCATAGAACGACGCAAGATGATACCCAACTTGTCATGGGTATGGCTAAATGCCAGCGAACACGCTCTGCGTCGTCGTTTGGAAAGAAGGGGTGATCTAGATGTGGAAAAATCACTAGCGCAAAACCTTCGCCTCGCCAAACAAAATCGTCAGGGTCTGGTTAGTCTAGAACTTGACCTAGAAGACGGAGTCGACAAGCCCTTAAGCATGCTGATCGAATTCATTCGAACAGCAGAAGAGAAATCAACCCTATGCAACGGTCAATAGTGACAATTTGCAATTCAGGCTATGCTACGTTATTGGAACCTTGGATTCAGGCTATTCGAAAGCTGACCAATCTTCCAATTTTTGTGCTGTGCCTGAACGGCTACACCCCTTCCCAGCGATCGGAAGGTGGCCTGAACTTCATTCGGGTGAACCCTAGTGGCAACCCGTTTCCTATAGATCTGCCCGATCATGCTTGTGCAGAAAAGATGCGAATCTTTGAGCATTTACCAGCAGAAGTTGGGCAGATCCTTTTTCTTGATTTGGATTTGTTGGTGTTACGCGCTTTTTGGGATGACGACAACTTTTTTGATAAAAGCAATCGTCAGATCATAGCGTGTCCGGATTTATTTGTTGGTTATAAAGAAAAAATGGAAGATGAATTTAAGCCGTACGATCCGTCGTTTAGGATGAAGTTCAATTCGGACGGAAGTTATCACTATTTTAATACCGGCGTTTTCTTTGCGTCTAGACAAGCACATCAGGTGTTGTTTAGACAATTTCTAGCTGTGTGGGAAGACTATGTGGCTAGGTTGTCTACGTACCCATCTATTTTCGACCAAAATATGTTCAATTACTGTTTCATAAAATACGGTTTGGACGTGTGCTCAATGCCTGTGCTTAACAACTGTTTGCGACAATACGAAGTCCAAACTATTGTGGATGGACAAATATTGTTGAATGGTCAAGCTGTGAATGTGTATCATTTTAACGGAGGCGACTGTTTAAAAAAACTGGAACGTTGGCGCGAAATGACGCGCAGATTGGAGGAAAGCCGTGGCTCTGCTCAGTCCCAGCGTGGTTCGGATGGAGCAGCCGCTTGATGAGTGTGCTCGTATACTGAATATCTTGGGGTGCCAATCTGTGCATATTGATATATGTCACGGGTCGGCGTTTCCGGGATTTTTCAACTTCAACGAGCTTCAGGCTAATTCCCTTCGGGTGTTCGATGCCTGTATAACCGCACACATCTTTCGGTTGTCTGATCAACACTCAACAATCAATCTGTCACTGCTACGTGACAGCGACTTGGCCGTCTTTCATGTATTCCCACACATCACCACCGGAGAAGTGGCTGCTTTTTTCGAAGCAGCTGCAATTAACGGGTGTAGACCTGGGCTATCATTGGATTTAGGCACGCCACTTTCGGTGGCGATGCCGTACCTGGAGATGGTCGATACGGTTTTCATCATGGGCATTCCGGTGGCCACACACGGCCTACAACCAGATCAGTCCACCATGGTTCGACTGAGTGAAATGCGCAAGCTGATCGGTCAATACAACCCGTATTGTCGATTGGGACTTGATGGTGGGGTTAACGCCAATACGTTTTACCAGTTGGTAGGGTTGGTGGACGAATTGGTGGTGGGGGGTCTGCTACTAAACACTGACGACATCTCGGCACAGTGGTCGAGCTTGCAGTCGATAGCTGGCGGAGGTTGATATGTCAGAACACTTACACTACAAAACCAGATCTACACCCGAGAAGGCTAAAAAGGAGCTGGGCATATTACACATGTTATCCCAAACGGATTTACAAGTGTGGGTGCCCAGACCAATTATCACCTTTCCGGTAGTTGACACTAACGTCACTACTGTGTTTATCGACGGCTACACACCTGAGTTGGCTGATCTCGACTGCGATTTGATGTTCCAGCTGGGTAGATTGGCCAAGACTGTGCATGGTACAGAAAAACATGGCAGTTTCGGCATGTTGAACAGCGATCTGGACGTTGAGCAGTCCGCCGAGCATTTTGTCGATTTTGTCGAAAGGCAAATTGATAGATGGTTGGTGTGGCACAGGAACAATCACGACAGCACCTATGTGTCGGCCTATGGCAGTTGGCTCAAAGAACAGATTCAGGCCGCGCGTACATACTTTGACAACCGCCGTCCTATTTTTTGCCACGGCGACCTTGACCTTAAAAACGTCATTGTGTCGTCTAGGGTAATCAGTGGGTTGGTGGATTGGGAGCATGCGGGGCTGTTTTGTCTAGAGTGGGAGATGCGCAAGCTCTCGCGATACTGCCATGGTCAACCGGAGTTGCTTGAGGCTTTCTTTCGAGGCTACTTCGAATCGTCCATACGAGATTATTCGGAACTCGAAAAAGCCATTCGTCTGATGGAATCTGTGGATTTGCTGGGGCATCTGAGGTGGTGTCTGATGCGCAATTCCGTCAAAGATTGCCAGGATACCATTTTGCGCATGCGTCAGTATTTCAACGAAAGGAGGTGATGATAATGAGCGCGCGCACATACCGTCAAGGAACAGAACAGATTCTCCGCCGGCTTAGTGCTGTCGTAAAAACTAGGTCTGGCGGGAATACTATCGTGGGGGTGGCTGGCTACGTCGCTAGCGGCAAAAGCAGGCTGTGTCACACGTTGCGATCTGACATCGAAGTGATCACCCGTCAGCCTTTGGTCTACTTGCCATTCGATCTGTGGGTAAATCATGCCACGGTGCATGTTGCCCCCGACTATGCCGGCCGGTTCATGCTGGACGACTTCGTCGAGGCCTTAAGATGTATGAGTGTCGGGGAGCGTTTCTTGGTCCCGCGCTATGACATCGTCAAAACATCTGGGCCGCAAAAAGTCCAAGAGCAGACCTCGGTTCAGCAACTACTCTGGAACAGAAAAGGTTTCATCAAAACCTTGCACGATGCCAAAATGCCAACCATTTCTGGAGCCACTGATTTGTACGTCGATATGCAAAGTGGTATGCCCTATAGCCTTTTCCCGGCTTCTGGCAACACCACCTTCATGGTAGATGGTACGCTTATCTTTCCGGCACCGGTGGCTGGTTTGTACGATTGCGACGTCTTCGTGCAGGCATCTTGGCCGCTTCGAGTTTCCAGAATGATCCGTCGTTTTAATCGCAAAGAGGTGTTTGGTACGACTACCAGATCCATGCGCGATTACGTCGGGTTCCTGGTGGACGAAGCGCGGTCGTGTGCTGATCGTGAAATCAAGCAGCAGATCACCGATAAGACTCTGATTCTGGAGAGTGTACCAGACACTCTTTCGAACTACTTCGATCTCGCATACCTAAGATGGTATATTCAGCAACCAGACGTACCTCAATGGGTGGCCAGGGACGAAGTGGAGGAAGCCATGTCGGCGCACCTTCAGAACATTCGCGATGAGCACGATCCGAGAAAAGTCGAAATGTATCGGCAAGAGCTCGTAGCGATCACTGAGTCCAAGCACCTTTTCTCTCTCGAAGATACAGATCGACTGATCGGCGAACTGGCCGCAGCGATCACGTAAAACACCAGTTACTATAGTCAATCAGGACCGCGTCTTGGTTGACTTTTTTTGTTATGTTGTTTATCATAATGACATCGTTTTTACTTGTTTACTATTATGGACAGTCTGTCAACAGCCTTGGAAAATAAAAATGATGAGTTATTAGAATGTTTTGATGAACACGGTAGTATTATTCCGCCCCAACCGAGGAAGATTGTTCACAGCCAACCGGTAGTCGTATGGCACGGAGTGACTGCGGTGTGGTTGATTAATGATCAGGGTTTGATTCTCTGCTCAAAAAGGGGTAAGCACAATGATGGCAATCCCAATAAGTGGCAGACTTATTTTGGTGGTCACGTGAAAGCTGGGAATAGTTTTGAAGAGACGGCTGTCGCAGAACTGTGGGAAGAAATCGGATTGGAATGCTTGTCTGACAAATTATTTTTTATAGATTCTGGGAAGAGAGCGGATGTGATGCATGTTTATAAAATGTACGCAGTGCTGTTTAATGAACCTTTGAACGATCTTAAATTTGTGGACGAAGAGGTCAGTGAAGCTAGGTGGTTGTCTTTTCAAGATTATCAAGCAGAAATAAACTCCAATACGGCAGATTGGTGTAATGGAATGAACGCCGATCAGTATAAAAAGATTGTCGAGGTTTTGGGGCTAGAACCCCAAGGCAGATAATTTGCAATAGTTTGGGTTTTAGTTTTTGCAAAACAAAAAACCGACGAGAAATCCGTGAGGAGAGTATCGCCGGTTATTTTTTTATTTAAAACTCGCCCAAAATTTATGATTCAGTTCTTTGCCGGTGAGATAAAGATAATTGTAATTGGATGGATAACCTACTAATTCCATGAAACCATTGCCAGTTACTGATTGGCCACGCATTGTCCCGGTGATTGCCAGCGGCCCTTCCCAATAATTGATGTTACCAAATATCATTTCTTGATCAGACATGATAGATTTTACCGATAGTTTGGTATCAAGATCTGGGATATAAATGTCCCAAGAAGTGGGAAATTCCGTTTTGGTTTTTTTACTGCGCCAAGTATTTTGGCCTGGCGTTAAAATTAATTTTTTAAAGTGAGTGGATGCCCCAGTGCGATCAATCGTATCTACCAAGTATTCCGTTCTTTTGCCGTCGTCGTATTCTACGCACATAATATCGGTACCGTTGTCGAGTTGTAGTGAAAACCAAGTCCACTTGTCTTTTTGGAATGACACGTCGGCCCACTGGTGATCCATCCAGGCCTTGCCTTCTACTTCTATGGTTTTTCCCTCCACTACAATCTGTCCAGTTACTTGCAAATCAGTGAGCGAATAATAATAACTTTCGCGATCGCATACCGAAATGTATCCCACCCCACCTTCGAGTAGTGGTGATTTACGACTAGCTAATTGTAAGTTGAGATTGCTGGTTTTGATGTGAAAATTATTCGGACTATTTTCAGTCATTTCGTTATTGGTATATCCGCCCAGAATCATAGGGCTGATATAATTGATAAACAACAATGGTTTGGTGAAACTATCACGTGATACCAAAGAGATGTTTTGGATTTCTTTGTAATTTTTTTGGTTGGATATGTCGGATATTACCGAGTGAGCAAAATATACATATGGCAATACGCCGGTAATTTTTTTGAAAGGGATTCTTTTTAGAAATGGGATGCCAACTTTTTTCAGATCAGCTTTAAATAGACAATCCATGAAGCTATATTTTTGTCCGGATTTATCTTTTAATAGTCCGTTAAAATACCACCATTCAATAATGTTGTCGTGCGCTTGATGGTCGCGGGGGAAAACTATCGGCTTAGGTTTGTTCATATTTTTTATTGATGAGTTTCTTGCGAATTAAAAATTACGTCGTGTGTTTCGCGTGATCTATAAAACATCTACCCCAAACTTTTTTAATTCTCTTGCTAGAGTAAACAAGGGCAAACCCATCGCGCCCATGAAGTCGCCCTCTATTCTTTTGATAATCACCGCTCCTAATCCCTGAATAGCGAAAGCGCCGGCTTTATCCATCGGTTCACCAGAAGCAATGTAGTGATCAATTTCTGTGTTAGTCAATTTTTTGATAAAAACTTTAGTGGTATCCGTAGTGATGATTTTTTTGCCAGAAGCAGTGTTAATTATCGCGAGACCGGTGAGAATTTCTACTTTTTTACCGCTTAATTTTTTTAGCATTGTTTTTGCTTCTGCTTGGCTTTTGGGCTTGCCCAATAAATGGTTGTTGAAAACTACAAAAGTATCAGCTCCGATGATAATACTGTTTTTATGTTTTTTGGCTACTGCCGCCGCTTTGCCGTATGATAAAAATTTTGCCAATTGGTTTGGTGGCATTTTTAGCGTCATGTCCTCCGTATAATCTGATGCTTCAATCTCGAAAGATAATTTTAGTTTACCAAATAGTTCTTTCCGGCGCGGCGAAGTAGAAGCCAGAATTATTTTTGGTTTCAGCATGAAATATAATTTAGTGTTGTATAAATAAATCGACCAAGTGGCCTATAGCGAATCCGGCCGCTATGGCCATACCACCGATGACCACTATTTCTATTCCGGCAATAATAATTTTTTGTTTGGTGAATCGGCTCATGGTGGCGCCCAGTATGAACAGGCCAATCAGCGTGGTAATAATGGAGAAATTTATCGCCATGGCTACGGGCAAAAATATATATGGCACCAATGGGAACAGGCCGCCCAGCATCCAAGACCAAAACATGACCATTGATTTGCGCAATGGTTGACGGGGCAATGAGTTGGTAATGCCCAACTCACGGTAGGCCATCTCTTTCAACATCAGATTATTATCGCGGGCGGCGCATTCCGCCATTTTGGCGGCGATTTCTCTGGGCCATCCGTCATCTACAAACAATTCGTTGATTTCCTCCTTTTCTTCCACCAGTCGTTTTTCGATTTCTTCTCTCTCTTCATCCAATACTCGATTTTCGATTTTTTTCTCAGTAGATAATGAGTTGTAAGTGCCAATCGCCATTGATAGAGAAGCGGTAAAAATAATAGATAGGCCCGAGAGTACAATAGTAAAGTGGTCGTTTGACCCCACCGCGATACCGATTAAGGCACCGAGTAGCGACACCATGCCATCTTGCATACCAAACATCACCTCGCGGCCATAACGATGGGCGAAACTATGCTGATGGTGTAAAAAATTAGGATTGTAGTGTTGATGGTTGGGTTGCATGAGTAATCGGATTGCGTTTGTTTATCTGGTTTAAATTATGCATTTTTGATATATTCCAAAAATTCTGCGATTTCTTTTTCGTACTTTTTCAAGTAAAAATGCAGGTCATAGGTAAAGTTGTCTGGTTGTTCGGTCATTTCTCTTTTTAGATTGTCTAGACTGTAATAAAGGATCCCGCTGGCTTCTTGGTCGGATGGTCGTGAAGAACCGCCGTAGACACCAACATATAAATGAACGCTATGAGCCATTTCGTAATTCTTTTTATTAATCACGCGGCCTAGATTCCACCTGCCTTGGTCGAGTTCTTTGACTATCGCGATGCTGTCTATGTATGTTTGTAATAGTTTGTATGTTTTACGGAAGTCGTCATCATTACGCAGTACTATCGATGGTACGCGCAACTCTTGCACGGTCTCCACCATAAGTGTATACAAAGGCGAATCGCCGTGTCTGACGTGGCCGCCAATCGCTTTGTCGATTAAATAGGGATTGTGGACTTTGTTGCCAGATCGTTTTTGTAAAATAATTTCGCCCTGTTTGGTGAACAGCAGCAGACCGACAATTTCTACTGCGTGGCTAGATTTACCGGTAGCCTCGATAACCTTCAGTTGTTCCTCATAAAATTTCTCTCGATCCATCGGGATTTGAGTATGAGGATCTTTTAGATCATAAGTGGTAAGAATTTCCGTCATATTTTGTTTATTAATTTTTGGCATAATTCATGGGCTTGAGCAAAAAAGGTTTCTTTATCTTTTACCAAAGTCACGCCGTATTTTTGGCAGACAATCTCTACGTTTCCTTGTCGCCAAAATCCATCTGGGCAACATACTAATATTGGTTTTTGATGAAACAATCCCAATTCTAATAATGTAATAGCCGACTTGGTATGCGGGTCGAAATACATGAGGATCAAATCCGCATTCTCCAAAGCTGTAAGTTCCCAGTTAACTTGTACATTCAATTGTGGGCTAATAGCTGTTTGGGTGATTGTAGAGTCCCAGTTATCCCGTCTAGGATTCAAAATGATTAAATCTAAATTAGATAATTTTTTACAGATTTGTTCCTGCCATTTTTCGGCAGTATCCATTTCGATTGATCCGGCCAAGAATACTTTAATACCATTTTGGGAATATTCATCCGGCGCTTTGACAATAATAGGTTTCATATTTTTTGTTTCAGTCCAATATTATTTAGATGACGCATTGTAGTTTTCGGCAATACTCCACAAAGAATAATTTTGGCTATAATATTTATGAATAACCATAGCACTACTTCCATTTGATGATTGAAAAAGATAGCCTGACCCCATTTGTTCGACAAAATTGTACCCCTTACTTGCCATAAAAGATTTGACTACTTCGGCACCATTCTTGCTTCGAGTTATGTATTTATTATCGTGGTTAGATAACGCAATTATTTCTTTGTTGGTGAAGTTTAGTTGGGCTACGCCTTTTATTTGGGGCCACGGATTGCCCTCTTGAAAAATTATTTTTGAACAATCGTAAAACAGTGCGCCTAAAGCAAAGCTGGCAATGGCCACCATTATTGTTTTGTTTTTGATTAGATTTTTGAAATTCATGTTCAAATATTTATTTTTTACCCCAGCGCCATTTGGCCGGTTCGCCTTTTTTGTAACTAATATATATTAGTAGGCCGGTAAGTACAAAAACTGCTACAAGATAAAATACCATGTATTTTTCGATGTTGGTTTCAAAAATGTATGCCAATATACTAAAAAATATTAGATATACCAGAATAATCAGCCAGCCCTGCCAAGTGGCCGGACACCAACCGTAGCCATAGGTTTTGGCTTTGAACCAGTATTTTTTGTTTTTTTCTTCTAAATTTTCCATATTATTGTACTTGGTATTAGTTTGACTAGGTTATATTGTTGTATAATATAACAAAACAACCTCATTGCCTAGGGTTGTTTTGTGTTAGCGGTGTGTGATTGACGGTATCAGAACTAAACCAGTGTGAAAACAAAAATACATA
>CAYXJO010000016.1:0-11173 GCA_964465205.1 uncultured Gammaproteobacteria bacterium
TAGTATGCTTGCTTCCCAAGCAAGAGATGCGAGTTCGATTCTCGTATCCCGCTCTAAGTCGTCTGGTTCGATAGTTTGCCACCTTAGCTCAGTTGGTAGAGCGGCGCATTCGTAACGCGCAGGTCTCGGGTTCGATCCCCGAAGGTGGCTCAATTTATACACAGCAAAGCCTTGTCGGTTGGCTGTTTTTTTGTTTTGAAAAATATGTTATAATATATCCAGTGTAACTTTATGATCAAATTAGAAAATGTAACAAAAATCTACCCAACTACCACGGTAGCTTTGCGCAATTTAAACCTGCATATCAAACCGGGTGAATTTGTTTCGGTAATTGGTCAGAGTGGTAGTGGCAAAACTACTTTGGTAAAACTACTAATTGCCGAAGAGCGACCAAATAAGGGTGTAATCTCAATTGGGGATTGGGATATTACTCAAATTGACCCCAACAGCGTACCATTTTTACGTCGTCAAATCGGCGTGATTTTTCAAGATTATAAACTTTTACCCAAAAAAACAGTTTTTGAAAATATATCGTTTGCTTTAGAAGTGGCTGGTGAGAGTATGCACAGAATTGCCAAGGTGGTGCCGCAGGTACTTGATATAGTTGGTTTGCATCATAAAAAAGATAATTACCCCTTTCAACTTTCAGGTGGAGAGCAGCAGCGCGTGTCTATTGCGCGTGCGCTCGTGCATCGTCCCAAAATTATCGTGGCTGATGAGCCTACCGGTAATTTGGATACTATCAATACCGATGAGATTATTGAAATTCTCAAAAAGATTAATCAATTTGGCACTACCATTTTATTGTTTACGCACAATCGAGATATCGTAAATCGTTTGCGTCGTCGCGTTATTACTTTGCATAATGGTGAGATTGCCATGGATCAGGCGGAAGGGAAATATATTTTGTAGTATATTTTGATTAATAAATTATGACTTCATTGTGGCGCGTGGTAAAATTTGCTTTTCAAGACATGGGACGGAATCTTGGATTATCTTTTATGACCGTATTTATTTTGATATTAATGCTATTGTCGGTAAATGTTCTTTGGTCGGTAGATGCGCTAACCAAGCAGGCCATGACTTTGGTGAAAAATCAAATAAATGTTAGTTTGTATTTCGCCAGTGATGCTGGTGATAAAGACGTTGCTGAGATTCAAAAATATTTAGATTCTTTCCCCGAAGTCACCGGCGTACAAGTTTTGACCAAAGATCAGGTTTTGGATTCCTTTAAGAGTCGGCATCGTATGAGTGCAGAAGTGTTGAACGCACTTAACGAATTAGGCACCAATCCTTTTGGCCCCACATTGGTGGTGAGTACGCGCGAACCGGAAGATTATAAAAAAATTTTTCAAGCTTTGGATGTACCCGAGTATTCCACTTTGATTGAAGCCAAAAGTTTCGATCGACAAGAAGATAAATTGGATAAGTTTCAGACGATTATTAATCGCATTGAGCGAGTGGGTTTGAGTATCTCAATAATGTTTGCGATTATTGCATTTTTGATTATCTTCAATACGGTACGTGTGGCTATACAAACCCATCGAGTAGAAATTAGTATCAAGCGTCTGGTAGGTGCCAGTAATTGGTTTATTCGCGGTCCGTATTTGGTAGAGTCAATATTCTTCACAATAGTAGCGATCGGTTTAACCATTGGTATTGTGTATGGCGCTCTACGTTGGCTTGATCCGTATTTGGCAGTAGTATTCCCCAATGGTTACTCCTTGACAAATTATTATAATTCGCATATTCTATTGTTATTCGGCGTACAAGCCATGGCTGTATTGTTTCTAACAGCAGTATCTAGTGGATTGGCTATGCGTCGTCAATTGAAGGTGTAATTCGACAATAAATAACCCACTAAAAACGGTCGGCTGTCGGCTGACCAGTTTTTTATCACTCCGGGGTCGTCTAAAGGTAGGACAACAGCCTTTGAAGCTGTCTATCTTGGTTCGATTCCAAGCCCCGGAACCAATATAAACAGGGTTGTAGTAAACCCTGTTTTTTGTTAGAATATTATTATTAATTGTTTTATATTTTATTCATCCGTATGAAACAAATTATTGATGCCCACACCCATGTGGATAGTGAGGAAGTGTATCAAGAATATTTTGCCAAAGCGAATCGTCAAGTGGATAAAATTGTAGTAATGCATTGGTATCGATATTATACTTTAGAAGATTTGCTCAAATTTACTTCCACACATGACAATTTATTTGTTATGGGATCGGTAGATTTCAGTAAATCACTGCGCTCGCAATTGATGAAATTAGAAAAATATTTGGCGCAAGGCAAAATTGTTGGTATCAAGATTTATCCTGGATATCAACCTTTTTCACCTGCTGATAAAAAAGTGGGCAAAGTGGCCGCCCTGTGCCAAAAGTACAATCGACCTATGACAATTCATTCTGGCGATGTTTATGATTTGGAGAACAAAGCGCTTTTGCAATACGCTCACCCCGGCGCTGTCGATGTATTGGCTACTCGTTTTCCAGATTGTAAAATTATTATCGCACACATGGGTTTTCCGTATCTGTTAGAGACCGCGACTATCATGAATAAAAATGCTAATTTATATGCTGATTTATCGGGTACACTGGATAGATGCGCCAATACTGATGACGCAGATCGTTTGGCAGAGCAGTATGCTGTTGATTTACAACGCGTATTAAATTATTTTCCCGATTTGTATTCCAAAATTATGTTTGGTACGGATTATTGGGGTGAGAATACGGATCTAAATGAGATTAATAATAATTTTAAGGTCATAGAAAAAATTGTCTCACCCGCAAAACAGGAAATGATACTTGGGGGTACTGCAGCCAAAGTGTTTGGTATATAATATGGAATTTATCAAGTTTAATAATATTGAAATTAAACTAAATTTGCGTGACGACGCCGATATTAGTGTGATGCGTGAAGTTTTTAAGTTACGAGAATACAAATCAGCCGAAGAAATTATTTGTGCCGCAGCCGATCCAATATTGGACGTGGGAGCGCATGCTGGTTTTTTCACATTGTATTGTCGAGCGTTGAACAATAAAGTAAAAATTTTTGCGCTAGAGCCCGAACAGAATAATTTGAGTGCACTCGCCGATCATGTCAAATTGAATAAGCTAAGTAATATTAAAATTATTTCGGGAGCATTGGCAAACAGTACGGGCAAAAGAGAATTATTTGTTGCCCCCGATAACCATAACCACTTTTTGAGTTCGAAGGGTAATGTGTTAGTAGATTGCTGGTCTTTGGCAGATTTATGTGCGGTTAACAAAATCAAAGTATTGTCGTTATTAAAATTAGATATTGAAGGCGGAGAGTTTGAGATTTTTGAATCTATGACTGCGGCAGAATTTTTGCTGTTCAAAAGCGTTATTTTGGAGTACCATAATTATAATGGTCGTGATTGCGCAGAGCTTGAGAATTATTTGCGTGAAAATGGTTTTGGTGTGCAGATTTTTCCTTCCAAATTTGATAAACATATGGGTTTTATTTTTGCACAAAATAAACGCCTAAAAAAATAAATTTTACAATAATATGGACAAGGAGCATAAAGCTTGGGTTGTCACCGTGGACATGGGTTATGGACATCAGCGCGCCGCCTATCCGCTGCGCCACCTTTCGCCAACCGGCAAAGTGATTGTAGCCAATAATTACGAAGGAATTCCACAAAAAGATCAGAAAATTTGGCGTAATTCTAGAAAGTTTTATGAATTCGTTTCTCGTCTTACCGGCATACCTTACATCGGCCAGACTTTATTTGATTGGTATGATAAATTGCAGGCGATTAATCCTTTTTATCCCCGACGGGATTTATCGAAACCAAATTTTCAATTGGAGCAAATGTATCGTTTGATTCGCAATGGTTGGGGCAAGGATTTAATAGATTATTTGAACCAGTATGATATACCTTTGATTACCACATTTTTTGTGGTAGCTTTTTTTGCGGAGGAGCATAAATACAAAGGTGATATATATTGTGTAATTTGTGATACCGATATTAGTCGTTCTTGGGTGGGGGTCAATCCCCAAAAAAGTCGTATTAAATATTTTGCTCCTTGTCGTAGAGTGGCAGAACGTTTGGAGTTGTATGGAGTAAAAAAAGAAAATATATTTCTCACCGGTTTTCCGTTGCCCCAAGAGAACATTGGTCCGGGATTACGTGTTATCAAAGCGGATTTGGCAGAGCGAATAGTGAATTTAGATCCAGAGAGGCGTTACCGATCCAAATATGGCGGTACAGTCAAAGAAATGTTGCGCTCAGTTGATTTGCACGAACGCCACCGCCATCCGTTGACTTTGACTTTTGCAGTAGGTGGCGCCGGAGCCCAGCGTAGGTTGGCGGCAGATATTTTATTTAGTTTAAAGAAAAAAATATTACAAAAACAAATTAATCTGAATTTGATTGCCGGTGTACGTAATGATGTTTATTTATATTTTCGGGATTTGGTACACAAGATTGGTTTAGGAAAGAATTTTGGAGAAAATTTGCACATTTTATTTTCAGTGGACAAAGATGATTACTTTGCTCAGTTTAATCAATGTTTGCGTACGTCGGATATATTGTGGACTAAACCAAGCGAGTTGGTGTTTTATAGTGCTTTGGGATTGCCAATTATCATGGCCCCTTCGGTTGGGTCGCAAGAAGATTTTAACCGCACATGGCTCAAAACAATTGGTGCGGGTATTTCGCAAAATGATCCGCGCTATACCCACGAGTGGTTATTTGATTGGATTAATTCTGGGTGGTTGGCCGAGGCGGCCATGGCGGGTTTTTTGGATCAACGTCAATTTGGGGTGAACAATATCCAAGATGTAATATTTCGCGGCGTGGAAGTGCCGAGACATAATCATCAAATGATTTAACCCACCATCCTTGTATTGTCTCGATTTTTATATTAAGAAGTGGCTGTGGATAAGTTTTTGATATTGATTATTTGTTTTTTTGATGATATAATACACACGAATTATGTTTTGTAGAATTAGCAAAATTAAAATAGTCTCACTGGGAGTATTTTTGTTATTTTTGTTATACCCTGTTTTTGTGTCGGCGGCAAATGGTACAATTGACTCTGTAGAAAAATATGCTTGGGGTGATTATATTGGTTGGGTAAATTTTGGTTGTAATAATTGTAATGTAGTGGTAGGAGACAGCATTATCACAGGTTATGTTTGGAGTGCAAATTATGGCTGGATTAATTTAAATCCAACCGAGGGCGGCGTGATGAACGACGGTACGGGTAATTTATCCGGCTATGCTTGGGGTGAAAATATTGGTTGGATAAATTTTGACGATGTTTCAGTAAATTCATCAGGAGAATTTTTGGGTTATGCCACTACTTCAAATTTCGGAAGTATTTCTTTTAATTGCATCAATGGAGACATTTGTGCAGATTCAAATTTTAAAGTAAAAACAACATGGAGATCATCTGGGTCTGGCAACACAGAAGAGACGGTAGTATCTGTATCTGGTGGCGGAACTTATATGCCGCCATCAACGCCGATTTTTTCCTCGATTGTTGCAGGGCTGAATGCAACACCGATTTCCGTTTCAAAAGTTAACAATACTTTACAATTAACTTTTACTGGTTTATCCAATGTTTATCAGGTGGCAATATCGACTAATCCGGATTTTTCTGGTGCTTCTTGGCAAATGTACAGCGACATTATAAAAAATATAAATTTATCAGATTATACAAATGCTGATTATATTTATGTAAAATTTCGTTCTAGACAAGGCGGTGAGACAGGTGTCTATAAAGTATTGATTAAAAATTTTACTGTCAATCAACAGTCAGTGGCTAACGGCGTGACCCAATCGAAGGCTACGCCCAAAGCCAACACCTCTGACATTGATTCAAATTATACTTTTAAATCGTATCTTTATTTAGGTTCAACTGGCGAAGAAGTCAAGCAACTACAGGTGCTGTTAGGGAAATTGGGATATTATACCCACTCCAGTGTAACCGGATATTTTGGTAATGCCACCAAACAAGCGGTAATAAAATTTCAAAAAGACAAAGGCATCTCTCCATATCCGGGTTGGATAGGTCCCAGTACGAGAGATGTGTTGAATAGTTTATAAATTTTCTCTTATGTCCACCAAACAATATCTTAGACAAAAAGCCCATCTCCTTTTGTTTGTTGTATCAATCATCATTTTAACCATAAGCTTCGGCTATGTTGTCTTTGCTTCTCCTCCAGACTCTGCCTACATTCCCGGACAAACCCTAAACCCTAGCTGTGCCCCCGGAGCCGCTAATTGCACCGTAACTGTTCCGGCTGTATCAGGCGCAAACGCGGATATTACTTCTTTGTCCGGTCTAACTACTCCATTATCACTCACTCAAGGTGGAACTGGAACCACCACCACAGATGGTATCAAAACAGCTTTAAGTTTAAACAACGTTGAAAACACCGCCCTCTCCACTTGGACCGGATCGAGCAATTTAACTACTTTGGGAACTGTTACTACCGGCACTTGGTATGGCGATCCAATTGCAAATAGTTACATCGCCTCATCGTCTCTTTGGAACACGGCTTACTCTTGGGGCGATCATGCTAGCGCCGGGTACCTAACTTCTATTAACAGTGGTATAGATGACAAAACGAACAGTGCTTTGCTTCAAGAAGTTTTATCTGTTAATGATAATTTTTCTAGTTTAGACACCTTTAATCAGTGGGCCAAAGCAAACTCTTCAGTCGGTTCGTCAATAACTTATTCTGGTGGCAAATTAATAATGTCTAGAAATAGTTCGGACGTTTTAACTTCAGGCTGGTATAATAAAAATTCTATTGGCAAGAATGTGGTAGTTTCTGCTGACGCGCTCCACATAGACGGAACGACCAAAACTTTTAATCTTCGCCAAACTGACAACAATAACATGCTTCAAACGACCCTTACTTCCGGGGGTGTTTTGTCGATGAGAAAAGTTGTTAACGGTTCCGCGTCAAGCATTGTCGCTTCAATTGCAGTAGATAATTATGATAGTTCTGCCTCCAATAAAATTGTAGCCAAAGTATATAATAACTTATTTTCCATTTATGTTTTAGACGACGACGGCTATGTCGTTGAAACTTTTAATGCCGTCGATAGCAGTGTGGGGAACCAGACTGGCAAAATTAATGGTTTGGCCAGTGGGTCAACAGGGGATGGGGTCAGTTATGACAATTTTCATTCTCATACCATGGGACAACTTGTCAATATAGTGTGTTTAGGAGATAGCAATACTTCTGGAAGTTACAATGCCTACCGAGCAGATATAAATAAAACTTACCCTAATCTTTTGGCTAGAGAATACTTAAATGACGATATTGTGGTGTGGAACAAGGGTGTTTCAAGCGATCAGACTACGGACATAAACGCAAGGTTGTCAACTGATCTTTATGCTAATTATGTAGCTGGAGCGAGAAATGTAGCAACATTATTGGTCGGCATGGGAGATTTTACGATTGGAGGAAAAACCGCGGCCGCCGCATGGTCCGACATGGCTACATTAGTTAGTAATATCAAGAATAATAAGTGGGAGCTAATAGTATTCACGTATTTTCCAACTGAAACTGACGCTGTCAATGGAGCTAATGCTTTTGCCAAAGAATTTAATGAATATATTAGGGTCAATGCGGATGTTTATAATTATAAAGTGATTGATTTATGGAATATTTTTGCGGATCCTGATAATGATAATCTTGGCAATCATACTTATTATTGTTCCGGCGGCGGTTCCGATACGCATATTAATGAATCGGGACACGAATTGATTTTTGAAGAATTAAAAAAATATGTCTATAAAACATCAAAAAAACCAATAGATTATATCGAAAAATTATTTGTTAGAGATAGGATAGATGTGATGGGCGGAGAAACCACCCCACAAATATCTGTATATCCAACCGACAACAACGGTTATATTGAAAATATAACAGGCAGTTTGCGTTTGAAATCAAATGATAGTACTGTCATGTTGAATAATGTGGCCAAGTTAACTACACTTAAATTATCCACTAATGGTGGGGTAGATATACTAAATGCTTCTAGTTATAATTATCCTGCTGTAGCTTTTAGAGTTATACCAGGTGGTAACTCCGGTGGGTATTCTGTATATGGCACCAACATGATGTCTTTGTTTGAGGTGCATGATAGTTCTGTTGGGACGAATAGGTTCTCATTATCTTTGCCAGAAACCGCAAGCAAAGGAATACTCCAAATCAGTCGCGGCACCACTCCGCGTGATTTTGTTTGGGCGATTGCCACTGGTACTGCTGCCTATAGCAATTTATTGACACTGAAAACTGACGGTGCTTTGAAATTAACCGATAGTTTATCGATTTATGGTGCTAGCAGTACTTTGGTTGACGATGGAAGTGTTAATTTGCCAGATACTACTAGTGGTTGGGGTGAAATCTTGGTCGGTGATAATGAAGAATATGGTGAATTTAGGTGGTCTAGCGCCGGAGTAGTTAGTTTGTTGAGCGACAGTACTGCCAATGTTACCTCTACAGACGCAGATGGATATTTTTGTATATTTGACAATGGCACTCAAGTGGTCGTTAAAAATAGATTGGGCAGTACCAAAATAATAAAATATAAAATTAATTATTGATAAGATTTTTTATGTCCACCAAACAATATCTTAGACAAAAAGCCCATCTCCTTTTGTTTGTTGTATCAATCATCATTTTAACCATAAGCTTCGGCTATGTTGTCTTTGCTTCTCCTCCAGACTCTGCCTACATTCCCGGACAAACCCTAAACCCTAGCTGTGCCCCCGGAGCCGCTAATTGCACCGTAACTGTTCCGGCTGTATCAGGCGCAAACGCGGATATTACTTCTTTGTCCGGTCTAACTACTCCATTATCACTCACTCAAGGTGGAACTGGAACCACCACCACAGATGGTATCAAAACAGCTTTAAGTTTAAACAACGTTGAAAACACCGCCCTCTCCACTTGGACCGGATCGAGCAATTTAACAACCTTAGGAACCATTGGTACTGGTGTGTGGCAGGGGACGGCGATCGGAGATTCATATATCAGTTCAGCTGCGACTTGGAATGCCAAACAGACTGGCCATGCTTATCTAACAGATATTGCCAGTATCACCGCCAGTCAAGGCGATATTATCTATTTCAATGGTACAAATTGGGTTAACTTATCACCTGGAACTTCAGGACAATTTTTAAAAACTTTAGGAGCTGGCGCTAACCCAACTTGGGATACTGCTGGGGGTAGTGGTGATTTGTTAGCTTCTAATAATTTGTCAGATTTGGATAATACCAGTACAGCCAAAACTAATCTTGGACTTGACAACGTTGAAAACACCGCCCTCTCCACTTGGACCGGATCGAGCAATTTAACAACCTTAGGAACCATTGGTACTGGTGTGTGGCAGGGGACGGCGATAACCAACAGTTATATTGCTTCATCTTCTCTTTGGAATACCGCTTACTCTTGGGGTGATCATGCTTTACAAAATTATTTAGATAAAGATACTGATACTTATGTAGAAACAGAATCAGACCCTGTTTGGTCTGCTGCATCTTCTAATTATTTAACAACCGCCACCGCTTCTTCCACCTACCTAAAATTATCCGGTGGCACTTTAATTGGAGCTTTAACTTTATCTGGGGCACCAACCTCTGATTTGCATGCTGCTACTAAAAAATATGTAGACGATGAAATATCAGGAATAGGCGGAGGAAGTTATTTACCTTTATCTGGTGGTACTATGACAGGTAATATTTATCCTAATGCTGATAATACCTTGGATTTAGGTTCAAGCACCAAAAGATTTGCCAATATCTGGGCAGAAGAAGTACATGTCGGTTCCAGCTCACTTTATGTCAATGGCAAACAAGTTTTGTCAGATGTGTCAGATACAATGAATTTTACGACTGATGAAGATGATTCTTTAAAAGTATATTCTGCTGGTTCTGGAAATGTATCTGTCCAAGCTATTGGCAGTGGCAATGTTAACCTGATAACTAATACGGGTAATGTTAATTTTACAACCAACAACTCCGGTAATGTTAATTTTGATGTTGATGGTGTTCTCAATTTAGGAACTGTTGGTACTGGTATTTGGAATGGCACAGCCATTGGTGCCACTTACGGCGGAACCGGACAATCCAGTTTTACCAAGGGAGATATTCTAGTAGCGACCGACGCTACTACTTTGACTAAATTAGGAGTAGGAAGTAATGACCAGGTATTAACAGCTGACTCTAGCGCTGCTTCTGGTGTGAAATGGGCAGGCGCAGCCGGTGGACAAACCATTTATGATGTGACAGTTTGTTCAAGTGGCTGTGATTATACTTCTATTGCCACAGCTTTTTCAACAGAGGGCGGAAGTAAATCTTATGTTATTAAGAGAGGTGATTATAGTGAGTCTGATAATATTACAATTCCAGGAGGAGAAGGCACCTATATTTATTGGGAGAATCCTACGATAACTTTAGCCGATGATAAAAAAATGGCCACAGGTGGAAGTATAAGCACAATGGAAGGGTCATTTCTGCTAAAAGGAATCGGTTCTGCTGTTGTTAATCGTTTTTTTGAAGCCACGAATCACAATGATTTGGATTGGGGAAGGTGTAAAATAAGATTATATTATAATGCCGCTGAAATAGTTGCGAGTGGTGCTACGATTTATCCAACACAGTTAGGTGGGAAGCGTAATGATTTTAATATTGAATGGGTAGGGAGAGCACTTGATTGTAATGGTAAAGGATTGATTTTATTTTATGTAAATAATACGCTAGCTAATCATAATAATACTAATTATGTTTTAAAAACTGCTGATTGGACATTATCTGATAATGGGGGAACAGAATATATAGCTTACTTTGAAACGGGGGTAGCAATTTCGGCTCACGTAAATTTTGTTAATTGCTCCACTTTTAATAATGGTTTAATAGTAACTGCTGATACTGATTATTCTCAATTTGTTGGTGTTGTATATAACACTGGGACAGAGTTAGTAAATTCTGGTACTGGCAATAACGTTGCTGCTTTGGCAACTGGGTCCTAATTCTTGTGGATAACTAATATTAAAAAAGAGCTTGACATAAGCTCTTTTTTAAACTTCATTATTTGCGCGCAGTTTAGTTAGTCCAACTCCCGTTCACATCACCCATTTTTACCCCCCAGAAGTCAACGGTAATAGGGGCGGATAGGT
>CAYXJO010000017.1:0-7943 GCA_964465205.1 uncultured Gammaproteobacteria bacterium
CTAGTAACATAGTTGTTTACTGGATATTGACTAGTGTATTTACCAATCGTTCGATTTATAATATTTTGGTTGTTGGGATAGTGGGCATACTTATCTATCGATTGATAACGCTTGTATTATTTTATTTAATTAATTTTTTTTCGCACAACAGTTTAGCTTTAGGTGGTTGGTTGACACTATATCATTTGGCGATAGAAACTTTGATGACCAGTGGCGCACTTACGTTGGTTTTTGTTATCTCGCGTTTATTTTTTAGAAGTTTGCGACCGGAATATGTTAAGATTACAGATAAAAATTTATGGTGAAGCCGCCCTTATTTGACACAGATATAGAAAACACCGGGTACGAAACTTTGGATGGAAAGTATCGACATCAGTGGGTAGAGGAGTCTATTAACGTAGAACCGTCTTTAGATTCCAATGATTCAACCGGGCCAACGCGCAGTTATTTGGGTTCAAGTATTAGTAATAGTAGATTAATTTGGGCGTTATGGATCATGTGTTTTGGTTTATTGATTATATTAGGAAGAATGTTTTATTTACAGATATGGCGAGGTATAGAATTTCGTGACTTGGCCGAAGGCAATCGCATACGATTGAAACCAATTCCTGCAGAACGAGGTATAATCTATGATCGTTTTGGACGCGAATTAGTAATCAATGTGCCAAGTTTTTCATTAACTGTCACCCAGCGCGATTTGCCACGCGCCGATATTGAACGCAGTGAGGTAATAGCCAAAACTGCTGAAATCAGCAATCTTCCATATACTGATATTGTTTCGATTTTAAATAAGTATCGTAATTTTACCTACGAATCTATTACTGTTAAAGAAAATCTGGATCATGAAACCGCTATAAAATTATATGTACAAAACCCCAATTTGTCCGGTGTGGCTATTGAGAGTGGCACGAAAAGATTTTATCCGCATAATTTTTCCACTACTACCACGTATGATTTGTTGAGCCTATCACATGTATTGGGTTATACCGGCAAACTTAATGCTGAAGAGTTACAGTCATACAAGAATGATGATTATTTGCCTTCAGACGATATTGGTAAATCCGGAATTGAAAAATTTTATGAAAAAGATTTGCGCGGTAAATATGGCAAGAAAAAAATTGAAGTAAACGCACTCGGACGAGAACAAAGTGTGCTAGCCGAAGAGCCGCCTGTTCCTGGGAAAAATTTGTTTCTCACTATTGACGCCGCCGCTCAGGCTGAGCTTGAAACAATAATAAAAAAACAATTAACAACCAAAGGTTTTGAAAGAGCGGCGGCTATAGCCATGGATCCGAATAGTGGGGCGATCTTGGCTATGGTGAGTTGGCCAAGTTTTGATAGTAATGATTTTTCTGGGGGAATTGATAGTACAAAATACAAAAACTATCTCAATGACTCCAATCGTCCGTTGTTCATGCGAGCGATTGCCGGCAATTACCCATCCGGCTCTATTGTAAAGTCGGTAGTAGCCGCAGCGGCGCTACAGGAAGGTATAGCCACGCCGGCTACAACCGTACTGAGTACTGGGGCCATACAAGTAGGAAAATGGACGTTTAAAGATTGGAAGTCTGGTGGCCACGGAGTTACTAATATTACCAAAGCACTTGCTTGGTCGGTAAATACATTTTTTTATTACATCGGTGGTGGTTATAATAATTTTACAGGGTTGGGCATAGAACGTTTGTTGAAATATTTTCGTATTTTTAATTTGGGTCAGACTACCGGCATAGATTTGCCTGGAGAAAATTCGGGCTTTTTACCAACTCGTGAGTGGAAAGAAAAAAATACCGGTGAAAAATGGTATGTTGGCGACACCTATAATATCTCTATCGGCCAAGGTCATTTGCTGGTGACTCCACTACAGGCAGCAATCTGGACTTCTGCTGTGGCCAATGGTGGGCAGATTGTGTGGCCGCATATTGCAGATTATTTTATTGACACAAATCACAACACCAAAACTTCAATAAATTTTCCTGTCAAAAACAAAAATATCGTATCAGCACAGACTATTAGCGTCGTTCAGCAGGGGATGCGTGAGTGTGTCACGTCCGGCAGTTGCCAACTACTCAATCGACTACCATTTTTGGCAGCCGGCAAAACCGGGACCGCGCAATGGAACAGCAACAAGAATCCCCACGCTTGGTTTGTCGGTTTTGCGCCATATAACAACCCAAAGATAGTGGTAGTGGTGTTGGTAGAAGAAGGGAAGGAAGGAAGTACTGCCGCCATGCCAATAGCAAATGAATTTTTGAAGTGGTGGGGAACAAACTATTTAAAATAGTTATCCACAGAGATTAATTTGACTAGGTTAATTGGTGTGTTATACTAAATTTGAACTCATTGCGGAGTTTATTTTAATTGAATTAATTTTATATGAATGATGAGACTCAATACTTGTCAGCCGCCAGTTTAGAAGCTTTGAACAAAGAATATGAGTTGTTGCGCTCTAAAACTATTCCTGATATAGCCAAAAGAATCGATGAGGCCAAACAGCAAGGCGACCTGTCGGAAAATGCAGAATATCACCAGGCACGCGAAGATATGTCTTGGGCACAAGGTCGTGTTTTAGAATTGGAACAAATTTTGAATAACGCTAAAGTCATTAAAAAAACCGATACTGACAAGGTGGCTTTGGGTAGCACTGTAACAGTAAAATGGGCCGGCAACAACAAAGAATATACTATTGTCGGACAACAAGAAGCTAATCCCTCTAAGGGCCTGATTTCAAACGAATCACCATTGGGTAGCGCGTTTATTGGGCATGAGGCTGGCGATAAAGTAGAAGTTACCACGCCGGCCGGCAAGCAAGCTTACGAAATTATCAAAGTAAAATAACAAAAACACCAATAAAACCGCCACTCAATTTGATCAGTGGTGGTTTTTTAAATATTGATTTATAATGATATTTATTGTACAATACGTATTATCAAATAACTAATAAACTTATGGAAAATATCAACGAAGAAGCGGTGCGTTTACAACATTTAGAGGCACTTAGACAAAACAATATCGATCCATATCCGGCACACTGCGAACGTTTGCAAACTCTACAAGTGGCCAAGTCGAGCGCCCCCGAAACCGCCGTGGTGGTAGTGGGTAGAATTATGACTCGTCGTGAAATGGGTAAAATATGCTTCTGTCATCTAAAAGACGAAACCGAAAAAATGCAAATCGTATTGTCGGAAAAAGATTTGGGCAAAGATGTGTATAAACTATTTTTAAAGAATTTTGATTTAGGTGATTTTGTTCAGATAAGTGGTAAAGTTTTTGTCACTCATCGCGGCGAAACGTCGATCTTGGTGCACAATTATACAATGCTTAGTAAATCTCTATTGCCATTACCAGAAAAATTTCATGGATTATCGGATGTAGAAGTGCGCTACCGACAACGTTATTTAGACTTATTAGCCAATGAAGAGTCGTTTCGAATCGCCAAAGTCAGAAGTTTGTTGGTGCGCGAACTACGTCATTTCTTTGATGACAAAGGTTTTTTTGAAGTGGAAACACCAATTTTGCAACCTCTTTATGGCGGTGCTATGGCTCGACCTTTTGTGACACACCACAATGCGTTGGATATGACATTGTATTTGCGTATTGCTCCCGAATTGTATCTCAAACGTCTATTGGTAGGTGGTTTTGAAAAAGTATATGAAATTTCTCGTTGCTTTCGCAACGAAGGAGTTGACCAAAATCACAATCCGGAATTTACTCAGATTGAATTCTATTGGGCATATGCTGATTATGAGGATCTAATGAACTTAGTAGAGGAAATGTTGCCCAAATTAATTCAATCGGCCGGCTTGCCTTTAAAATTCAAAATCGGAGACGAAGAGGTGGATTTTACTCCTCCTTATCCACGTATTACCATGCGAGAATTGATCAAACAATATACCAAAATAGATATTGAAGATTATCCCGACCAACAGAGCATGTTTGAATTGGCCAAGAAGTTAAAAGTGGAAGATATTGACAAAAATACTGGCCGCGGCAAATTAATTGATGAGATTTACAAAGCACATGCTCGTCCCAAAATTATCAATCCAATTTTCATGACAGAGCACCCGGTGGAATTGTCACCGCTAGCCAAGAAAAAAGCTGATAATCCAAATTATGTAGAACGCGTACAATTGTTGTGCATCGGTGGCAATGAGTTGTGCAATGGTTTTTCCGAGCTCAACGACCCCATAGATCAGGAGTTGAGATTAAAGGAACAAGAGCGTCTAGCGGTGGCCGGGGATGAAGAAAGTATGCCTTATGACGAGGATTTTGTTACAGCACTCAAGCATGGTATGCCGCCCACAGCCGGATTGGGCATGGGTATTGATCGTTTAATAAAATTGTTAGTAAACGCACAGAATTTAAAAGAAGTTATTCTGTTCCCGACTTTGAAATTGAAATAGTATTTGGAATATTTTGTGATTTGTTTATGGTAAAAATAATGGTATTTGGGACGTTTGACACCATACATCCCGGACATATTTTTTTGATGAAAGAAGCAAAAAAATACGGCGACCATTTGGTAGTAGTGGTGGCGCGCGACTTGACTGTTTGTGACATTAAAGGACAACCGCCACGCTTTACCGAAAATGAACGTCTGCAAAATATATCCGCATTTAAAATTGCCGATCGAGTCATATTGGGCTGTGTGGGTGACAAATACGAGACTATCCGCGAAGAGAACCCGGATTACGTAGTGTTGGGTTATGATCAACGCGCGTTCGTGGACAATTTATCAGATGCTATTAAATCTAGTGCGCAAATAGTTCGAATACCACCATACTATCCAGATATCTATAAAAGTTCTAAAATTTATAATTAACATATGTTAGACATTAAATTTATACGTGAGAACAAGGATCTAATTAAAGATAATTGTAAAAATCGACATGTAAAAATCGACATTGATTTGCTGTTGGAAGTAGACGAAAAAAGAAGGGGGCTAATAAAAACAATTGAAGATTTACGAGCTGGTCGTAACCAGAAATCAAAAGGTAAACCCAGCGAAGAGGAGATAGCTAAAATGCGTGCGGTGGGTGAAGATATCAAAGAAAAGGAGCAGATACTAGTAGGTGTGGAAGAAGAATATAATGCTATGCTACTGGCTGTGCCAAATTTAACACATCCTGAAAGTCCAGTTGGCGGTGAAGATGATTTTAAGGTGGTGCACATAAACAAAGAGCCTGCCCCAACCGCATTTACTGCCAAAGATCACGAACAGTTGATGCTACAAAACGATTTGATTGATTTTGATAGAGCTACCAAAGTGGCAGGGGCAAAATTTTATTACAACAAAAATAATTTAGTGCGTCTCAATCAAGCTCTAGTTAATTATGGTATCGATGTAGTCACTAAACACGGATATACTCTTATAGAAACACCGGATTTGGCAAAGGATTCAATCCTTTTGGGTATAGGGTTTAACCCGCGTGGTCCAGAAACCCAAGTATACTCAATAGAAAACAGCGATTTGAGCCTAGTGGGTACCGCCGAGATTACTGTGGGCGGTTATCATGCTGACGAAATCCTCGACTTATCTTCCGGACCAAAAAAATACGTTGCTCTCTCACATTGTTTTCGCACCGAAGCCGGGGCATACGGCCGAACTAGTAAGGGGCTATATCGCGTACACCAGTTTACTAAACTGGAAATGTTTGTCTTTTGTAAACCAGAGGAAAGCGAAAAATACCATACCCAGATACGCGCTATAGAAAAAAAGATAGTTGACGGATTAGATATACCTTATCGTGTTATTGATGTTGCTTCCGGCGATCTAGGAGGACCGGCATATCGTAAATATGATATTGAGGCTTGGATGACTATGAAAGGGGAGGAAGGTAATCCGGGAGGATATGGCGAAATTACAAGCTGTAGCAATTGCCTAGACTATCAAGCACGTCGATTAAACATACGCTATCATAAAGATGACGGTACAACGGAGTTTGTGCATACACTCAACGGCACAGCTGTGGTTTTGAGCCGATTCCCAATTGCAGTTATTGAAAACTACCAACAGGCGGACGGGAGCGTGGCTGTACCAAAGATATTGAAGCCATATCTTAATAACATCGAAAAACTATAACACAATATGTTAACTTGGGTGGAAATAAATTCCGCCGCCATTAAATACAATTTGGCTCAATTTAGGCATTTAATCGGCCCCAATACACTACTTATGCCGGTAGTAAAAGCTAATGCATATGGACATGGGCTATTTGAAGTAACCAAAATTTGTAATAATAGCAAAGTGGTAGATAAAATATGTGTCGTAAATCTAGACGAAGCCTTGAGTTTGTTATCTATCAAACCAAAAAAGGATTTATTGGTTATAAGTTTTTACGATTTAGATGAACACAAATTGTGTTCATCTATTAAACATAATATTATATTGCCAATTTATGATATCACGCAGGCACATCTTATAAACAAAGTAGCTTCAAAATTAAACAAAAAGGCCCGTGTGCATATTAAATTAGACACCGGAGCCACGAGAATTGGAATTACCCCATCAGAAATTTCCAAATTTATTTTACAACTTAAAAAATTTAAATATATAAAACCAGAAGGAGTATTTAGTCACTTCGCCTCTAGTGAAACTGATAGAATTTACACAAATAACCAGATAGATGTTTTTAACGAGATGATTGACGAGATAAGACAGGGGGGGATTGAGCCAGATATACGTCATGCCGCCTGTACTGCAGCTAGTGTATTACATCCAAACAGTCGAGATAATGCCGTGCGATTGGGCCTGGGAATGTATGGACTTTATCCTGACGAGCTATCTAAAAAAATTATTAAATTACGTCCCGCTTTATCGTGGTTTACCACTATAATACAAGTAAAAAGCGTGCCGGCTTGGACCAAAATTGGTTATGGCGGTACCTTTACCACCAAAAAAGCTACCAAATTGGCAATTTTGCCAATAGGCTACTGGGATGGCTATCCTCGAGCGCTGTCTAACAAAGGCCATGTAATTATTAACGGAAAACGTTGTCCGATCCGAGGTCGCATATGTATGAACTTATGTATGGTTGATGTCACTGGTATAAAAAAGGTAAAAGCAGGGGACAAGGCTATGCTTATTGGCCATAAAAACAAAGCCGTGATAACCGCTGATGATCTAGCTAGTTGGGCAAATACAATCAATTACGAAATTGTTGACCGTATCAATCCACTCATTCCACGTTTGTTGGTATGAAATATTTCGTATCCGAACGCAATTATGAAAAATATAAACCCCAAGCCACTGCAAAACAGCGGCTATTAAACTTGTTTAAGAAGCCGAGAACCGTAGGTCGTGTTAATGATCACAATGTAGCAAATTTGCGCCACAATTTAATCAGGCAGAACCCATACCAACAGAAACCAAAATCGTCCCGGCCGTACTTAAAATGGGTATTATTTATACTACTTATATTTATCTGGCTAGCGTTGGTTCTGTATCTACCGTATTTCCAGATTAAAAAGGTGAATATAATGGGTTTGCAGATTATTAAACCGAGTGAAATCAATACCCTAATACAACAAAAATACTTCAACAAACACTTTGTCTGGGCTGGAAAAAACTTTTTTGTCATTAACGCCAAGAAAGTTTCTCAAGAAATATCTAGAGAATTTGCGGTAGAGAAGATAGTGATAAACAAAGTTTTTCCCAGCGAATTGAACATTCAAGTTGAGGAAAAAATCTCCAGCATAATTTATGATAATGGGTCGGGATATTATTTACTAGATCAAACAGGCAATGTTATCAAAAATTTGGCGGTGGTTATGCCTGACGAATACACCATAACCAGCATTATCTCCACCACCACAACATCTACCACAAATAAGATAAAGTCGACTGGTTCTAATACCAGCTCTACTGTAGCCACAAACAAAATTCACACTCCCAATTATGCTAAAATAAAGTCGGAATTTGGCAATTTACCAATACTATATGACAC
>CAYXJO010000018.1:0-5422 GCA_964465205.1 uncultured Gammaproteobacteria bacterium
GCGCGGCGATATCAGTGGCCACCATGACGCGAAATTTACCGGATTTGAACCCAGCAAGAGCGGCTTGGCGCTGTGCCAACGAACGATTGGAGTGTATCTCGACAGCCGTATGACCCATATCGCGCACGCTGGCGGCAATCCTTTTGGCACCATGCTTAGTACGCGTAAAAATTAAGACTGTTCCAATATTATCAGTTAATATTTTATCCAAAAGTTGAATACGAATCTCTTTGGAAACAATAAAAATCTCCTGCTCCACTTTGGACGCTACCGTACCAGCTGGAGCGACCTCTATACGCCAAGGTGTTTTCATATAACGGGCAGCCATATCAGCTATCTCTGGTGGCATCGTAGCTGAAAACATCATCGTTTGGCGGTCTTTAGGGGCATAATTCAAAATTTGCTTAATCTGTGGCGCGAAGCCAATGTCCAACATGCGATCCGCCTCATCCAGAACAATCACTCTTATCTTGTCTAGTGAGATACTTTTTTGTTGCAAAAAATCAATCAATCTACCCGGAGTAGAGATAATAATGTGCGGATTTTTACGTAAAGTATGTATTTGATTTTGAGAAGAAGCACCGCCAATCAGCACGGCAGTGCGCAAACCTAAGCGCTGCCCAACGCTTTGTAACACTTCGTCAACTTGCAAAGCTAACTCGCGCGTTGGCAAAACAATCAAACCTTGACCGCCCTTTTTACCCAAAATTTGAATCATCGGAATACCAAAAGCCAACGTCTTGCCGGTGCCAGTCTGAGCAATACCAACAATATCTTTTTCCTCTAACGCCACCGGTATACACTGATGCTGTATTGGTGTCGGTACAATAAATTTTAGCTGGTGTAAAACCGCCAGCAACTTTGGTGAAATGCCCAACTTGTCAAAACCGGGCACACTCTTGGTGTTTTGTGTCATAAAAATTATGTGACCCGATGTTCGACTGGGCCACCTGGACGACACTGAAGATTCGAGTCGTTGGCTATTTAAACACAGCCAAATTAATTAGAATTGTTCAGTATAGCACAAAATCGCCATTTTGTCAATAGGCTATATAATTGAAGCTTTTTAGACACACATTGCAGAGTGTTTACGAAAAAATTCGAACGGAATTTAAGGAAAATTTTTAACGGGGCGGGCGGAAGGAAGGGGTGGGGGGAGGGAATTCCGCCCGCCTTGGCCCGCCTCTGGCGTGGCCCACCGGCGCGCTTTTGACGATTTCAAGTTTTTCAGCGATCTCGACTCGCTGGCGAAATATTACGACCTACTTTTTTTGCGTTAACTACTTATTTTTGACAAAATTTCGTTCCAAATCATCTCTGAGCTGGTTGGCAATTCTTCTGTACCATCATCCAAAAAAAGATGTTTATTTCTTAGATAATCTTCTTCAAAATCTTTTTTTACAACTTCTTTGTTCTCACCGCCAACCAAACGATGTACCGCCTTAGAAATAGCAAATGGCATGCGCTGTTGCGCCGTGACATCCTTTTCCTTACGCGCGTCTATACTCTTTATTGCACCATCTATATCATTGGCTAACCACAAATAATATGGTTTAAATTCCGCACTCATATCAACATAATTTCCGGTTGAAGTTTGAAACATAAAAAATTTTGGATACCACATCACGCCAGACTCGGCAAAACTGGTGTAAAAATATGAAAACCTATCGTCGTAAGTATAAAAATACAGGTGCCCATCTTTGTTAAATACACGGTCGCCGGATAAACCAGTAACATTGGCAAAACCCATCGGCTCACCTATCTTCAGTTTTTTGTTTCTGACGACCATTGGATTGTTTATATAACAACAATGGGCGCCACCAGTATACTCAATCACGGTGTAGTAGTCGTTGTCATCGAAAGATAATTTCAATAAATTTTCTATCCCAAAGTTGACAATTTTTTTCACCAATATATTTTTATTATAAATACTTACTACATCCAACACTTCGCCACGCTCGTCCGAACTTGTAGAAAAAACGAATTTAAGATCATCTTGAATTAAAGCGCCACTCTTAATATTTTCCGAAGTGATATTGTAGCTAGAAAAATCTTTTAAAACTTTATCGTGAAAATTGTCACGCATATCACTCACCTGCTGATTCAAAAATAAATACGATTCTGGTAATTCAGAAGGTTGATCATCGCCAAAAAAATCTGATTGAACCGCATTATTACGACCATCATTGATTTCGTTACTGACGGCACAGCCGGATAAAAATAGAATAGTTACCACTAATATTAGGATCTTTTTCATATTATTCTGTGTTATCTTTAACTTGTAGCCAATCCAAATTAGTTTCTAACCACTGTTTAGTATGAATACTTTTTGAAATACCATTTTTTAAAAATTTCCAATCATAAATTTTTTTATCTTTAAGTATGCTACTAATACAAAATACCATATCTACACGGTCTATAACATCTTTATGTTTTGAATTTAAATTCAATTTAATTTGAACAGACAGCGACGTCTTTGGTTCAACCACCACATCGCCAACAACAACATTTTTATTACCAATATTTCTACAAAATAAATCGAAATTCTTCAGACAACCACCTTTGTAGGCAGGAACGAATAACCCAGCTTCTTCCAAATATTTTGCTACCAGTGTTTCAAACTCTAAACTGGAAAGGCATTGCAAATATTGAGTATAGTTTTCAACACTAACACTCTGCCCTGTTATAACATGTTCCAGTGCTTTTGTATTACCCAAATATTTATCATCATTTAGATCTCGAAATGTTCCGGATTGTATGTACCGATTCGCTTTGATGCTAACTAACACAAGAGGGCAGTCCTTAATTTTAACCTTCTTCAAAAGATCTATGTTAAAATATTTTACAAGTTGATTTTTGTATTTAGAATCATTTTCTGTGTTTTCAAACAAAGGACCACCTTGTTTAAAAATATATACATATTCATTGCCTATAGAAAAAACTACCGCCTCTTTATTTATAACGGTAAACATATCAACAAACCTTTTAGCATCAACATATGCCTGAGGCGGTATATTGTGTCCAACATCTTCTCGAATCTGCGATAATGTACTAACGCCATAAAATATTGGCACCACACCACGCTCGCCAAGCCAATAATCAACTTCCGATGTTCCATTATAATTTATATTTAGAATGTAATACTTCATAAATCTAAGTTTTTAACGATTTCAAGTTTTTCATAAATTCAATGGCTCGTGCGATGAAAGCATTATTTTATAATATTGTTCAGTTAAATTTTTTAAATCTTCTTTAATGTCTAATTTTAAAAAATCACTCCACTTTTCGGTTATTTTCAAAACAAACTCGAAAGCAGACACTAAAGTTTCCATAATATATTTTTCCGAAGGATTCATATCAATAGTAAAGCCCCCATCATTAGTATTTAACTACGCATAATTATCGAGCCCCATTACATCTGTATGCGCCAGACTACACATCAGACCATATCCCATATCATAATCGGCTTGCATGCCGATTTCTTTCGCCATCTCCCAGCGATTTTTGTCTGACCAACCTTTCTTATAATTGTACTTTTTTTGGACTCGTGCAGCTTCTTCTTTAATTTTATTATCCTCCATAGTATGTATTTGCCCTTCGACATACCCATTAAATTCGGGGTGTGAACATAAAGATTCTAAATATTGTTTTTTTATTATCCAACTATATTCCATATATCTTATAGTCCTCTCCCTCGTTTTTTCGTTAAAAATATACGAAACATCTATCAACGCTTCCAATAATGATCTTACTAGAACTGTGGCATCTTCTCCATATCTTTCTTTGCACAAAATTAAAATTGCATTATGTGTCTTAATAACTTTAGCTATAAGAATGGCAATAAAAGCATTTTCAGGTGTTAATTCCAAAGATTCAATACTCGCCGCCTTGGTCTGTACTAAAATATTGAGTTTCTTGTTGAACACAAATAACATTTCTTTCTGTGACTCTGGTTGCATAATTATTTTCTGGTAATAAATTGACTCGCCTCTTTCTTTTTGATAAAATATATCTAGTTAAAATCCGTATGTTATCCAATAGATCATTAATATCTATATCAAAATTTTTAATATCAACTAATGTAATAATTTTACTATTGACTTTGTACGGCTTTAGTTGTAAAATGCCTATAGGCATTTTACAACTAAAGCCGTCGAATTACACTACCGCAAATTAGCGGTTTTTTTGTTTTTACGCCCTCTGTGGATAACTGTTGACAAAATGACGATTTTGTGGTATATTATCTTCGTGCTTGTGGGCGCAAGCCCCGTTCGGCCAATCCGCAAGGACCATAAGCCGAAGCCAAGCACTCTAAAATGTCCCTTAACTAAGGGATTTTTTAGTTATCTTCAATGATCTGAGAACCTACAACTCTTCTTTTGTTGCATAATGTCCAAAATGGCATAACACTCCAAAAATGATACTGACCATTATCTCCACCTATCCTACGTATTACAGTCATTACTCGTATTTGATCGGCGAAACTAGTCACAGCATACAAACCAAACCATTCAACTAACTTAGTCTTTCTAAAACCACCTTTATCCGGATGGCCAACAGGCATTACATTTCTTCTGTATTCCTGGATGGTCGTAGATTTTTTTATTATATCCACCGCTTTATTAAAAAATAAAAATTTACTTCTTTGAGATTCCTTGCTTCTTTCTGCCCTCGTATTATCGTACCGCAGATGGTGAAAACCATCAGAGTTAAATACCACATCTGATTTTAAAGCTGGACTATGTATACCTGTGATCTTTTTATATTCCAACTCTGTATTTTCTCTAAGTTTACGAAATTTTTCCAAATCAAATACTTTATTTTTTTGATTCAATAATGATGTCTGTTGGAACATAAATTATTACTTCATTAAATCATCAAGCGACACACCAAGCGCGTCCGCGATTTTTTTGACCGTGTCAATTGTTGGATTAGGTGTTGAACCTGCTTCGATTTTTGCAATCGTATGAAAAGCAAGGTTCGCCCGCTTAGATAAAACATCTTGCGAAATAGCAAGTTTATTTCGGTATTTCTTTATGCTCTCCCCTATTGTGGATTCCGGTTTTGACATATTCGTATAGTTATACTATTATAGTTATATGCTATATTCTGCTCAATTACGCCTGTATAGTATACGATTTTTACGGTCAATCGTCAAACGAAAAGAAAAGTTTGCTTTTGGCCACCGTAAAGTTCGAGCCGATTTTTTTACAGGTTGTTTGGCAGTTTTTTAAAGCGCGCCGGTGGGCCACGCCAGAGGCGGGCCAAGGCGGGCGGAATTCCCTCCCCCCACCCCTTCCTTCCGCCCGCCCCGTTAAAAATTTTCCTTAAATTCCGTTCGAATTTTTTCGTAAACACTCTGCAAGTTAGTAATTGGGCCAATTTCGGCCACGGCCCCCCACCCGATTTTGGCCAACCAATC
>CAYXJO010000019.1:0-3092 GCA_964465205.1 uncultured Gammaproteobacteria bacterium
GGCAGGGGATCGGTGTCCGCTTGCTTTACCACCCAGCCGGCATAACCCTTGACATCATAGGTGCGGCACTTAGAACATTCCCAGTAAATTGCTATCCAGCGTCGCGACGCAATCTGCCAGTTAAACTTCTTGGCGCACCGCTCGATGTTTTCTCTATCCCATACCAGGGCGCTGTCTTTGATGTCGATTGTTTTGGCTAATTCGAACATATGTTTAGTTAATGATTTAAGAATAAATGTGAAGTTAACTTCACAGTTTGGCGGCTATAGATATGACCGGATAATGTTTAACAGCATGCCGTCCGTCAGGCCGTCATCGCGGATGGGGTTTACCATTCCGTCCGCGCCAATCTTTACCGGCCGGACATTGCCGTTTATCTGCGCCAGGCCGGCGTAGCAAATGATTTCGCTGCCACCGCATTTAGTACAGCCAAACCCGCACACGACCCAGGCGTTGGAATATGGATAGTAGCCGCCTTTGAGCAGAGCGTTTTCAATCACGGCCTGGTGGTGCAGGTTGTCTTTTTTCGTGCGGTCAATGACCGTAGTGCGCAGGGGCATAAGGTTAAGATATTAAGTTTTAATCTTTCCGCGCTCGGCACTTGACTATCGCGCAGAAAGTGTGATATATTATTACTCGCAGTGTTCAAATTAAGAGCCATAATCCAAACAAAGAGCTACTCATCAAAACGGCGTACTCCTCAATCTGCTTTTACCCGAATTTATCGGAGTTTAAGCCAAGATTTAGCCATTTACCTATGGCCGTAAGAAATGGTAAGGAGGTGGTCCGCGGTTCAAATCCGCGCAACGGCTCTGGGTTAATTTAGACTTGCCGTCTTAGCTCAGCTGGTAGAGCAACGGTTTTGTAAACCGTAGGTCCGGGGTTCGAACCCCCGAGACGGCTCTGGCTGCAGCTAGCTTTACGGATAGTTATTTACAATTTATTGGTCGTTTGGTATAATGTGAGAGTCTATACGCCACTTACTTATGCCTAACAAAAAGATTACTAATAAACAAGAAATATCTGTTAGAAAAATGTATGAGAGTGGTATGGTTGGAAAGGACATTGCTAAAACAATAGGCATTTCTTTAAAGCAAGTGTATGGTTCGTTGCGACGTCAGTCTGTGCCACGCAAGAGCCTGCAAGAACAAAATAAAATTTTGTTCGAAAACAAAGCACCATCTTTTCGTTTTAAAGATAATTTATCTATTAAAGAACGTGAATTGTTGATTGCTGCCATCATGCTTTATTACGGGGAGGGGGCCAAAACTGGTGTCACAGTTGATTTGGCCAATTCAGATGTTGCGGTAATTAGTTTATTTGTAAAATTTTTAAGAAAAATATGTCGTGTTGACGACGCTAGACTAAGATTTTATTTGTATTGTTTCTCCAATCAAGACACAACTGGGTTAATAAATTTTTGGTCATCTCAGTTGAAAGTTGAAAAAGAGCAGTTTACAAAACCTTATATACGTTCGACTTTCAACAGAGGTAAAAGAGTGACGCCGTATGGTGTTCTGCATGTTCGATATAGTGATAAAAAACTTTTGATGAAGATTTTATCGCTTTGTTCTAACATGATACATACCCTGTAATGGGCAGGTTCCCGAGCGGTCAAAGGGGACAGACTGTAGAAAATGCAGCTCCTAAAGGAAACTTTAGGATAAACTTCCTGGGATAACGGTGAAAGCTAAAACCGATTTGGTCATGCTAATACCGTGGGAACTCCGGCAATTTGTCGGGGAGCGCCGTAGAGACTAGATACCAGGATACCCTTCGGGGTAAAGATATAGTCCACTCCATTAGGAAACTTTTGGGTTAGTGAAATCTGTTGGCTCCGCCTTCGAAGGTTCGAATCCTTCCCTGCCCACCAATTAAAATTAATTAAAACATATGTCGCAAGATAACATGATCAAACTGGAGTGTACCGAGTGCAAGCGCACCAACTACTTCAGCAGCAAAAACAAGAAGACGCTAAAAAATCGTCTGGAAATGCAAAAGTATTGCCGCCACTGTCGTAAACATGTAAAACATAAAGAAACCAAATAACAAAATTGTTAGCTCTTCGTTGGGCTAACTTTTTTAATTATATAAAATAATATGGAATTTTTAAAAAAGTTTTATCAAAGTCTCTATGATTTCCGTTGGTTAGCCACCAAGCGAACTGAGACAAAGAAAAATTGGCAATATTTTTTCTTATTGGTATTGTTTGTATCATTTCTGTCCGTGTTGCCGGCTATTTGGGGCTTGCCCATGGCGGTGGATAAAGGTAAAGATTTTTTAGATAAAAATGTTCCAGACTTTATGGCTGAGATGAAGGGTGGAGAATTAACTGTCACTGGTTTGGAACAACCATTTGTGCGTGAAATTGGCGATGAAAAAGAACGGGCGGTTTTAGTAGTAGATACTGTCGCGACCAATACTGTGGAAGTAAATAGTTTCATTCGTACTAGTACAGACAATGTGATATTACTGACTAAGAATAGTTTTACCATTCGCAATGGTAATATGGCTAAAACCGAAATTCGCGATTGGAAAAATGTGCCTAATGGTCAATTGGACAAAAATACTGTAATGCGTTGGGCAGATAGTTTTCGTGGTAAATGGGTGTATTTATTTACCGCTATTTTGTTTGTTCTGTTATTTGTTGGCACGGTCATCAGTCGAATTATTTTTATTGCGTTTATGTCATTGTGGATTTGGATTGTCGCGCGTATAGCTAAAAGAGAATTAACTTACGGAAATGTATTTGTAATGGGTTTGTTGGCAATTACTTTGCCTTTGGTGTTTCAGGTATTTTTGGGGTATATCCATGCATCTTTATCTTCGGTTGGAACATTATTTTATTGGTTGCTCATGTTGTTTGCAGTTTTCTCTCTTCCCAAACAGATAAAACCAACTTCTGTATCTGCTCCGGTTGAAAAATAACGGTTTTTCTTTTCTTGCATAGTCACCCCTTGCCTTTTGGGAGTTTTTGAGGTATTATATTTTTACTTTCTGGGGGTGTCGTATAGTGGTAGTACTACGGTCTCCAAAACCGTTAGCGTGGGTTCGATTCCTACCGCCCCTGCAAGTTAGTAATTGGGCCAATT